>NZ_AFWF01000086.1 GCF_000222605.1 Vibrio ichthyoenteri ATCC 700023 | reverse complement strand
GGTTTATTGCTGGTGTATTAGGTGGCGTCATTAATAGCGTTGCGGGAGGGGGCAGTTTTATTACCTTTCCAGCGTTAATGTTTATCGGAATTCCACCAATAGTGGCCAATGCGACGAATACGTTTGCTGTGAGCGCAGGCTATGTTGCGGGAGCATATGGCTTTCGTCATGATTTTATTCATCAACCCAAACAAGTGCTCGTTATTCTCCTATTGAGTGTGATTGGTGGCGCGGTTGGGGCGGCGTTATTGCTGACCATTAGTGAGCAAATGTTTACTCACTCCATTCCTTGGTTATTGTTGTTTGCCACCTTATTGTTTTTGTTTGGTGCTCGCCTGAGTGAATGGTTGAAGCGTATAGGCAGTGCGAAATGGGCGCTTCCTATTTTACTATTGATGGTGAGTGTCTATGGGGGATTTTTTAACGCAGGTCTAGGCATTGTCGTCTTGAGTTATTTAGTGCTTGCTGGTTATCAAGACATTAATCAAATGAATGGAATTAAATTGGTTGTATCCAGTGGTGTATCTATAAGTGCTATTGTGGTTTTCTATCTGCAAGGAGTGATTGCATGGCTGCCAGGGTTCGCGGTGCTCAGTGGTAGTTTGCTGGGCGGCTATATTGCAGCGAGAGTTTCTCGCCAGCTTAAAGCCTCCCATATCAAAGCATTTGTCGCATTATCTAGTCTCGCTATGACAGGCTATTTCTTTATTGATGTTTACCTTTAAGTCATCCTCCTAGATATTTGAGGCGCCTTTCACAGAACCTAATTCGTAGTGGATCTTTGTTTTGATTTGCGATCTCGTTTGCGGTTTTTATATACAATTGTTTGGATAATATAGGCGCACAAGTTGGGCTTGTTGATGAGCCAAAGACGGAACATGTCTTCATTTTGTTCGTGCTTTTTCGATATTTCAGGTAGATAGAGGAGGAGTTATGGATAGAAAATTAGGTCAAGTAATGACAAACAGCCGCATGATTACCTTTATTGCTTTTCTGGCGGCTATATTTGCATGGTTCTTACACATGCACGCGCTTTTCTTTGTATCAGTGTTGGCTCTTATCTCCGGGGCTTTTTTGTTTATCAAAGATCGCTTCTTTCCGGTGAAAGTTATACATGTCTCGAACCGAGAAAAAAACGCGTAAATAGCCAAGTCGTTACCTAGGTAAATACCTTAGTTTTGGTTGCCATCAGCCGATGCTATTAAAGCGTCGGCTGTTTTATTTTGCTCAGCTGCGCTTAATCTTTTCCTTCCCACTCTCAAATGTCATTTTTCCGCTGCTGTATCCCTATGTTGCAGCAGGTTTGCTCATGTCTTTGCATTGTATCTTTATGCGGTATTTCGATGGAGATCATATTCATAGCACAATCGGTCAGATCGCTGGTAGTGCGAGTGTGCATACTGTCCTCTGATTAACATTCGATAAGGATATGATGATGAAGCGCATTCCCGCGTTAGATTCGATTCGAGGGTTATTGCTGTTGGTTATGACTCTTAATCACTTATTTTGGATAAGTGGTGGCAGCTCAATTTTTCAAACGTTCACCTTACAACCTTTTGGGCAATTTGGTGCCGCAGAAGGGTTTGTGCTTGTGTCCGGCTTTCTAGCGGGGGCTATTTATAGCAGACCGGCGCTTAGCCTTATAGACATTAGACAAAAGGCATGGGGCAGGGCATGGAGTATTTACCGCTATCATATCGCTTGTTTAGTGGTGATTTTTGTTTGGTTTGCTTTCTGTGTGCTCTTTTGGCCGCAAGCCGCTGAAACATTACTACCAAACTTTACCAATCTGGTTGAAGCGCCTTATTCGACGGTGATTTGGAGTGTTTTACTGGTCAACAAGCCTAATTTTCTCGAAATCTTACCGCTCTATATTATGTATATCGCTTTGTTACCAGTGATCATTGCCGCTTATCGTCGTGGCTGGATGATGATGGTAATGGCAGTGAGTTTGATTGTTTGGGGGATGAGCGGCTTCATTACCGATCAGCTACTGGTCTCTTCTTTGGCGGACCTATCTCCTCAGTTCGATTTAAAAACCGGCTACTTTGACCCGTTCGCATGGCAATTACTATTTGTGGTGGCCTCAGCATTGGGTTTTGCGGCGAATAACCCAGAATTCCGTTGGTATTCACTGCCAATCTTTGTCATTTGTTGTGTATTGGCGTTGTTGATTATGGCGATGCATCATGGCGCCTTTATTTCCTTAGGTATTCATCAAGGTGTGCTCTATTCACTCGCCGACAAACCAGAGCTAGGTTGGCTGAGAGCAACCAATATTGCGCTATGGGCTTATATTATTGCTGTGATGATTCGTATTCGCCCGACCTGGCTAGATTGTCGTCCGCTCAGTTATCTAGGGCGTCATTCGTTGCAAGTTTTCGCTTGGCACACAGTAATGATTTATTTAATGGCGCCTATGTTGATGAGCCAGCGCTTTGAAGGCCATTATGAGATCTTAATATTGCTCTGCGCTGCTTCAATCTGGATACCTGCTTGGATACGCGAAAATAAAACCAAGTTATCGAAAACAAGGCGTTTATCGATTGGTATGGGCGGGGCGGTATCAGCTGCGTTAGTGTTGTCTTTGATGTTCAAACCTCAGATTCTACCGAGTGTTGAAGCAGATGCTGATGGTTCAGCGCCATTGTCGGTAATGATTAAAAATATTCAAGATTCTGGGCCAGTGATTGTATTGGTCTATGCAGAACATGATGATCTGATGGGGCTGCCAAGTGTCCATGCACAAGGATATTCTGCGGAACAAGTTGAGCACGGGGTGACGATACCAGGCTTACCTACTGGAAAATATGCGATATTTGCCTATCAAGATGTAGATAATAATCAGCAACTTACATCAGATGTCAGTGGTCTGCCTACGGAAGGGTTTGGCTATTCAAATAACCCCGCGTTACAAGGTCCCCCAACCATGGCGCAAATAGAGTTTGCTCATCCAGAACAAGCTCATCAGGTGATCCAATTGGTGAATTTTTAATTGAGGGGTTATCTGATCACTAAGGCCGTAGCGATACGGCCTTTTTGCTATGCGTCGGTAGAGGTAACGCTTGATTGGTTCTATAGGCGCTTATTGACGAAAATAGGCGTGAGTAGCTCAAAGCGGATGATATCGTCGCCACTTTTGGCCGCTGCTGCGGTGGCATTTTTTGCCTGGGCTTGAGTGAACGTTAGCTTTCGCAATACCTCAGGTGCTGGTCGATATTGATAGTGCTCGTGTTGGAGTAAGCGTAGATAGAATTTCTCTATGTCATTTTCTAGCTGGTAGATGTCGCTGCCTTGCCAACGTGTTTTCAGATACCAGCCTTCACAGTGAATCAGGTCATCTTTCTCGGTCGACTGATTGGGCTGCGTTAATGGATGTGGCGAACAGATAAAATATTGGTATTGGTCTGCTGAATTGACATCAGGACGGTTAAATATCACCGCCTTAATGTGCTGTTTGACTGACGTAGATGAAGTGAGCTGATTAATTAGGGTAGTCAGCCTGCGAGTACCTGCTCGTTGTGCCTGGGGAATCCAATGTGACGATAGGGTTAGGTGAGTTTCATCAAGTAATACTTCATTGGTTTTGTCGAAAAGCTGCCATGTACTGTCTGCATCTGCCTGTTCGCGAAGTTCCACTGGGTATTTGTGTTGCAGGTGGCCTGTTTGATGATCGTAGATCCAATAGGCGGGTAAGCCGGCGAAGTAACATTGATGCTCTTGATAAACTCTTTGATATAACTGATTAAAGGCGATAGTGACGTAATTGGGTTCAGGCAGTGAAATAGTGGCGAGTTGAGTTGTTGGTAAACGCAATTCGAATAGTTCTTCAGGGATGCTTTGCTGTTCGGAAAAAGGAATCGCGATCGAGAGAGGGTAAGTACTGCTGAGATTTTGGTTATGCTCCCGAAACTCGATGACTTGTGCCCGATGGAGAGGCAAGGTGGCGGAATAAGGCTCAGCCATTAAACCTTGGTATGCGTTATCAATCGCTTTTACGATTACGTCTATGTCTCTAGAGGAGCTATCAATGGTGAAGGTGTAGCATCCCCAACGGGTGGGACTTTGCGACAAAATAGTCAGAGGTAAACTCAGTATTGACGCTAGCAGTTGTAGACGTTTGATGTCGAGGCGTGGAAACGACATTCTGTCGGCCCAGACATCTTGACCACGCAGCTGTGAAGGCAGGGTGCAGGTATATTGTCGGAATGCTCGCGCGAACGCTTCTTGGGATTCAAAACCATATTCAACAGCGACATCAAGGACCCGTTGTTCACTATTTGTCAGTTGGCGTGCGGCGAGGCTTATCAAGCGATATTTTTGATACTGAGAAATTGAGAATCCGGTAGTGGCTTTAAATTGGTGCTGCAAGTATGAACGGCTGAAACTGCATTGTTGAGCAATTTCGTGGATGGTCACTCTACTAGGTAGATGATCTTCGATTATGTCGATAATGCTCAGCGTCAGAGGCAAATTCATTGTGAATCATTAATGAAATTATAATAACGGCTAGCTTATGGTGGTGGAGGGCAAAACCATAGCGTAAAGCAAAATGATAATCGATGTTTGTGACGCACTTCGTGTGCAGTTAAAGTGTTGAAACAGGCCCATCAAATAGAAAAATCCGATACTCTCAACGAAAGTATCGGATGGGTTAGGACTGGTTAGAAATTACATCTAATTTGTCGGCTACGTCGATTACGCTTGAATCAGTGTCGCAGCTTGTTTCATGGCTTCTTTGGTTGAACATTCAACCACTTTAGCGTTGGCAAAACGATGAGCATCTTTCACTTGAATATCGTGAGCTAGGATAACCAGTTTCGCGTTTGCCACGTCTAAGTCAGTGATGCGGTTTTGAATGCCGTTTTGACCTTGAGTTTCAACTTTGATCTTGATGCCAGCAGCTAAGCCTGCTTTTTCTAGTGCTTTTGCAGCCATGAAAGTGTGTGCAACACCTGATGGACAACAAGTTACCGCTACAACATCATATTCGCCTTCACCTGCCACTGGAGCTGCAGCTTGAGCTGGTGCTGCTACTTGATCTTCTTCAGCTTCTTCTTCAGCAACTGGTTTCCAGAAGCCAACGATAAGTGCCGTTGTTAGAGAGCCTAGTGCGATACCAACCACATACATTGGAATATTGCTTGATACAGGAGCTGTGATCAGGCCGCCCCATGGTGCGTGCAGTAGCGTGTCAGTTAGGAAACCGAATACACAACCTACGATACCACCAGCAACGATTGATGGAAGTACACGCATTGGGTCGTTAGCTGCGAATGGGATAGCACCTTCAGAGATACCGATTGAACCCATGATTGCTGCTGCTTTACCTGCTTCTTGTTCTTGTTTAGAGAATTTCTTCTTAAATAGGAACGTTGCTAGAGCCATACCTAGTGGTGGAGTACAGATTGCGATACCAACGCCACCCATCAACCAAGGTTGAGTATCAACTTGAGTTTGAGCAAATAGCGTCGCAACTTTGTTGATAGGACCGCCCATATCAAATGCAGTCATACCACCTAGGATAGTACCTAGAACGATTTTTGATGCACCCGCCATTGACGCTAGGAATTCATTCATTGAAGCCATGAACAGTTTGATTGGCTCACCAATACCCCAAAGTACGATACCTGCAGAAATTAGAGTACCGATCAGAGGGTAGATGAAGTATGCGCCAAGTGCCGTCATGTTCGTTGATAGAGGGATTTTCTTAAGTTGGAAAACCACGCCACCAGCGATGAAACCTGCCACGATACAACCAAGGAAGCCGCCGCCCATGTCAGCCATGATACCAGAAGCGATCATTGCTGGAGCTAGAGCTGGTTTATCAGCGATTGAATAACCGATGAAACCACCAAGGATGATTGGGAACAGAACTAGACCTTTAATGCCGATATTTGAAATATCCGCCAAAATGCCTGTAGCAGGAACGGCACCTTTACCTGACGCCATTACCGCTAGAGCTAATAAAACACCACCTGCTACGATAAAAGGTAACATGTGAGAGGTACCGAAAAGTAGGTGCCCTTTTAATGTGCTGAGTGTCTTTTTAAAATCACTGTTGCTGGTATTTTGAGCTGTTAGGGTACTCATAAATAATCCACCTTATGAATTGATTAAAATATTCAGAATTTCTTCTTCATTTTTTGCGTTATTAATATCTTGGATGAACTCATCGCTGAATTTACCAAATAGTTCTTGTAGTACATAAATATGATGATCTGCGCCATTATCTGGAGAAGCAATCATAAAAAATACGGTTGGTTTGATACCATCTTCGTCGCCATACTCAATGCCTTCAGGCTTTACACCTACGGCGATAGCTGGTTCAGTAACCGCTTTGCTTTTGGCGTGTGGGTAAGCGATACCATCAGTTGATGTAACACTGACAGACTCACGCGTTTCGATATCTTGTAAAAATGATTCTTTATTACTGATTCGATTCTCATCAAATAGCATTTGAGCCAACTCTTCGAACACTTCTTTTTTATTATTAGCTTTCAGTTCGTGTTTAATTGATTTGACGTTTGTTAGTGTGGTAATCATGTTTAACTCAGGTGTTTAAGTGATGTGATAAAATTAATCCAAGTGGAGGTATTGCGAAATAGCAAAAAAAAACCATCCACTGTAGATTTGTATCAAGCGAATCCAAGTGTGATAGAGGTCATTAATAAAACGGTGGGAAGTTTGATCGTAATGGAGGGGCGCTCTGAATTGAGAATTGAGAATTGAGAATTGAGAATTGAGAATTGAGCTAGGGGAACACTCGATATAAAAAAGCCCCGCGAGTGCGAGGCTGTAGAGAGCAGTAGTGGATTAACTGTAGGCGCGAGCGACTCGTCCTTCACAGTCAATGATGTAGTTGTCCGCGTAGGCTGGGATAAAGACGGATTGGCCTTTTTCAATTGAGCAAGACTCACCATTGCCATGAGTCAGTACCATTGCTCCATCAAGAGGTAGTAATATCTCGGCGCTTTCTGTGTGGATTTGACGCTGTTTTGAATGCGAAACGATGGCGAATTTGAAGTCCTCTACTGGAATGGGGTACTCCAACATGTCGTCTTGTTCCGTTGGGTTTAAGAGTAAGCTTTCTAGTGGTTTTTCATCAAAGCGGGTACATGAAACAAGCTCATTGATGTCCATAAACTTAGGCGTAAGTCCAGCTCGTAGCACATTGTCTGAGTTAGCCATAATCTCAAGCCCGGTGCCTTTTAAATAAGCGTGAGGGGTTTCTGCGTCAAGAAACATCGCTTGACCAGGTTGCAATGTAATCACGTTAAGCATCAATGGCGCAAATAAGCCGATATCACCAGGGTATTGATTTTCCAGCTCGATAATCAATGCAAATAATGGATCTGCGCAATGGTTCGCGTGAGCGAGCAGAGCGTTGATGGCTTGATGTTTTGCTTCTCCTTCAATAGAGAGTAGGTCTGAGAAAAACAGCGATAAACCACGAGCATTGGGGTTGGCGCGCAAATGACTGAGTAGTGAATCAAGCTCAGGGATCGCAAGATCAGTAAAGTTAGCAATGATCTCTTTAACTGGTCTAAAGCCATTCATAGCGTGATATTCGGTCAACGCATAGACAAGCTCCGGTTTATGATTGGCATCTTTATAGTTGCGATTGCCCGCGCTATGTGGAATGCCTAATTGTTCCTCAAGAGCAAACCCACGTTCTGCTTGAGTCTTGTTTGGATGAACTTGTATCGACAGTGCTTTTTCCGCCGCCAACACTTTAAATAGATATGGAAGTTCACCAAAGCGGGAAGCGACTTTTTCGCTTAAGAAAGCATTGATGTTTTGCGCGATCAAACAGGACAATTTTGTAGGCTCTCCACTTTGATTACTGACGGTGGAACAACCATTAGGATGAGCGCCCATCCAAATTTCAGCCTGAGGTTCACCGGTTTGATTTTCAGTGCCAAACAGTTGAGTAAACGATGATGGGCTGCCCCATGCATAGTTTTGAATAACATTGGTCATTGGAAAGAAAACGGTTTGAGGTGCGTAATTTGGTTCGAAGGAATGATTTTGCATAAAAGTGACCGCCATAGGCTAGGATGAAATGCAAAATGGCTTGAGTTGAAGCTCAAGCCATTCGATAAGTACTGATGGTTATGCGATCGCTGCAACGAGCTTCGCTTTACGGATTTTTTTCAAGGTCACACACGTTACTGCCGTCACAGCAGCGCCGGTCGCCATAGATAGCAATGCAAGCAGCGGTAAATTCATTGCACCAAGTAGGGCAACGACTGGGCCGCCGTGAGCGACGCTGTTGGTAATTCCAAATGTGAAGGCCATAACCGCCGCGACCATAGAGCCGAGTACGTTCGCTGGAATAACAGAAAGAGGATCTTGTGCTGCAAATGGAATGGCACCTTCAGAGATACCAACCAGACCCATTGCGCCTGATGCTTTACCTGCTTCAATTTCTGATTCTTCAAAAATACCAAGCTTGCGGCCAAGCACTGTAGCGAGAGCCATACCTAGAGGCGCGACTGGGATTGCACACGCCATCGCACCCATAAATTGAGTTTGACCGCTTGCAATCATGCCAACAGAGAATAGGAATGCGACCTTATTGAACGGGCCACCCATATCGAAGCCAGCCATGCCACCAAGGACAATACCTAACAACACGACATTGCCAGTACTCATGCTGGTTAACATGGCGTTAAGGCTATCCATTAGTCCCGCGATTGGCGCGCCAATAACAAAGATGAATAAACCGGCAATGAACAGTGAGCCTGTGATCGGAGCGATCATGATTGGCACGAGTGGACGAATGAATTTGTGATAGTTGATCGAGGTGATGAACTTAACAAAGTAGCCTACTAACAGACCGGCTATGATGGCACCAATAAAACCAGTCCCAGCTTCTGCGCCGTAAAATGAACCGTTGTTTGCAATCCAACCACCAATCAGGCCTGGAGCAAGAGCAGGACGGTCAGCGATGGCATAGGCGATGTAGCCCGCAAGAATTGGAATCATTAAGGTAAAGGCAACCACACCGACTTCAAGGATTTGATTCCACATGCTGCCTGCCGGTATTGCCATACCCGATTCGCTAGGCTCGCCACCGACTGCTAGTGCGAGCGCAATGAGCAAACCACCGGTGACTACGAACGGGATCATATGAGAAACACCGTTCATCAAATAGCGATATAAGTTACCACGCGCTTGAGTAGCTTTTTCAGCCGAAGATTGAGTCGCTGGCGCCGATTTAGCGTCATAAATAGGCGCATTTAATGCCTCGTTAATCACCGCTTTTGCATCCCGAATCGGCGCTTTGACATTGGTTTCTATCAGACGTTTGCCAGCGAAACGCGCCATTTCTACTTGCTTGTCACTCGCGATGATGATTGCATCAGCGCGAGCAATGTCGTCAGCGCTTGGGCTGTTTTTTATACCAATCGAACCATTGGTTTCGACTTTGATTTCGTACCCGAGCTCAGCCGCGCCTTTTTCAAGCGCTTCAGCTGCAAGATAGGTATGCGCGACACCTGTTGGGCATCCGGTGACGCCAATCACAAAGCCTTTGCTTTCTTCATTTGAGATCGCGATAACAGGTTGAGGTTTTTCTAACAATAAATCTAAGGCTTCTTGATTCGATTGAGCAGCTAAAAAGCGCTCAATAAAACCGTCTTCGATCAGTTTAGAAGAGAGCTCTGCAAGGACTTCAATATGGTGGTTATCGCCACCATCTGGAGAGGCAATCATAAAGAACAGTTTTGATGGCAAACCATCTTCTGCGCCATAATCTATTCCATGACGACTAATGCCGATCGCGACAGCGGGTTCGGTAACTGCCGCACTCTTGGCGTGCGGTAACGCAATGCCTTCTTCGAAACCTGTGTTACCCACCTCTTCACGCGCTTTGATGTCCGTTAAAAATTGGGCTTTATCAGAGATTCGCCCTTGAGCATGAAGAATGTCGATAAGTTCGTTAAAAACGTCATCTTTAGACGTTGCTTGTAGATTAAGCGAAATTAAATCTTGATTGATTAATTTGGTGATCATGTCGCACCCCAGTTCACTTTGTTATTTTGATGGGGTTATTCTGGTGGGTGAGGCTGATGGGCTGTAGTGAAGAAAAGAAGCATTTACTAGACAATTGTAACGCATTAAAAAGAGTGTGATATAGATCGGTCGCTGGGTGCTCTGGATTGCATATTTGTGACGTATTAATTATTTGGATGAATTATGTGCTATGTCTATACTGATTGTTTTTATTGGGTTTTATGAGTGAGTTTGAATTAATTAGCTATAAAATTGTCACAGAGGCTGAATTTTTGTAACCTAATTTTTGAAGTGTGATTTTGCTCCTTGGTGAATGACCACCTACCGATGTATATCTATCTTAATAGCATTAAGAATGCGTAATTTGAGCCCATTCAATGATTTTTCATGATCTGATATCTTCAGTCCTTAGTGAACGCGAACCGTTTCATCACATATGGTTTGCTGGTGATTTTCATACGCCTCCAGAATTTAGCTACCAAGTAAACTTTCCGCGACTTGAATTGGTATTGGATGGCGAATATATCAATGAGATGGAAAGCCATGATCGCAAGGTCACTCATATTGCGGCCAAGGCGGGTGATGCTATTTTTATTCCGCCAAACTGCTGGAATAAACCTGACTGGGATACAGATTGTTCCGTTTTAAGTATCTTATTTGGTCGTCGCCAACTGGGCTTGAGCTTGGTGAGCAAGCGCAAAGGTGAAACCGGTTTTTTTGATGTCCAAAAGCACAGTATTCAGACTCGATCAGGCTTTGCGATTGACAATATTCTTGAGGCGCTTAGTTCTTTAGCGCGTGAGAGCCACAAAAAACCGATGGATGAATTGCTACTGCAAGCATTGCTTCAATACAGCAAAGTTATGCTCGAAGCGCCTATCGAACAAACGCAAAGTCGTGTTCAAGATCTTTATCAAGGAATATGTATCTATATTCAAGATAACTTCCATCGACCGATCTCGCGCGACAGTATTGCGGAGCGATTTAGTATCTCTGCGAACCATTTGTCACGTCTTTTCCGTCAACAAGGCCATATGACGCTAGCGGATTACATTACTTGGGTAAGGGTGGATCGAGCAAAGTTCATGTTGAAAAAATACAACTTCAAGTTGAGTGAAGTATCGCTGCGCTGTGGCTTTAAAGATGTGAACTATTTTTGTCGAGTCTTTAAAAATAGAACCGGTCGAACGCCAACCGAATATCGTGGCTCGGCGTAAAAATAATTTATCGATGGTGGGCTAGGATGCTGGTGACTAGCTGCGTGTTTCGTTAAACAATGAGGCGCGACATGGAGTACATCAGTAAGGCTTGTAGATCTACGCTGCTTCGGGTAAACAATAAACGTTCCGCTATTTGCCCACTAAGAAGGTTGCGGGTGAGATTTGTTGCGGAAATAATTTGTTCTCGGTTAGGTTTGGCAGGAATTACCAGTGCTATTGCGATGTGCACATCGCCCATCTTTGATGCCCAGTCTATGGCTTTTTCATTGACGATGACGGCGACCGAAACGTGTTCGACATCAGCGAACATGACATGGGGCAATGCGATGCCTGGAGTGACACATGTTGATGAGCGTTCCTCTCTTTTAATAAAGGCCAGAATCAACTCATCTGGATTGTCAGGGTAAATCAGTTGAGCCAGTCCTTTTAGACATTCGAACTTGGTCAATTCTGTGCGGGCTTTGGCGTAATGCCAATGTATTTCGCTGGGAGGGCAGATCTGCGGTAATTGCTGAGCCAGTTGGCTAGAAAATTCATAATTGATCTGTGAACCCACCAGTGTGAAATGTTCGGCTATGATGTCTTTTATGACAAAACAAGCGAGTTCCGCGTCAATACCCATTGCGGTTATTTGGCAAATGTCACCCTTGATTAACCCTGCTTGTAGCATTGCCATGGATCGTGTCAATTTGGCGCAACGATCTTGAGTAATATTCAAAATATGCAGTGAGCTTTTGAATTTCTTGGCGATTCGATGCAGTGGTGATGCAACATGAGCACTGGCGTTAGCGTCATCGACTAAAAATGTAATTTGATATTCGTTCATCAGCGATATTCAATTCTGCTCTGAGTTATCGGCAATGAATAAGAAACACTTTGTCGACGTTAAGTAATACATCTTCGATTGGGATTTGAATTTTGTTCATTCCCTCAAAACGACCGGCTTGTTCAATCTCGATGTCAGAGACAATAAGAACTCTATCTGCATGGGTGATATCTAATGGCGTTAAAGGGTTTTCGATCCCCATTGCGCCTTGTGTTTCTACTTTTATCTGGACGTTGAATTTAGATGCCGCTTTTACTAGGGCGTCTGCGGCCATATAAGTATGAGCAATACCGGTTGGGCATGCAGTGACAGCAACAATTTTCATCATGATTCTCGGCTCTATTTTTGCCCGATACTAGCATATCAAAGCGAGAAAAGTTCGCTTAAAACCATGCTCAGGTAAGAGGCGTATCACAGTTTGAAATGAGTGTTACATTTTTCCAGTTAATGCTAGATTCCTCCTATATCTTACATGGGGTAAGGTTGGTTAATCTACGCTCATGCATGGGCCGTTTTTGTTCAAATTTTAGGTGACAATAACAATGGATATAACAAATCTAATTGAACCAGAGACGATCTGTTTAGACCTTAAAGCTCAAACCAAGGAAGAAGTGTTACTGGAACTTGTCGGGTTGTTAGAGTCGGCAGGTAAATTGGTAAACAAAAACGACTTTCTGGTGGATATCTGGAAACGAGAAAGCATCGGTAATACCGGTTTTGAACAAGGTATCGCCATTCCTCATGCAAAAAGCTATGCAGTATCAACTCCGGCAGTGGCGGTTGGCATCAGTCAAAATGGCATCGATTATGGTGCTGAAGATGGCGAGCTATCGGATGTGTTTTTTATGCTCGCGTCTCCAGATGGCGATGACCACCACCATATTGAAGTATTAGCGCAGCTTTCTTCAAAATTGATTGAAGATGGCTTTGTGACGGACCTTAAGCAAGTCCAGTCAATAGAGGAAGCTCTAGCATTATTGACCGATGTTGGTGTTGAGCACCATAACGTCTATGTCGATCAGGTTGAACTCGCTCCGCCGCTGAGTCCAATGAAGCAAAGTTTGGCCAGGGCGAAAGAGCATTTGTTGTTTGGCACTTCACATATGATCCCATTTATCGTGGCTGGTGGCGTATTGTTGTCGTTATCAGTGATGATTTCTGGTCATGGTGGTGTACCAACGACAGGAGTGTTAGCGGATATTGCCCAAATGGGTCTCGCGGGGCTGACCTTATTTACCGCGGTATTGGGGGGCTATATTGCCTATTCCATTGCCGATAAACCAGGTCTTGCTCCGGGTATGATCGGTGCGTGGATTGCGGTGAGTCATTACAACACCGGGTTTCTTGGTGCTATCGTGGTCGGTTTTTTTGCCGGGTACGTGGTATGGCTGCTGAAGAAAATTAAATTGCCGAGCAGCATGAGCTCACTCGGGTCTATCTTTATTTACCCACTGATTGGCACGTTTGTAACGTGCGGTGCGGTAATGTGGCTAATTGGCGCTCCTATTGCGAATGCGATGGAGTCATTGAATCAATCGCTGGCTGGACTGGCAGGGTCGGGCAAGATCATGCTTGGCACTGTTCTCGGTGCTATGACGGCGTTTGATATGGGCGGCCCTATCAATAAAGTCGCGACGTTATTCGCGCAAACACAGATTAATACACAACCATGGTTAATGGGTGGGGTTGGAATTGCAATTTGCACTCCACCGTTAGGGATGGCTTTAGCAACACTGCTATCACCAAAGAAATTTAAACGCGATGAACGTGAAGCGGGCAAAGCGGCTGGAATTATGGGCATGATAGGCATCAGTGAAGGCGCTATTCCATTTGCCGCTTCTGATCCCGCGCGTGTTATCCCCGCAATTGTTGCCGGTGGCATTGTGGGTAACGTAATGGGTTTCATGTTTCATGTCGTCAACCATGCGCCGTGGGGCGGGTGGATTGTGCTGCCAGTTGTGGATGGGAAAATTGGCTACATCGTCGGCACCTTGGCAGGGGCACTCACCACCGCGGCTATTGTTATTTTGCTAAAAAAGACGGTCAATGAAGATGAAAGCTTAAGTTGTGCTGAGCGTTATCGTTCTATTGAAGGTGAAGGCGAAGCGGAAGTTCTGGCGGTTACCGCTTGTCCTTCAGGCGTTGCGCACACTTTCTTGGCAGCGAAGTCGTTAGAAAAAGCCGCTTACGCGTTAGGAATTAAGATTAAGGTTGAAACACAAGGTGCTAATGGTATCAATAATCGTATTACCGCCAAAGATGTCGAAAAAGCGCGCTTTGTGATCTTTGCTCATGATGTCGCGATTAAAGATCCAGAGCGATTTAATCACTTAAAAATCATTGATGTCTGTACTAAAGATGCAATGTTAAGTGCGGCGGCATTGATCAAATCGAAAACTTAGATCGAGTGGTTGTTACCATCAGATCGTGAGACTTTTCCCCCTAAGCAGACTAGTTTTCCCCCTAGACTAGTGTGCTCCTGTAATCCAACTCTGTTGGGCTAAAAGCCAGTCATAATTATGACTGGCTTTTTTACTTTATGACAAAAAGCGAAATTACTGCTTATTTCTTATGCGATAAGCTGTATGTATTTACGCCGGTTTTGTTGTTGATTCTATAAATATCAATGATTTAGTCTTGTTTTCTGTGGGCGAATGCTTTTTTACAACTGTCATATAGGCTTCAATTAAGTGAAACACAACTGTCATATTTACCCCCTAAAGTAGGCATCGTTGAATAAACACAACGGCAATAAAGCCAATAAAGGAACTTGTGATGAAAAAGACAGTTATCGGAGCGATTGCTCTACTAAGTACACTAGCAGTGACTCCAGCTTCAGCAAAAGAAACTATCTCTGCTGTAGGTTCTAGTAGCGTTACGCCACTGATGGAAGTTTTCTCTGAAACATACATGAAAGACAACGCAAACGTATATATTGAAGTCCAAGGACCTGGTTCTTCAGCGGGCGTTAAAGCTGCGAAAAATGGCAGTGCAGATTTGGGCATGTCATCTCGTAATCTAAAAGAGTCAGAAAAAGAGCCAACACTGGTTGAAGAAGTGGTTGCTCGTGATGGTATCGCAGTTGTGGTAAACCCGAAAAACAAACTTGAAGGTCTAACGGCTGAGCAAGTTACGGCAATTTACAAGGGTGATATCACTAACTGGAAAGACGTTGGTGGCGCAGATAAGCCAATCGTCGCTATTACTCGTGATACAGCATCAGGTACGCGTGGCGCATTTGAAGATATCATGAAGCTTAAGAAAAAAATTGGTGATAAGAAAGTATCAGCGATTTCTCAACGCGCTCAAGTTGCCAACGGTAACGGTGCTCTGAAAACAATGGTCGCATCTAACCCATACGCAATCGGCTACATCTCACTAGGTACTGTTGATGGCTCAGTAAATGCGCTTGATATCAATGGCACTCCAGCTTCAGTAGATAACGTTAAGAACGGTTCTTACCAAGTAGCTCGTCCATTCCTTGTTCTTTACAAAGAAGGCAAACCGACGGCTGAAGCTCAAAAATTCTTAGATTGGATGCTAACTGACGAAGCACAAACAATCGTAGAAAGTAAAGGTTACATCTCAGTTAACTAATATTCGAATACCCATTATTGCTCAGCCCGCATTGGGCTGAGCCTTTTGTTACACGACTGCCCGATATGATTGGGCAAGTACGGTGATTTTTTATGACCATCGCAACAAATAGTGAAGAGCTTATGAACACTGAAGCGACTCAAATATCTAAGCCTGGCCTACGTGCTAAAAAGCGCGTTGACTGGAAAGAGCGCATCTTCCATGGCTTATTTCTGACTAGTGCCGCAATCGGCATTATCTCTCTTGCCGTTATTGCTTACTTTATCGTCCGTGAATCTATTCCGGCGTTCCAAGAAGTTGGCGTGACAGGTATCGTTTTGGGACAAGATTGGTTACCACCGGCTCTTTATGGTGTTGCAACCATGATTGTCGCCTCGGTTGTTTCAACTTTCGGTGCGGTTGTCGTCGGCGTTCCTATAGGTGTACTGACGGCTGTTTTCATCGCTGAGATTGCGCCAAAGCGCATCGCGGATGTTATTCGCCCTGCGGTAGAGCTATTGGCTGGTATTCCTTCGGTGGTATACGGCTTCTTTGGCTTAGTTATTATTGTTCCACTGATTCAAAATGTCTTTGATGTCCCTGCGGGTAATACCATCCTAGCGGGTATCATTGTCCTTGGTGTGATGATTCTACCGACGGTTATTACCGTATCGGAAACGTCAATTCGCGCGGTGCCAAGAACATATAAAGAAGGTTCTTTGGCACTGGGTGCATCAAAGATATACACCATTTTTAAATTGTTAGTTCCTGCTGCGCGTTCAGGCATCATGACAGGGGTTATTTTGGGTATTGGTCGTGCACTTGGCGAAACGATGGCGATCATCATGGTTATGGGTAATGCGCCAGCAATGCCACAAGGTATCTTAGATTCGGCTCGTACACTGACGGCGAATATAGCGATAGAGATGTCTTACGCAAGTGGTGTACATGCGAGTGCACTCTATGCAACGGGCGTTGTTTTATTAGCATTTATTATGATGCTAAACGCTGCGCTGCTTTATCTGAATCGTCAAAAGACAAAATAACTACTGGTGATGACTATGGATTACGCAAAACTTAAACGCTCGCGCCAGATGAAAGACAACATTTTAAGCGGGTTTGTATGGGCTGCCGCGGCACTGACAGTTGGCTTCTTGTTCTGGATTATTTGGTACATTTTATCAAACGGTCTTCAACATGTTGATTGGAACTTTGTGACTGACGACTACACCCGTACTGGCGATGAGCAAGGCATCTTCCCGATGATTATCTCAACGCTATACATGGTAATGGCTTCAATTGCTGTTGCTGCGCCGTTGGGCATCATGACGGCAATTTACTTGACGGAATATTCAAAAGTAGGCAGTCGTCTGGTTAAAGTGATTCGTTTTTGTACCGAGTCGCTGGCTGGTATTCCATCGATTATCTTTGGCTTATTTGGTATGACGTTTTTCGTCGCGATTCTTGGCTTAGGTTTTTCTATCTTGTCGGGAGCGCTAACGCTAAGTATTCTGATTTTGCCGGTAATCATTCGTACAACAGAAGAAGCACTCATGTCAGTCCCGCACGCTTATCGTGAAGGTTCATACGCATTAGGTTCTTCAAAAATTTATACTATCTGGCGTTTGATTTTGCCTAGTGCAATGCCAGGTATCTTAACTTCGGTCATTTTAAGTATTGGTCGTGTTATTGGTGAGTCCGCCCCGGTGTTCTTAACCGCAGGTATGGTAGCTCGTATTCCAGATTCATTGATGGATTCTGGTCGTACGTTGACTGTTCACTTATATAAGCTAACCACAGAGCTATTTACCATTGAAGAATGGAACCAAGCTTACGGTACAGCGACAGTGTTGATAGTAGTAGTACTGCTTATCAATATGGTGACAAAGTTGATTGCAAGCCGTTTCAACACAGCAACTTACTAATTTAACGCATACTTAAGCTGTCGATTGCGCCGCAACAAAATGCGCTAAGACACAATCGACAGAAACGAATTTAAGATTTAAGAGATATCATGATGAACAAATTTAATATTGAAAACCTAGATCTATTTTACGGTGACAACCAAGCGCTAAAATCGATCAACCTACCTATTCCAACTCGTCAAGTTACGGCGCTAATTGGCCCATCTGGTTGCGGCAAATCAACACTACTACGTTGTCTAAATCGCATGAACGATTTGATTGAAGGTGTAAAAATTACAGGCAAATTGACCATGGATGAAGAAGACATCTATGGCAATATCGATGTGGCCGACCTACGTATTAAAGTGGGGATGGTGTTTCAAAAGCCAAATCCATTCCCTATGAGTATTTACGAAAACGTTGCTTATGGACTACGTGCTCAAGGCATGAAAGACAAGAAGCACATTGATGAAGTGGTCGAGCGTTCGTTGCGTGGTGCAGCATTGTGGGATGAAGTAAAAGACCGCTTGAAATCCCATGCGTTTGGCCTTTCAGGTGGACAGCAGCAGCGTCTGTGCATCGCACGTACCATCGCAATGGAACCTGATGTTATTTTAATGGACGAACCAACGTCAGCACTTGATCCTATCGCGACGCACAAAATTGAAGATTTGATGGAAGGGCTGAAAAAGAACTATACGATAGTCATCGTTACGCACTCTATGCAACAAGCCCGTCGTATATCAGACCGTACCGCCTTTTTCCTTATGGGTGAATTAGTCGAACATGATGAAACGAGTGTTATCTTTAACTCTCCACGAGATGACCGCACTCAAGGTTATGTAAACGGTGACTTTGGTTAATAAATTTACTGGTAAAACATTATAACTATAAGCGATGGTAACATTTGCCCCTCCTAAGTGAGGGGCTTTTTTATGTCTAGAATTGATCAAATACGAACGAGTATTTTGACGGCATTATTATATGACTAGGTGTGCAGCGCGGGTTGTTATTTTACAGTTTGTTATGTTGTAATTAAATTGTTCGTTGCATGGCTGGTTTATACTGTTAGTTAATCATAAAGTTGTATGTGTTTATTTTATTGTGGTTTTAAAAAACTATATAGCCCTATTAATTTTATGGATGAATTGCTTTAAATATCCAAATTAATCGCTTTTTTACGACTATAGTCGAATCTTTATCTTGATATTCTCACAAGTTGGAATTATTGCAATCTCAAAGTCTGGAACAAATTGAATAGAAAATAAATCTACTTTGTTTTTGTCGCAAATAAATACAGACTATGTCCAGATTAAAGTGATGTGCTAACAAAGTATGACGGCATATTCACTTTGGAATCGAATGGAATTCGTTTAGTTCAGGGAATATAGTCATGAGAGAAATAGGCATTATAAAACACCATGGAGATGAGCACGTCATCGCCTATCGCGTGTTAGATATCGGGATTGTGATCACAACGATCATTATGTCTGCCAATCTATACGCAGACTCGTGGAACATTTATTACTTACTAGCGACCAGTGTTGCGGTGGTCTCTTTTAGTGTTATGGCTGAGCTGCTTGGTGTCTATAATCCTTCTTTTACTTCTTCATTGCGTCAAACGTTTGCCCCAATACTCTTATCTTGGTTTTGTGCGATTGGCTTATTGCTCGTACTCGCTTTTGGCTTCAAAATTACCGATTCGTTTTCTCGTGTAGCGATTACTCTCTGGTTTGTGGGCACTCCCGTATTACTGACGACTTATCGTTTGGTGAGTGGCAAAGTTAGAACATCAACAAAATCAAATTCCTATGAGAAAAAAAGCATCATTATCGGGGCGACGCCGGCAGGGTTGGCATTAGCAAAAGAAATTCAATCAAGTCGCCATCATGGGCTTAACTTAGTCGGCATTTTCGACGATAGAAGCCCAGATCGTTTATCCAATGACAATCTCGATATCGCCCTCAAAGGCTCAATTAACGATGCGTTGAAAATGGCGAAAGAGCGTGACTTCCGCCATGTTTATGTTGCTTTGCCTATGAAAGCATCAACTAGAATAAAAGAAGTGATCAATTATTTTGCAGATAGTACCGCTCGCGTCTATATCGTACCTGATTTCTTCACTTATGATCTTATTCAATCTCGTTGGCGTAATGTGGGCAATATCCCAACGTTAAGTATTCATGATACGCCATTTTACGGTATGTCTACCTTTGTTAAGCGCTTGGAAGATATTGTTGTTTCACTCCTTATTTTATTGCTAATTAGTCCGGTGTTACTGGCGGTTGCTCTTGGGGTTAAATTGTCATCCCCAGGTCCGGTTATTTTTAAACAGCATCGTTATGGTATTGATGGCAAGAAAATAAAAGTGTGGAAGTTCCGTTCTATGCGCTCTATGGATAATGGCCAAGTGGTTAAACAAGCAACCAAAGGCGATCCCAGAATTACTAAATTTGGTGCTTTTATCCGTAAAACATCCCTTGATGAACTTCCTCAATTTATTAATGTCCTTCAAGGTCGTATGTCTATTGTTGGGCCAAGACCACACGCGGTTTCCCATAATGAAGAATATCGCCAAATTGTTGATCGTTACATGCTCCGTCACAAAGTAAAACCAGGCATTACGGGATGGGCACAAATTAATGGTTATCGTGGTGAAACTGATACGGTAGATAAAATGGAAAAGCGTGTTGAGTACGATTTGAATTATATTCGTGAATGGTCTCTATGGCTTGATATTAAGATTATTTTCTTGACCATTTTTAAAGGTTTTGTCGGTAAAACCGCGTATTAAATTAACCAGTAAGATTAGGTGTTAAAGTGATTAATAAGCTGTTTAAAATCCTTATGCTAAGTTGTATTTCTATTGGTTCAGTCTTTGCAAATAGCAGTGATTTGTATCAACTTGCCGCTGGTGATGTGATTAGCATAAAAGTCTATGGCGAAGAGAACCTGACCATAGAGGAGCAAAAAATAGATAATCGTGAAGTCATCGATTATCCCTATCTCGGTGTTATTAAACTTGGGGGTAAAACTCTCGAACAAGTCCAGAGTGAGATAACACTGGGCCTACAAGGCGATTACCTTGTGAGCCCTAAGGTGAACGTGGCTATTGTTCAGTATCGTAATGTTTATATTAACGGCCTCGTCAATAAGCCAGGCGGTTATGAATACGAACCAGGACTCACAGTCCAAAAAGCAATTTCCTTAGCTGGGGGCGTGATGAGTAAATACCGTCGTAGCGCTCGTGCTTACCGCACCAAATCCACAGAGTCCGATCAGTACGCCAATCTGAGTGCCGAACAGCTAGCCACTGAGTTTGATAAAAACACAGAAATCGAAGCTGAGTTATATCAAGTTATCCATCCAGGTGACACGATTCATGTTGTCGCTTCTTTTTGGTAACACCGGCCACAAACCAACTCAATTTGACGAATTATTAGGGAAAGTATGAAGTTACTAAGTGATGAAAAAACCTCAGTGGAAGGGGAGTCGGTGGATTTTGGTAAGTACATAGTATTACTGAAACGCAGCTGGTTGAAAATATCACTATTTACCGCTCTTGTAACGGTGCTTGCTGCACTGTTTGCATTGTCTATTGCGCCTACTTATCAGGCGACAGCGACGCTCTTGATTGAATCTAAAACGAGCAACGCGGTTTCCATTGAAGAAGTGGTCGGTATTGATTCGACCCAACAAGAATACTATTTAACACAGTTTGAAATTTTAAAGTCTCGCCGTATTGCTGAGCGAGTCATTGCACAACTCAATCTAGAAAATAACAAAGAATTTAATCCTTATATTGAGCCTGAACAATCATTAAAGGCTCTGCTCAAAGAGAAAATTCTGGCATTGCCGATGTTTAAGTCAGAAGAGTTACAGCGTGAGCCAACAGCGGAAGAGCAGGCGACAAAAGTACGTTACGCGGTATTGGCCAGATTTCAATCTCGCTTGTTTATCTCTCCTATTCGAAAAACCCAACTGGTTCGTATTACGTTTGAGTCTTTAGACGCGCAACTTGCGGCAGATGTGGCTAATGCAGTCGGCGAAGCGTACATCCTCGAAGGGCTTGATGCTCGATTGGATGCGACTGAGCATGCATCGTCTTGGATTTCTGGTCGCATGGAACAATTGCAAGAACAACTGAAACGTTCTGAAAATGCGTTGATTGAATTCTTAGCCAAAGAAAAATTGGTTGATGACGATGACAGTGGCATTGATGTACAAGCCAGCGCTGTGATCAACGATTTAATCTTACGCTTGAGTGAAGTAACAGACCGACGTATTCAGCTTGAGTCTGCTTATAGTACTTTAAGTAGTGGCGGCTCTTTGGCGATGACGGATGTGTCATCGGTACCTGAGATTTCTAAGCATCCTCAGGTGATTAATTTACGCAGTTTGTTGGCCGATGCTAAGCGTGAGCAAACCGAATTTTCCAAAACCTATGGCCCTAAACACGAAAAAATGATTGCCGTGAGCGCGAAGCGTGGCAATCTCGAAGAGCAGTTGAGTCAGCTGATTGGCCAACTTGTGGGCGGCATAGGCAAAGAACTGCAAGCGGTTCGCTCGCAAGAGCGTTTGATTGCCCGTGAGTTAGATAATCGCAAACAAGAGTTCCAGAGCTTAACGGTTAAAAAGCGTCAATATGAGGCATTGCTTCGAGAGGAAGAGACGAATAGGAATATTCTCAATATCTTTTTGAACCGCCAGAAAGAAACGACGGCAACCAGCGACTTTGATTCGCGTAATGCCCGATTTACTGATGAAGCATTAACGCCACAATTTCCCGCTAAACCGAATAAAAAGCTGATTGTTGGCTTTGCCATGATTGCAGCGCTGTTACTTTCGATATCAGTGGTTTTATTGCTGGATGCATTTAATAACACTATTACGTCAATTAAGCATTGTGAAGATAAGTTGGGGCTTATTCCATTGGGCGGGATTCCTAAGTTAACCAAATTCAAGAAGCAGGTGCTGGGTAGTGATGTCTTCTTTAGCGAAAAGTACATGACGTTTAATGAATCAATTCGCTCCGCTAGAACTGCGTTGGCACTTGCAAATCGGGAAGGCAAATTTATTACTATTTCATCATCATTGCCAAATGAGGGGAAAACGACCTGTTCAATTAACTTAGCACTGGCGTTCTCAAAGGTAGAAAACACCTTGCTGATTGATTGTGACTTAAGAAAATCTGCAGTGGCGGAACGTTTTGGCCACAAACGTTATAAGCCAGGTCTGACGAATCACCTATTGATGAATTCGAGCTTAGAAGAGTGTTTGTTTGTTGATGAGCGTTCGGGACTGACCGTGCTTCCTGCTGGCATGCCGACACCAAATCCGCAAGAGCTACTTAGCTCTGAGCGTTTCTCGCAGTTACTTCATCAATTAGCGGAACGCTTCGACAAAGTGATCATTGATACACCGCCAGCTTTAGTGGTCAGCGACAGCATGATTGTAAGTAAAATTACAGGCAAGGTTGTTGTGGTTCTCCGAGCTTCCAGTACTCGTGTGGTGACGCTGCGCAATACCATCTCTCGATTTATGTCTCACGATGTCCAGTTTGAAGGTGTGTTACTCAACCAGATTAGTGAAGGGAAGGGTAAGCAAGATTATGTTTACGGTGACTATATTCATCACCTCGATAAACAGCCTGAAGCTCATACGTCATAATTGGGAAGCACTAAAATGGAATTTACTTATGCGATCATTGTTCCGCACTTTAATAGCCATCAAGGGCTAGAGCGCTTGCTTCAGTCGGTACCTGTGCGAAATGATATTCAACTACTTATCGTGGATGATAATAGCGAGCAAGTATTAGATGCCGAGCGATTAGCGCAAAAATTCCCAGGCCTTCACCTTGAATTGTTCACCAATGATACGGGTGTGAAAGGGGCAGGTTCGGCACGTAATGTTGCGCTGAACTATGTTCGTAGCGACTACACCTTGTTTGCTGACGCAGATGATCTGTTTTGCTCTGGAACGTTTGAGCTACTTGATCGTGTATTAAGCGCTGAAGACATCACGTACTTTTCACCAACCAGTCGTTGTGATGTGAGTGGTGAATTGTCTGACCGACATCATATTTATGCTGATTTAGTACGTGATTACTTGGACTCTGGTAATGAAGATATTCGTTATCATTTTTCGGTGCCATGGAGCAAAGTGTTCCGCACTGATTTTCTGCAGCAACATGCGCTCTATTTTGATCAAGTGATCGCTTCAAATGATGTGATGTTCTCACTGGTTTCAGGCCGAAAAGCGGCTTCTATTTCGGTTCATCCGCAGGAGATTTATTGTGTGACTCGCGGTAAAGGCACCCTGACGGTGAATTTTAAACCCGCGGTCGTGCGTTCGCGCTATCTGGTGGAACTCAAACGTATCGAATACATAGCGCATTTTGCTATCGCTACAAACAGCACCTCACTTTATAAAATGGTAAAGAATTTTCACAAGGTGATGTCGCTAGGGGATGTGGCACATGTTGTTGGTTTACTTTTCCAACGAAAAATCACTTTGGTTCCGGTACGTACTTATTACTACCTTAATAATCCCAAAGCATTATTAAATCGCTTCGCAAAGAAGAAGCAGTCATTGTCCAGTCAAAAATATCAAGCGTAGTGCAGTCACTACCTACAAGCTTAATAAATTACGGAAGATTTATGAAAATTACAGTTGTTGGTACAGGTTATGTCGGGTTGTCTAATGCGGTGCTTCTTGCTCAAAATCACCAGGTGTTAGCGCTCGATATTGATGAAGGGAAGGTGGCGAAAATCAATCAACGGATTTCACCGATTTCAGATACTGAAATTGAGCTTTTCTTGGCAGAAAAGTCGTTGAATCTGACCGCAACTACGGATAAAAATTTGGCTTATCAAGGGGCTGATTACATTATTGTCGCGACCCCAACCAACTATGATGCAGAAACGAATTTTTTTGATACCAGCTCGGTAGAGTCAGTGATCAAAGAAGTGAAGCAATATGCGCCTAAAGGGGTGGTTGTCATCAAATCTACCATTCCAGTTGGTTTCACTGAGCGAGTAAAACACGACCTAGAGTTTGATAACATCATCTTTTCCCCTGAATTTTTGCGTGAAGGTAAAGCGCTACACGATAACCTTTATCCGTCACGAATTATCGTTGGGGAAAATTCAGCCCGTGCCGAAACTTTTGCTGGACTATTAGTAGAAGGGGCCGTGAAAAGCGACATCCAAGTTTTGTTTACTAATTCAACCGAAGCTGAAGCGGTTAAATTGTTTTCTAACACTTACCTCGCAATGCGAGTTGCTTATTTCAATGAACTTGATTCATATGCCGAAAGCCATGGTTTGGACTCTCGTCAAATCATCGAAGGCGTGGGCTTAGACCCACGAATTGGCACTCACTATAACAACCCTTCTTTTGGGTATGGTGGCTACTGTTTGCCTAAAGACACCAAGCAGTTATTAGCGAACTATCAAGACGTGCCTAACAATTTGATTCAGGCGATTGTAGAAGCAAATACCACCCGCAAAGACTTCATTGCTCGTTCTATCGTTAATAAACAGCCTAAAGTGGTGGGTATCTATAGACTTATCATGAAGTCGGGTTCTGATAACTTCCGCGCCTCTAGTATTCAAGGCATCATGAAACGTATTAAGGCGAAGGGGATCGAAGTCATTGTTTATGAGCCGTTACTCGAAGAGCCCACTTTTTTCAATTCTGAAGTGGTCAACGATTTTGACGCCTTTAAACAAATCAGTGATGTGATTGTGAGCAATCGTATGGTTGAAGAATTAGCTGACGTTGCTGACAAAGTGTATACCCGTGATCTGTTTGGTAGCGATTAAGGGCAGGGATATTTGATGAAACTTGTCACGATTAATCCACAAAAATCCACCACCATGGGTGGGGTTGAGACCTTGATTCGGAGTTTACATAATCTATTTCACGGTGAGAATTACGAATTGTTTCAGTTTGATCCGACAAAAGAGCACTATGCTGAGAGCGCGCATGTTCGTTATTCAAAATATGGAAGTGGTAACAAAATCTCGGCCAAGTTGAGTCAAATCTCTGCGGTGAAAGAGTTACAGCTCGGTTCTGATGACATTGTTGTGCTGTTCCATCCAAACGATTTGCTCTATTTGCCTCGCAGCACATTAAATAATGCCAAAGTTGTCTTAGTGCAGACGAATAAGTTCTCTGTATTCTTTAAGCCTTTGTCAAAGCTCATCATGACGTTGTTACAAAGTAAAATAGATCTCTTTACTGTCTATACCGATCAAGACAAATTCGCACTGGCGAGTTTATTCCCCCGTCTTGATGGCCGAGTTAGTGTCATCCCTCGAGGTTGTAAGTTGATGAGGGCTACTTCCACTCAATCAGTAAGCAAGAAACTTGTCACTATTGCTCGTATTGATGAAGGGCAGAAAAATTTTTCCGCCATGCTAGAGATCGTAGCGAGACTGCCAGAGGGATATAGCTTAGATATCTATGGTGACGGCAGTGAAAGTGAAGTGGCATCGCTAATTGAATTAGTGGCGAGCCAAGATAATGTGCATTTTAGAGGCCCGACAAGCGATGTTGCAGCCACACTAAAAAACTACGCAATGTTTATCATGACATCAAGATATGAAGGGTTCGGCCAGACATTGATTGAAGCTCGAAGCCAAGGCTTACCGATTGTGGCTTATCAGACGTTTGATGCTCTGCCGTGGATTGTTGAGGACGGACTTAATGGTTACCGTGTTGCTCAAGGAGATAGCACTCAGTTTGCAGAGCGAATTGTTCAGATATGCGGTGATGAAGTGCGTTATCACACCTTGTCTAAAAATGCGTTGAATAAGGCGAAAGAGACCGAGCTTGAGGTCGTTAATCGATTATGGCAGGAGGCCATTGCGTGAAATATTCAGTAATTGTACCTATTTACAATACCTTTGATTATGCCAAACGTATCGTAGATTGGTTTACCCAAGAAGTCGCTCAGCGTTCAGAAAATGATGTGGAACTGATTTTAGTTGATGATGGCTCCCAGCAAGGTCCAAATTACTCAATCGAGCATGATGGTATTCGCCTGTTACGTAAAGAGAATGGTGGTGTTTCGAGCGCACGTAATTTCGGTATTGAACATGCTCAAGGCGAATTCATTCTCTTTTTAGATTCCGATGACCATTACCAAACGACGGTTTTTACTTATTTAGATGAGGTGTTACGTCAGCAGCCAAGCTTAGATACAGTACTCTTTTCATTTAAAAAAGTGTTGGATGATAAGTCAGAGGAGGCGATTAATCGCGTGCAAAAAGTGGATGGGCGTCAGGCGCTTTCTTTGTATTTAACCAAAGCAATTCGCTTGCACGTGTGTGGCTTGATGGTTTCTCGTCAATTGCTTTTGACACATAATTTGAGATTTGATGAAGAACTGCATTTTAGCGAAGATCTCCTATTTATCATTGATTACCTTTCATGTGCACGCCAATGCTATATCAGTGATGAAGTTTTGTATTTTCACGTTATGCGCAGTGGTTCGGCGATCAATAGCCCATTAACACAGAAAGACACCACGCATATCGATGCATTTGAGCGAATCTCTGTACAAGCAAAAAAAATGGCTCGAGAGCAAGATGTCAATTTGTTCATCTCTACTTGTTATATCAATTTGATCAAGTTTTTGGTGAAAAATAAGACCCAAGACCAACGTGTATTTGACAAAATCGTTTCAAATCATAAGTTTTTATTTGGCAAGGTGGATTCGAAATTAAATCGATATTCGGTGATTGTAATGGTTTTACGTCTGCTATTCAGGCTTGATGGGCTAAGCAATCATCAAGTGTTGCGTCGACTGAGTTATACGGGGTAGTGATGAAAGTACTTAATATTTCAGAAACAACACCTGGCGGAATTGAAACTTTTTTTGAGTCATTATCTCGTTCGAAAGCGGTTGAGAATGAATTCCTTGCCTTTGATTATCACCGTTCTATTTTGCCGCTGAAATCAAGAGGGTTTAGACCGTTCAATGTTGTGATACTACTCTGGATGTTGCTGTTTAAAATCGAAATAAAACAATACCAAGTGATCTTTTTGCACAGTACATTTTCTGGTTTTCTAAGGCCTTTTTTGTGGCCTTTCGCTAAATGGAATAAAGTCGCTATTGTATTTTGTAGTCATGGCTGGTCTTTCAATGTTCGCTATAGTTCGACGTTTAAAAACACCGTCTACCGATCGATCTACATCGGCGCGGAAAGATTGTTAGCGCCATTTTGCGACCAAATTTATTGCATTTCACCATCAGAATATAACGAAGCGTTAAAGATTGGTCTCAAAGAAAACAAGACCACCTTGGTGTGGAATGGCGTCCAGGGCAGTGCTTTAGCGCTAGCAGAAAGTGAAAGAAATCCTGGGCCGACACGAATGTTGTTTGTTGGTCGCTTGGATATGTGCAAAGGTTTGCACTTGTTTCTTGACGCATTGACAAAGTTACCACGGCTTGAACAGCCCATCGAGCTGACCGTAATTGGAGAGGCGGTACATAAGGACTGTCCTGAACTTTATCAACTACTTGATAGTTCGATAGAGAATGTCACTATCAAACGCCTAGGTTGGGTTGCGAACACACAACTTGACCAACATTTTCAGTATGCTGATTTTGTGGTTGTTCCCTCGCTGTGGGAAGGGTTCGGTCTCATTGTGGCGGAGTCATTGCGTAATGGTACTCCAGTCTTTGCGTCAAATGCAGGTTCGCTCGCAGATATGCTTAATGAACGCACTGGATGGGTATTTGATCTAGAAAGTGAGTCTGGTTTGTCACAAGGTATCGCTCAAGTCCTAACAGAAAGGGCTTACCTCAACATTCGTCAACAAGATTGTGTCGAGCACTTTGAAGACAATTTCCATGAAGATGTTATGAATCAGCGTTATTTCCAGTCGTTTTCCACGCTCAACTAGGAGTTTATTGTGCAAAAAGTGGTGTTTTTATTTTTGTGTTTACTGATTCCATTTGAAAATACCGCTCTTGCGTCTATTGGTGGGGTATTTACCGCACCATTAGGGATTGTTCTTGTTCCGTTACTTGCTCTGATTATCGTATTGTCCTATCGCACCTTATCTGAAACCGAGTTTAATACCATTAAGTTGTTATTTGGCTTCTTTGTTTATTCATTTATATTGCTGACTTTTTTTTACGGTGATTACAATAAAACCTTTTTGTTTGATCGTGGCCTTAGATTTTTACTCCTTATAATTCCTCCTGTTGTTATCTTTTTAACCGTCATTCGTCAGGATGAGAAAACAATCTATCAAGGGGTGATGGTCATTGCTGGCGTTGTGATATTTGCATTCTTGTTAAACTTAGTTGCACGAGGGTTCATTAATAGTTCGTCATTTTTCCATCAAAATTTTGCTTTGTCACCTCACCGAATGAGGGGGTTTACCTTAGAAGCGAGTACCTTTGGATTTCAGTTTTCGCTCGCACTGTTAATGGTTGCGGCTATTTTTCGTATTAATCTTTTCATTATCACACCAGTTATTGTCGGGAGTGTCATCCTTATAACCTCTAAGGGAACCTTAATCTGTTTCTTAATGACGGTATTTATTACTTTTGTTACTTTCAGCCGCATTAACGCTTTTCACAAACTACTTGCGTCGTTCATCTTACTCTTTTCAATATCGATGTTTGTGACGACATTTCTTGGCAGTTCAATCGTTAATGATATTGAGCGTTACACGAGCGTAGCGACTCGAGGCACTGCGGTCATGACCGCGATTATGTCACTCATTTACAATCCAATTGGCAGTGGTTTCTTTGGTTATTTACCTTCAATGTATGAATATGGAGTTTATGCTTTGAGGTTTGTTGATGGCCTCGCTCCGGGGTTATTGAATTTTTCGGAGTTTTCGAACTATTTGGTGGTTGGTGAAACCAAAAGTGTCTCGACCAAGTCCTTCTTTTTCGATTGGGTTATCTTTGGTGGCATATTTTTTGTCTATGTCTATATCAAATATATAGGTCGACTGTTCAAGTTTTTTATTAAGCACCGAATGAAATATGATTTTACCGTGTTACTATTTTTAGTGTTAGCCAGTTCCTTTTTCATGACGATTGATGCGCGTTATATTGCCCCATTTGCCCTTGGTTTTGTTTATGTACGTTATTGCATCGTTAAAAAAGGCTAGCCCAACAAGAAACGGACCACGTAACGCAAGGTTTAAGTTATGCGTAAGCGAATGATGAGCTTAGGCTTAATGGTGGGTGCTTTGTTACTCATGTTTCTATCTGTGATTAAGGGCGTGGATGATTGGCAAAGCCAAACACTACGCAATACTTTGGCAGATTTGAATCGAGCAACAATACAAGCCGGTAAACATGACATTGCTTTAGATATGACGTTGACCCCCGCCTCTTCAGGGCCTTTTATTGATCATCAGGCTTTCGGTTTGTATTACTCTTGGTTAGGCTTTCAAGCAGTAAAGCCACAGTCGGTAGAGAAATTTTCACTTCTATCGATTGATCAGTTTGAACAACAACAAAAAAAGCGTCCTCTAGATTCAACAGTGGTCGTGAATAAAGCCAATCAAATGTGGCGAAATGGAGCCCCTTTTGATGTTGTGATCAAACAATTTCATCTCGCTCATGAAATGGGATTGTATGAGTCATTCACGGTCAAACAGTCTCTTATCTATTATCTAGCGCATTGGCCTGAGCTATCACTCGTGGATAAAAAACAGTCTATTTCTTATTTGTTAGATCATGAACGATATAAAATGAAACTTTGGCAATATGATTCAATATTAAAAATGCCTGTTATTGGAGAAAGAGCCTGTAACATTTTAGAGTTCAACAATATTAGTCCTTATTATTGTCGTCATTAATCTAGACGCCTTTAAGTAAGGTCAATCGGAGAGATTGAGAAGAAAGGGTAGGGCATTAAATTGTCGTTATCTCTAAGGGTAATATAAAAGGATTTTCATGAAAAAACTAAAAATTGTAAGTATGGCAGCTGCGCTTTCTATGGTTTCAATGGCTCATGCTCAAGAAATGACGCAAGAGCAGTTAGACAGTTTATTCCAAGATACGTCTCTTAGCCCGATAGCTCTAATTGAACAGTTTTCTTTGTACTCGGTAGAGGATAATTTGGTTCTTTTTTTGCAGGAAGTCGCGAAGCAGAGACTCGATGTGTTTGCACAAGTTTTGACTCTCGCTTTTATCCAATATCCTGATTATATTGATTTGATTGTTGCAACCGCCCGTGAACTTGGGTTGAGTAACGAAGAGATAACTATTGCCGCGATTGAGGCGGGAATAGATCCAACGATTATCGCAGAAGCGACCGCTGCAGGTACAGAAACGGTAGTCGAGACTCCAATACCTAACGCTCCAACCAAGAAAGACCCTATTTCAGCCAACTGACATCATTGGTGTTCAGACTGAAACGCCGTTTTCATTAGTAGGTATTCATATTGTTAGAGCAACAGCAAGCAAAGGGCGGTCGATGACAGCCCTTTTTATAGGTTCACTGTTTAAACAATTTAAAGCTTTTATTTACCAAGCGATGGCCGCGCCGAGAGCAAAATTAGTTTCATCAGGCGCTTGAATCGGCGAGTCAAAATTAACTTCAGCAAATAACTTTGTGTACTCAAGCGGAACCAGAGATAAGCCTAGGTAGCTGTTATTTCGGGTGCCAGTTATCGCAGAGTTATCGGAGTCTTGGTTAATGACCTCATGGCCAGCGTAACCAGTTAGGGCAACAGTAAATGCGATTTGACCGGCAATGGCAAAGGCGTTTTTATCCACTGAGCGCGAGGGTTGCGAATCATTATTAAAATTTTGATGGTAGTAGGTAATCCCTAAATTGGTGTCACCCATCTCTAAACGTGCTGTGGTATGAAAATACAAGGCGTCAGTTTTGTTGCTCGTTGCGTTGGTTTCAGTTGAGCCAATACCACTGACTAATATCAGGTCTGCAAGATTATATTGGCCAAAGAACTCAGTAAGGGTTCGCTTTTGTTCACCAGACTCAAAGCCGTATGTGCCATTGAGAGTAAAGAGTTCGTTATCGTAAACGTACTTTATGGTATCGCCTTTAACACCTACTGAATTGAGGTTGGATTTACCACCAAATACTTCAGAATAATCGACACCCGATAAATCATCCGATGACGTACTGTGTTTACCGTAAGTCAGGGCTCCCAGCGACTCTGCGTATAAACCGACAAAGTATTGTGAGATAAAAAGGTCATCTTCATTTTTATCTTCATCAGCATCAAGGTTAACTTGTGCTTCGGTGCCTGCCGCTATTGAAATAAGGTCAGTCACTGCGTATCGACCTCGAACGCCAATTTTAGAATCACCAAATGAATACTCATTATCTTGTCCATCGAGAAAAATAGCACTGGCTTTGACATCACCATAAAAATCGAGATAAGCGATATCATTGTTAATCATTTCATAACTAAGTGAGGGGGTGCTGATAAGAAGTATAGAGGACAGCGAAACTATACGTTTATTCATGATTCTTCCATTAATCAATATCAGGTTCGTTTATCAACCTTAAAGCAAACGAGGAATATATTATAAAAAGCCTGCCAAGTGTGTCCCATATTTGAGAGTTGCAGTGATTATTTAGTGAATATTTTGACTTAATGACGTCGAAATTCGAGACTCATGCTCTCGTTTATAAATATCACATTAAGAAAGGGTTTCTCAATGATTAGCTGGCTTGAGCGTAGTTGTTTTGCTGGTTTAATAGCACTGCTAATTTGGTTACCAATACCATTAGGGTCAAATCGAATTTGGGCTTGGACAATCGGAGAAGTATGGATCGCAACGATTGCTTTTGTTCTCGCGGGCATTTTCTACCACTCTCGGGATTCTGCGCTTAGTCAGCGCTTGAAGGCTTTTCTTTGGTTGATTGTCCCGATTGCCACATTTCAGGTTTGGGTATTGATACAGATTATCCCTATGCCAGTTTCAATGTTGGAATGGATTTCGCCCTCATCAGCTGATGCTTACCAAAACGTAGCCGCGAGATGGGGCTATATTTCACTCGATCCTGCGGCAACGTATATCTCACTGCTTAAAGGTGTCGCCTATTTATTTTTTATCTGTATTTGTGCGATTCTAATTCATAGTAAAAAACGTCTTAAGTTAGTCATGTTGGCGATTGTCGTCAGCGGAACTTTGCAGGCTTTTTATGCCTCACTTAACGTTCTTTTGGGTGTAGAGTCTTCGTGGATTTTTGGTTTTCCCGAGACTGATATTGCGACCGGTTCATTTGTGTATAAAAATCACCTCGCCAATTATTTGTTGCTCTGTCTCAGCATGGGAATAGGTTTGATTGTTATCGACTTAAGCAGCAGTTCAACCGGTTCCTCTTCTTGGCAGGAAAGAGTGAACGCCTTACTACAGTTATTAGTTTCGAAAAAAATGCTGATTCGATTTGCGCTGATTATTATGGTTATCGCGTTAGTCATGACGCGGTCTAGAATGGGAAACAGTGCCTTTTTCGTTGCGACGTTCATCACCGGAATTATTGCTTTATGCTGTTACAAGCAAAGACCGCCTAAATTAACATGGCTACTCATCAGTTTATTCGTTGTCGATATTATTGTGCTTGGCTCATTTTTTGGCCTAGAAAAGGTGCAACAAAGAATTGCAGAATCTCACTTGTCTAGTGATACCAGACACTTGGTGGTTCAATGGAGCATACCTATGTTGAAAGACTTTTTGTTGACCGGAAGTGGCTTGGGAAGCTTCTACATAGTTTTTCCAAGTTATACCCAACACGCCGTCGGCTTTTATGATCATGCTCATAACGAATATATTCAGTTTGTTGCGGAGGTTGGGTTACCAGCCACATTATTATTGGCTCTCGCGGTACTGTGGGCATTTGGATTGGCGGTATGGGTGATTAGTCATCGCCAAAGTCGAACTTGTAAGGGCGCTGCTTTGGGGGGGCTTGTGGCATTAGTTGCCATGTTGCTGCATATTACGGTTGATTTCAATTTACAGGCACCGGCCAACACGGTGACCTTTTTGGCAATACTAGCCATTATTGGTGCAAGTTATTCGATAGCCACGCCATTGCAGAGAACGAGGCAACAGAAGGTAATAAGCGATGTTTAAACGATTTTTAGTGGTCTGTACTGGTAATATCTGCCGCTCACCTCTCGCCGAGATCATGTTGAGTAAAATGTTGCCGGACGTCCAAGTGCGCTCGGCGGGTATCGCCGTAAAAAGTAGTGATTTAGCGGGTCATGCTGTGGATAGCACAATGATGAGTGTCGCCAATGACATGGGGATAAACCTTGAAGGGCATCAGGCGCATCAATTGACGAAAGAAGATTGTTTATGGAGCGACGTTATACTGGTGATGGAGCCAGAACAAATTGTTCGTGTCAGCAAAATTTCGACTCAAGCGAGAGGAAAAACTTTTTTGCTTGGGCAATGGGGAGAGGGCACGATTGCAGACCCTTTCCTTAAATCTTTGGACCAGTACCAAGCGGCGGCAACGCAAATTCGTTCAGCGTGCCAATCTTGGTGTAAAAAGCTCTAGGTGTAGTATCAAACGAATGGCGCTTAGTGTTGCATCGAACGTTTTTGCGTTGCAAATTTCATCTGGTACATGTTGGTATCTGCCGTTTTTAGTAACTCGCTAAACGTGTTTCCTTGATTGGGATAGGTGGCCAGCCCTAGGCTGGCAGAGAGGGCAACAGAAACCTCTGGTGAAATCGATATCTCTTCATCAAAGCAATTCAAAATCGCATTTAACGCTTGTTCCATTTCTGCTGGTGGTTGCTGTGGAAGTAGTAGAGCAAACTCATCCCCGCCCATTCGGTAGGCTTGGCATAATGGATTGTGTTCGGCGCAGTTGAAACGCTGCGCCATTGTCTGCAATGCAATATCTCCGGCCTGATGACCATATTGATCGTTAATCTGTTTGAAGCCATTAAGATCGAGTAAACAGACCGTGAAAGGGGTTTGGCTTTCGATTCTTTGATTAATCTCTTCCGTCATAGCGAGACGGTTTTTAATTTTTGTAAGCGCATCGGTGAGTGCTAAATGCTTATTGTAGTTTGATTCTAAGTGTAAGACATAACCGACCAAAATCGCGCAAACGACCAGTAGTGACATCAAGAATAATTGGGTTTGATTGAGTAATCGCGCCTGTTCCATCTGTTGTTGATAAATAGGACTTTTTATTCGAAAGTTGATATTCACATAATTGATCATATCTTGATAAATTAATTCTAAGTGTTTAGCCAACAATGCTGCTTGGCTTTGGGTTTTAAGCTGCCACAGTTCGGGCTCTAAGCGAATATAGCGTTGAAAAAGATCAGAAAAAAAATCGCGAGCCCCCGCTAACTGCATAAAGCTATCGGCTTCTTGTGCGTTAAGCAGTAGATCAAATCGACTCCAAGTGAGTTCATAACCAAGCTCGGTTTTTTTGCGATACTGCTCATTCTCCATGGCAAAGGGTGTGACAGATACCAGTGAAGAGAACTCTTTGGTGAGTTGGAAAAGAAACCACGTAGCTTGGTTCTGTTGCTCTGAGTAAGAACGAGCCAGTTGGCGTGTTTCAGAAAAAACATACAAATTGGCCATGATCAGTAGAGCGGATAACGCTAAAAGCATCGCCTTTGAACGAGATTGTAGAGTCAAAAATTTGTTAGCGTTATTTTTATTCATCATTGTTATGGCTATAAATTACAATTTCATCAATTTGCCAAACCATTTGAGAATGGTAAGTTGTGTTATTAATCTCTGGGTATTTGTCTAAATTAAATACCATCCAATATGGGCCTTTATGGCGAACCCTAATAGGTTGGTTATTTATGGAAATAGCGATAATAGGGTCGAAATTATTAATGTCTTCGATGGTTGTCGTTGCACTGTAATCATTCAGAGCAGAGAAGGTCACCGCAAAGGTATTTTGGTTGCCATAACGTTCGACTATTTTTGCAACCGGTATGCCAGTAAATTGTCGAACATCTTCAAACCATGGTAGTTGTGTTTCAAATGTTTCTGTTTCGAATTCGCGGAGGAGTGTATCTGTATCTGTATAGATAACAGATTGATCAGAAAGCTTAATCTTAAGAGGTGAGCCAAAAACTACTGCTGAAAAAAGAATTGGCATCAAGGTAATCAGGTAGCGCATATCGATTCCTTGGGCACGATTATTATGTAAGTAAAATTATATGTATGAATGTTCAAAAATGAAACCATTTTATTAATACAAATGACAATATGGATACTTTGTTTTGTGATGCTCATTTTTGAGAAACCAGTTGCATTTTGGTTCATGAGGCTTTGAAAGCGGAGTTACAACTGGTGTTCTTTGGCGGTGCAACTGGCTGATTTACTGTTTTTGCAGAGTTTACATCGAGGTAAGCAAAAGATTTTTCCGGTATTTCAATACAATACAAATTCTGGTACTGATAGTATTTGTAATTTAATGGGCTCAAGGAATGAGTAAAATGTCTACTTATGCGATTCTATCCGATATTCATAGCAATATTTACGCTTTGCGCGCGGTTGTAGAGCATGCAAAACGGTTTGGTACTGAACAATTCATCAATTTGGGCGATATTTTGTATGGCCCGATAGCGCCTCAGGAGACGTACCACTATCTACAATCACTCGATGCGGTGACGATTTGTGGTAATCAAGATCGCCAGATCTTTCAAGCGACGCAAAGTGAACTTGATTCAAATTCGACTATGAAATTTATCTGGCAACAACTTGATGAAGAAGCGCATGCGTGGATGAAATCCTTACCGTTTGACTGCCAAATTACGGATGAGATTTACGCTTGTCATGGTACACCAAATGATGATTTAGAGTATTTACTGGAAGACGCCAGCCAAGGCTATGCTCAGTTACGTCCAGATCGAGCAATATTGGACCGTCTTGATGGTCAACCTTCACCAATCATATTGTGTGGCCATACCCATACGCCCCGTTGCGTAACACTTTCCACTGGGCAGATGGTCATAAATCCGGGTAGCGTGGGAATGCCAGCGTATACTGATGATGCGCCTTTTCTGCATTCGATGGAAAACTATAGCCCTCATGCTCGTTATGCAACCTTGTCTCTAAACTCGCATCATCAGTGGGAAGTGGCCTTTCATAGCGTTGTTTATGATGTCGATTCAGCTGTTATGCAAGCCTCACTCCGGGAACGACAAGATTGGGTCCATTTTTTAACCACTGGACGCGGTTTAAGTGAACAGAAAATAAAGGAATTATAATGAAAACTATTGGTCTGATTGGTGGCATGAGTTGGGAATCTACCACCAGTTATTACAAAGCAATTAATCAAGGGATAAAAGCACAGTTAGGTGGATTGCACTCCGCTAAAATTTGTCTTTATAGTGTTGATTTTCATGAAATTGAGCAGTTACAGCATCAAGGTTTGTGGGATGAAACCGCCGCGATTCTAGGTCGTGCTGCACAATCGGTACAAGCTGGCGGTGCGGATTTCGTCCTTATTTGTACCAATACCATGCACAAGGTTGCGCCGCAAATTTCACAACAGATTGCGATTCCTATTTTACATATTGCAGACGCTACAGCGGCAAAGCTTGTTCAGGATGGGATTACCAAAGTCGGTTTGCTGGGAACGCGTTTTACCATGGAGCAAAATTTTTATAAACAGCGCCTTACTGAACAGTTTGGTATTGAAGTTGTGATTCCAGATGAGCAACAACGCAATCGTGTTCATGACGTCATTTATAACCAGTTATGCCAAGGGAAGATTTATGATGATTCAAGATCCGCTTATTTAAGCATAATTGATAGCCTTGCCGAGCAAGGGGCGCAAGCGGTGATCTTAGGCTGTACCGAGATAGCTTTATTGGTTGAGCAGCAACATACCCCAGTCCCGTTATATGACACGACTCAAATTCATGCACATGCCGCGGTAATGGAAGCGTTGCAAGGGTAGAAGTTACACTAAAAAGTGGCGTAAGACGCCATGGTTTAATTTGCTCTTAATCGAAGCGAAGCCTGTCTAGTCAATAAGGAGAGAGTAGAAAATGGAACTTGAAATGTATATTGTCGATGCGTTTAGCAATCAACAGTTCAAAGGTAACTCAGCGGCTGTTGTGCCAGTGAAAGAGTGGCCCTCGAATGAGTTAATGCAAAACATCGCAATGGAAAACAACCTATCTGAGACGGCATTCATCAAGCAAGAATCGGTAAATCAATACGCTATTCGTTGGTTTTCTCCGTTAACCGAGGTGGCCTTTTGTGGTCATGCGACGCTAGCTGCGTCTTACGTACTCTTTAATCTTTGTGAAAGCCAGGGAGAGTTAGAGTTTGTTACCAATGAAGTAGGTTCCCTTTATGTTAACTGTAAAGGTGATGGGCGAATTGAAATGAGCTTTCCAAATCAGGCCCCAGAAAGGGTTGAGCGGGCGCCTGAAGCGCTTTTACAAGGTTTATCAATAGAGCCAAGTTACGTGCTAAAAAATCGCCAAGCCTATTTTGCGGTTTATGATGATGAACAAGATGTTTATCAAGTTAACTATGACTCTGAGTTATTGAAACAACTGGCGCCTTTGGATGTCGTTGTCACGGCCGCAGCAGAGAAATATGATTTTGTTTCGCGCTACTTCTGGCCAGCCAACGGTGGTGATGAAGATCCCGTCACCGGCTCTATTCATACAGGGTTAGCGCCTTATTGGGGAGAGCGCTTAGATAAAAAAGCGTTATTGGCCTTTCAAGCGTCAGCGCGTGGCGGCAATTTGTATTGTCAGTTAGTCAGCGATAGGGTGCTTATCTCAGGCTTTGCCAATCTATACCTTAAAGGAACTATTTACTTGTAGAGATTGTTACTTGCAAAGATAGCTTAATTAGTTAACTTTGTTTGCAAATGCTCGATGGCAAAATCGATAAATGCCCGAACTCTGGCGGGCATGTACTGCGTCTGTGGATACTGCATTGCTATCGCCCCGTGATAATTACTTTTTAATGTCCACTCACTCAGTACCTCTATAACATCGCCTGCTGCTAGCGCTTCTGCGATAACAAAATCGTGGAAAATACCAATCCCTAAGCCATTCTTTACACCACTTAAGCGCATTTGTGAGTGGTTTACCGCGTATCGTCCTCGAACCGCGATTGAGTGGAACTCATCGTCTTTAAAGAAATCCCAGATATGGTCACGTTCGGTTTCTGCTAAATATAAACATTGATGTTCAATGAGCTCTGTCGGGTGGTTCGGCATGCCAAACTGTTGAATGTATTCTGGACTGGCGCATAAGCGTAAATGCGTTTGGCCGATTTCTTTCAATACAAGATTTTCATCGGGTTTGTCGGTCAGTTTGAAGGCAATATCAATACGATCGCGCAATAGATCAAATTGTCCATCTGCAACACGCAAACGTAATTCTATTTCAGGATATTGTGCTAAAAAGGGTAGCACCAAAGGCTGCAATACTGAGTTAAGAAATGCTTCTGGCGCCGCCACGGTGATGGCACCGCTTGCTTCGGTGTGATCGCTGGTGGATAACTCGATCGCTTGTTGCGCAGCATTGACCATCAGTAGGGCTTGGTCATACACTTTTTGCCCTGCCGGAGTAATAATCAGTGAGCGTGTTGTGCGCTCAAACAGCTTGACGGACAGTGCTTTTTCTAAACGAGTAATCAATTTACTCAGAGCGGATGGAGTTACGTCCAAAATTTTTGCGGCCGCAGTAAAACTGCCTTCATTCACAATAAGAATGAATGAAGCGAGGTCTGGAAGTAGGGCGATAAGACGGTTGTTGATCATAATTATTCACATAGTAATATATTTATAAATAAGGATTTTTTGCGATTTGCCTCTCGGTTTTGAACCAATTCAAAGACTAAGGTATCCCCAACGACAACAGACGAGGAGACCAGAATGCTTTACGCCGATACGATGCTCGACCTTTGGTCGATACTCGAAAATATCCTATTATTTATTGCCGCAATCATGTTGCTTGCCGGCGTCCAACTCGGGACACATAGCGCTCAGTAAAACTGATTTGTGCCTCAGATTCAATAATGTTTTTCCACCTAGTGGGATAATGCAATTTCTTGTCCTAGATTACACTTAACCGATGTAGATTGATTGGGCGTTTAAGCCTTAATCAATCTAGCATCTGGCCAACGTACTATTTATAAAAAACGCGCTAGATGCCATTTATAAAGACAATGATAAGGAATTGACGATGTCCTCTGCATTTTACCAACAGATCCAGCAACAAATTGAAGATGTTAAGGCTGAAGGCCTTTATAAATCTGAGCGTGTAATTACTTCGCAACAGCAAGCGCAAGTTAAAATCTCTACAGGCCAAGAAGTATTAAACTTTTGTGCCAATAACTACCTAGGTCTTGCTAACCACCCTGCGCTTATCGAAGCGGGTAAAGCGGGTATGGATGAACACGGTTTTGGTATGGCGTCAGTTCGCTTTATTTGTGGTACTCAAGATATCCATAAAGAGCTTGAGCAAAAGCTATCTCATTTCCTAGGCAAAGAAGACACCATCCTTTACACCTCTTGCTTTGATGCTAACACCGGTCTATTTGAAACGATTCTTGGTGCAGAAGATGCCATCATTTCTGATGCGTTAAACCATGCTTCAATCATCGATGGCGTACGTTTGTGTAAAGCGATGCGTTACCGCTACTCAAACAACAACATGCAAGAGCTAGAACAGCAATTGATCGCCGCAAAAGAAGCGGGTGCTCGTCATACTCTTATCGTTACTGACGGCGTATTCTCAATGGATGGTGTGGTTGCCAACCTTCCTGCTATTTGTGATCTTGCAGATAAGTACGATGCACTTGTTATGGTTGATGACTCACACGCAGTTGGCTTTATGGGCCCAACTGGTGCCGGTACGCCTGATTACCACAATGTGGTTGACCGTATTGATATCATCACTGGCACACTAGGCAAAGCTCTAGGTGGCGCATCAGGTGGTTACACATCTGGTAAAAAAGAAGTGATCGATTGGCTTCGTCAACGTTCACGTCCTTACTTGTTCTCGAACTCAGTGGCTCCTGCGATTGTTAACGCATCACTACGTGTTCTTGAATTGCTGCAAGAAAGTGGCGATCTACGTACTCATTTGTGGGAAAACGCTGCGCACTTCCGTACTCGTATGGAATCTGCAGGCTTTACTATGGGTGGTGCTGATCACGCTATCATTCCAATCATGCTGGGTGATGCCAAAGTGGCGGCAGAATTTGCAGAGCGCTGCTTAGAAAAAGGCATCTATGTTGTTGGTTTCTCATTCCCAGTAGTGCCAAAAGGCCAAGCGCGTATTCGTACACAAATGTCAGCCGCGCACTCTCGTGAACAGCTAGACCGTGCGATCGATACCTTTATCCAAGTTGGTCAAGATATGGGCATTATCTAATTTAGCCCAGCTTTTGCTCTTAACAGTGACGACAATATCGAGTCGTCACTCTTGAGAGTCGACTATGTTGTGATTGAGATATGAATTTTTTTGCTGCGCACAGAGCGGAGCAATATTTGGTGAATAGAATGAAAATTAAAGCATTAGCAAAGCTAAAGCCTGAAGAAGGCATTTGGATGACGGAAGTGGACAAGCCAGAGCTTGGCCATAATGATCTTTTAATCCGTATCAAAAAGACCGCGATTTGTGGCACCGACGTTCACATTTACAAGTGGGACGAATGGTCACAAAAAACCATCCCAGTACCAATGGTTGTTGGCCATGAGTACGTGGGCGAAGTGGTTGGTATTGGCCAAGAAGTTCGTGGTTTTGAGCTGGGTGATCGCGTTTCAGGCGAAGGCCACATCACTTGCGGCCATTGCCGTAACTGTCGTGGTGGTCGTACTCATCTATGTCGTAACACTATTGGTGTGGGCGTAAACCGTACTGGTTGTTTCTCTGAATTCCTAGTGATCCCTGCGTTTAACGCTTTCAAGATCCCTGCCGATATTTCAGATGATTTGGCATCTATCTTTGACCCGTTTGGCAACGCTGTTCACACTGCGCTTTCATTCGATCTTGTCGGTGAAGATGTACTGATCACCGGTGCTGGCCCAATCGGTATCATGGCAGCTGCGGTTGCGAAACACGTTGGTGCTCGTCACGTTGTGATTACTGATGTGAACGAATACCGCTTAGATCTAGCGCGTAAAATGGGCGTGACACGAGCGGTTAACGTGGCGAATGAAAGCCTAGAAAGCGTAATGGAAGAGCTTGGCATGAAAGAAGGCTTCGATGTCGGTCTTGAAATGTCAGGTAACCCAATGGCGTTTAACTCAATGTTGAGCACCATGAACCACGGTGGTCGTATCGCTCTGCTAGGTATTCCACCATCAGATATGGGTATCGATTGGACACAAGTGATCTTTAAAGGCCTTGTGATTAAAGGTATTTACGGTCGTGAGATGTTTGAAACTTGGTACAAGATGGCTTCGCTAATCCAATCAGGCTTAGATTTGACGCCAATTATCACTCACCACTACAAGGTTGATGACTTCCAAGAAGGCTTCGACGTCATGTGTAGCGGGATGTCTGGCAAAGTTATCCTTGATTGGGAATAACAAAGGCTAGGGGGATAGGAATTAGGTGCTGCCTTTTCTATTGTGCACCTTATGAAGGCGTTAAAAGGGATATGTAACCCATTTAATCCTTCAACTATCCCTGAGATATCCCCAAAAATGCCCCAAGAATATCTTGGGGCATTTTTATTGCTTACAGCCAGCGGCCATTCAGATTATGTAGCGCTAGTGTGTGATGGTATCGAAATAAAAGAAATACGGGCTACAGATGTAACCGACGTAGTTCCTTCTTATCCACTTTACCTACACTGGTTTTGGCGATGGTATCGACAAACTTCACTTTCAATAATAGAGCCTCTCTGGCTAGGATACCTTTACTAATAAACTCTTTCGCAAAGCCAAGCAGTTCTTTCTCTGTTACCTGAGCACCATCCTTGAGTGTCACAAGCGCAAGCGGCACTTCGCCCCATTTGTTGTGTGACATGCCAATGACTGCAACTTCTGAAACCGCTCGGTGCTGGTGGATAATATCTTCCAGTTCTAAAGAGCTTACCCACTCGCCAGAGATTTTAATCATGTCTTTAACGCGATCAGTAATTTTGATGAAACCTTCTCCATCGATGGTCGCAACATCACCTGTGTGCAAATAGCCGCCGCGCCATAAAGCCTTAGAGTTTTTATTATCTTTATAATAATTAGGGGTTAACCATGGTGCACGGATTACGATTTCACCACTCACTTCACCATCGTGCTCAAGCTGACACATCTCTTCATCGACGATATGGGCTTCAACCATCGCGACTTTTTTACCGGTTTTGGAGCGGTATTCGGCTTGCTGGTCTATATCGAGTTTGAGGTACTCTTCATTAAGTTGCACGATTGAGAGAATTGGTCCTGTTTCACTCATGCCGTAGCCTGCAAATACATCGATACCTCGTTCTAGTGCCGATTTACACAGTGCTTTTGGTAGAGCGGCGCCGCCAATCACCACTTTCCATTGGGAAAAATCGACCGTTTCTGATTTTGGTGAGCTTAACAATAAGTGCAAAATGGTTGGCACACAGTGTGAAAAGGTAACCTTTTCTTGTGCAATTAAGGCGAGCAACGAATCAGGAATGTATTTGCCTGGGTAGACCTGTTTAACACCAAGCATGGTCGCCATATAAGGCAAGCCCCACGCATGAACATGGAACATTGGTGTGATAGGCATGTAGACATCACCTTGATGAAGCCTGCCCTGAACGGCATTGGTCCCGATAGTGCTGAGTATGCCAAGAGTGTGGAGAACCAGTTGGCGATGCGTGAAGAAAACCCCTTTAGGCATGCCTGTTGTGCCAGTGGTATAAAACGTAGTGGCGACGGTGTTTTCATCAAAGTCAGGGAAGTTAAAATGCGTATCTTCTTGCTTAAGCAGCTGTTCGTACTCGCACTCTTCGTTGTCGCGTAAAACCACATAATGATTGACGGTATCAATACGGCCTTTGATCTGATCGAGAATGGGTAGAAACTCCTCGTGGATCAGTAGAATATCATCTTCGGCATGATCAATAGTGAAGAGGATCTGTTCAGGAGAGAGTCGAACGTTAATCATGTGCAGTTTCGCGCCAATCATGGGAATCGCGAAATAGCACTCTAAATAACGGTGCGAATCGTAGTCCATCACCGCAACGGTATCGCCTTTTTGCACTCCCATCTTGGTCAGCGCATTGGCAAACTGCTTTACTCGGTCATGAAACGTTTGGTAGCTATGACGACGGTGGTTGGCGTAGACAATCTCTTGCTGGGGATCAAAGGCAACTGGAGAAAAAAGTAAATTTTTTATTAACAGTTGATAGTTGGATGGGTCATTAACGTATTGGTTCATATCGATTCTTCGTTATCGTTTTTGTTGATCTTATGGTTTATCAAGCTCGTGAAGTATTCCACGTACTTATTATCATTTAAGAGTGATCTATTCTTCTGTATACCGCAATTATATTAGCTTTCAACTGTTAAGCGGATAAAATTTTTAATTTCAATCAATCAGGCAAGGTTTAAGGAGAAATGAATGGGGAGTTCTAGAGAGCGGCTTTTTTCTTCATTGTAATAGGTGATCCTCGCTCGTAGTGATGATTGACCGAAGGCGTCAGGCTAAGAGAGCAATAGCATGTGGATTTTGCTTGCTCGCAGAGGGTTGATTAAGTGCGTAAATTTAATGATGCAGTGCACAAAAATTTGTGTAAAATGCGCCACCTTTTCAGAATCGTAATACTAAAAAACTAATGAGATTCAAACTGATTATCGCACTGGCGATGGCGGCAAATTTGACGGCTTGCGCAAACCCTGTAAACAAAAACTGGTTTGTGACCGGTGGCAGTAAGAGTGATGCAACAATTACACTAGCTTATGATGAAGGGTTGCTTCAGCAGGCGGTGATTGATGAGCAAGAGGCGTTCTTTATGGCTCAAAATGCCTGTAAAGCTTGGGGGTTTAAAAACGCACAGAGCTTAGGTATTCCTTTAGATAAGTGCGCTCGTCGAGATAAATTGTTTGGCTGTATATCAACACGCTATACCCAAATCTACCAATGCGTTAATTAATCACCAATGCCAGTCTGCCATATGGACTGGCATTTTTGTTTATGTTGTTCAGACATACTCATCAATATTATTCATCCGCATGGCAACTTTCTCACCTTGTAATGTCTTGACTACGATCCCATCAGCGTTGCGAATTTGGATTTGATTTTGTTGGCTTAGCGTCGCGCTAAGACGACTCCCATTGGTATCCAATGAATCGTTGATATAAGCGGTTGCATTTTTTAGATCTTGCTGAATATGTGGCTGATAAATAGCATTGCTGATTTGCATGATTTCACCACTCAATAAATATCGGAAATATAATATTGCTGAAAATATCAGCAGCGTAAATGGCCATCGATCACAATTGAATCAATATTTCGACATGGTCGATAATTTTCATTAGAAAGTCGTCGTGCAAGTTCAAACTTCATAACCGCGTGTTTAATCTCAGCAGTCACAATCCATCCAGTTCGTTGAGCATAAAAAAGCCCAGCGAGTGGGCTGGGCTTTGGTTACAAAAGCGTGTTTATACTTTAAATTCGGCCACTAATTGATCCAAGTGTCGACATTGATCATCCAAACTACTGCATGCGTTATCTGCGCTGTTGACCATCTCAACCATTTGTTGGCTGTTGCCTGCAATGCGATGAATGTTGCCGTTAACCTCATTGGCGACGCTAGCTTGTTCCGTCGCGGCAATGGCGATTTGATCGTTCATGTCGTTAATACTCTCTATCGCAGCACGAATAGTATTAAGAGAAAGTGCTGCAGACTGCGCGGTTGAAATCGTTTCGCTGCTGCTTTGTTGGCTAGAGTCCATCACGGTGACGGCGCGTTTCGCTCCGTCTTTAAGACGTTCAATCATGGCCTGTATCTCACCTGTACTCTGTTGGGTGCGGCTGGCAAGCGAGCGGACTTCGTCAGCAACAACGGCAAAGCCTCGACCTTGTTCACCTGCACGTGCCGCTTCAATCGCTGCATTGAGGGCGAGTAGGTTGGTTTGCTCTGCTATATCGCGAATTACGTCCAAAATGGTCACAATATTACCGACATCACTGTCCAATGTATTGATGACACTGCTAGCGTTACTCACATCATTGGAAAGCGATTCAATTGAACTCACTGTTGACGTAATCGTTGCGTTGGTTGTTTCGGCTTCTTTGTTCGCATTGCGACTCGAATCTGCTGCAACGATCGCATGTTCACTTACCGTTTCAGTAGTCGCTAGCATTTCTGAAACTGCCGTGGCGACCATTTCACTTTCTTGTTGTTGGCTACTACTGAAGTTCGCCATACCGCGTGTGATGGATTTGATATTCTCCATTTCTGCACGAACCGCATTGGAAGATATGACGACTTGCTCAACGGTAGTATGAATTCGAGACACAAAAGTATTAAAAGAGCTAGCCAGTGCACCGAGTTCATCTTTGGTATCAATATCAATACGCTGAGAAAGGTCCGCTTCCCCTTGGCTAATATCGTTCATCGTAACTTGTAGCGACTTGATTGGTTTAACGACAAATCGACTGTTCATCCAAAAAGCGAGTAATGCAACTAACACAGCAAATGCCGCGCCAAATTGTAATGCAATATTTGAGCGAGAAATTGATGCGTTTACTTCAGACACTAATCGATTCTTTTGCACCTCGATGTCGTCTTTGATAACTCCAAGATTGTCACGGATCACTTTAAATTGTTTTTCAATCTGCTGTTCGTTTTGGTTGAAGTAGCCTTCAGCTTGTGAGGGATCATTAAACATTGGTTTGAAAGAATTTAGCCATACCTCAGCGGTTGAGAGCATGGTGTCGTAGTTGATGCGAGTTTCTGCGCTCAGCAAGCCTTGGGAATATAAAGGAAGCGTAGATTGCATACGCGGTATCGCTTTCTTGGCGTTATCAAAATATTCTTCGGTATGGTAAGCAATTTGCTCAGGGTCGCTAACTCGGTAAATATTCATCGCGGCAACCATAACTTGATAAAGGTCGCGATATGCATCTTCCAAATTGGTAAAAGCCGGTAACACACTGGCATTGAGCTGTCGATTTAGCTCTTTTTGATTGTTTGCTTGGTACATCGAAAATAGAGTGGAAAAGAGCAGTGTAGAGAGTACTGCAATCAGAGGAATGCTGACCTTAAAAGAGATGGGAAGGTTTTTCATCGCGAGCGCCTTGTAACTGAATATTAACGTATTGCTGGTTGTTATACGTTATGTTTCATAGCGATTACTATGGCTTACATTGGTACATTAGTAAGATGGAATCCGGATCAAATCAATCAATACTATTAGTAGAGAAATCGACACAATGAACCATTTATCCGTACTTTAGGCGATAAAAAGAACCCCGCGAAATAAGCGGGGATGAAAGTATAGTGGATATATTTAAGGATTTACCGTTGACGTTGTAGTGAACGCTTTGAGTACGTTAACTGTATTAAACATAGAAAAGATGGCGCAGTTTTGTGGAAATAATTATGCAAACAGTTGCTTTTCTGTGTTGTTTTGCGACATAAGTCCCAACAATTGGCAGCGTGTTAGGATTTAACGCAGAAATAACAAAACGTTTGCGTGGTTAATAATTGTTCGCTTGAACGTTTGCGTGAAAATATGTGATGAATATCTCACATTGATGTTTATACTTTCCGCCCGGTTATGAGCATCAGCTCAACCAATTACAAGCCGTCACACGGAATGGTGAATGACCCCACGGACCGGACCAGCTACCAACTCAATGCTTGTAAAGGTAATCTAAAGTGAATGTATTATTTGGTTTAATCGGCGTTCTAGCTCTGATCGGCTGTGCGGTGTTGCTGTCTGAAAGTCGCAAATCAATTAACTGGAAAACAGTGTCGAGAGCGTTGTTGTTGCAAGTGGGTTTTGCTGCTCTAGTGCTTTATTTTCCGTTGGGCCAAGCGGCTTTAACCAGCATGAGTAGCGCAGTGGCTGGATTGCTTTCTTTCGCGGATGAAGGCATCAAATTCCTGTTTGGTGACCTCGCTACTTCTGGTTTTATTTTTGCTGTGCGCGTCCTTCCTATTATTATCTTCTTTAGCGCGCTGATTTCTGCTCTCTACTACCTAGGTATTATGCAGAAGGTTATTGAGTTTATCGGTGGCGGTATCCAAAAATTCTTGGGTACAAGTAAAGCTGAATCTTTGGTTGCTACAGGCAACATCTTTCTTTCTCAAGGCGAATCGCCACTTCTTGTCCGTCCATTCTTATCGCGAATGACCCGCTCAGAGTTGTTTGTGGTTATGTCAGCAGGCATGGCTTCGGTTGCTGGTAGCGTGCTGGGTGGTTACGCCGGTCTTGGCGTGGAACTTAAGTACCTGATTGCGGCCAGTTTTATGGCAGCACCGGGTAGCTTAATGATGGCGAAAATCATTGTTCCTGAACGTGATGTACCGGTTGATCAAACAGAAATTGCCATGGACAAAGCGCAAGAGAGCAATGTTATTGATGCGCTTGCAAGTGGTGCGATGAACGGTATGAAAGTGGCTGTTGCCGTCGGGACTATGCTGATTGCGTTTGTGTCTGTGATTGCGATGGTGAACACTGGCCTTGAGAACATGGGCGAACTTGTCGGTTTGTCGGGTATCACTCTACAAGGTATCTTTGGCTATCTATTTGCTCCGCTTGCATGGGTCATTGGTGTGCCAAAGCATGAAGTGTTAATGGCGGGTTCTTACATCGGCCAAAAAATCATCATGAATGAGTTCGTTGCGTTCATTGATTTTGTAGAACACAAGCAACTTTTATCTGAACATTCTCAAGTTATCATTACTTTTGCTCTGTGTGGCTTTGCCAATATTGGTTCAATTGCGATTCAGTTGGGTTCGATTGGGGTTATTGCGCCAGATCGTCGCGCTGAAGTGGCCAATCTTGGTCTTAAAGCGGTTGCTGCTGGAACATTGGCAAACTTAATGAGTGCTTGCTTAGCGGGTATCTTCATTCTGCTTTAATTAAAAAGTTTATTAGAAAACGCCTCTTTGATAGAGGCGTTTTTTTTACTTTGAATTTGTCTTCAGTGGTCAATAAAAATCGCTTCAACAACAGGAATGATAAAATCATGATTTACAGCAAAATTCTCTGCGATTGAGGGCGTAGTATTAAGCGGATGATTTTAATTGGAAGTCCGTTTTTATGAATAATTTGGTTGAACGCTTTTTACGTTATGTCACTTTTGACACTCAGTCTAATCCTCGTGAAACGCATTGCCCCAGTAGTGAAGGTCAACGTACATTTGCTCATGCCTTGAAACTTGAATTGCTTGAACTAGGTTTGAGCGATGTTTCTCTTGATGACAATGGCTACTTAATGGCTCGCTTACCAAGCAATGTTGATTATCCTGTCCCGGCGATTGGTTTCATTGCCCATATGGATACGGCTCCTGACGCCTCGGGTAAAAACGTGACGCCACAAATCGTTGAAAATTATCAAGGTGGTGATATCGCCTTAGGTAAGGGTGATGAAGTGTTGTCTCCAATTCACTATCCCGAGCTACATAATTTACATGGCCACAATATTATCTGCACCGATGGTTCTACCTTGTTAGGAGCAGATAATAAAGCCGGCATCGCGGAGATTATTACGGCGATGGCCGTGTTGATAAAGAACCCAGATATTGAGCATGGTGATATTTGTATTGGCTTTACACCAGATGAAGAAATTGGCCGAGGTGCTGATTTGTTTAATGTCGATAAATTTGGCGCTAAGTGGGCTTATACGATCGATGGTGGCCCGGTGGGCGAATTAGAATTTGAAAATTTCAACGCAACCAGTGCCGATGTTATTTTTCATGGCATTAATGTTCATCCGGGAACGGCCAAAGATAAAATGGTCAACGCCATGAACATAGCAGCGCGTTTTCAGATGATGATGCCAGCAGAACAAACACCCGAATGCACAGAGGGTTATCAAGGGTTTTATCACCTGAAATCAGCAGAGATGTCGGTTGCTCGTTGTGAGTTGGGGTACATCATTCGCGACTTTGACCGAGCGGGTCTAGAAGAACGTAAAGCTCTCATGCAACGTCATGTGGATAGTTTAAATGCTGAGTTACACAAAGGGCATGTCGAACTTAAGCTAAGTGATAACTATTTCAATATGAAAGAAATGGTTGAACCGTTCCCACATATTATTGAGCTAGCCAAACAAGCAATGATTGAGTGTGATATCCAACCTAATATTAAACCGATTCGTGGTGGAACTGACGGTGCGCGTTTGTCGTTTATGGGATTGCCTTGCCCGAATATTTTCACGGGTGGGTACAATTTCCACGGTATCCATGAGTTCATTACGGTTGAAGGCATGCTGGATGCGGTTAAGGTTATTGTGAAGCTGTCAGAAAAAACCGCACTCAATTACCGATAATACGCTGATTGCTCTAGGATTAAGGAAAGACCTTAATTCCGGAGTGAAAGATGATCAAAGGCGCGTTGCTGTTATTGTCACATTTGTTGATTGGTATAGTGGGCTTTGTGTTAGGTATTTACGCATTGCCCATTCTGACGCAACCGACTTCACCTGAGATCACGGTGGTGGAGCAAGTTTCGAACCATGCACTTTTTACCGGCACATTTCAGCGAGAACGACAAGATAGCGACTTTCTCCATTGGGGAGAAGGATCTGTGTCACTCAGTGACAGTCAGGTCGTTTTTATTGGTGAGTTGGCTCCAGGGCCTGATTATAAGCTTTATCTTTCTCCGACCTATATTGAAACTGAAGCTGCATTTCATGAGCATAAAAATAGTATGGTGAAGGTGGGGGATATCAGGACCTTTGATCGGTTTTCTATCGATCTTCCCGCTGATATTCGGATCGAAGAGTTCAATACTGTCATTGTATGGTGCGAAAGTTTTAACCAATTTATTACCTCTGCACGATATAACTAGCTGGATTTTATCGGCTTAGTGTGGGAAATTTATGCTGAAAAGTAAAAATAAAGTAACCACATAGTATTGATAGGAGTAGATCGTGGAGAAAGTACAAGTTGTTATCGATTTTCTTCTAACTCACAAGCTAGCATTTTCAGCTCTGATTATATTGTTGATCTCGCTTGTACGACGTATTACCTTGGCTAAAATTCGCGGAGATGTCGCCTTTTTATCCGAAGATCAACGCAATTGGATGTCCAGAACGAAAAATGGTGCATTTGCGGCGACGGTGCTTACGCTATTCATTTTGTGGCAGTCGGAAATTAATGAATTTGCTTTGTCATTGACGGCAATTGCTGTTGCTGTTGTGGTGGCAAGTAAAGAAATCATCTTATGTTTTACGGGCTCGATTCAACGTGCGAGTTCGCGTTCTTTTCGAATTGGCGATTGGATTGAAGTGGGAAAACTTTGTGGCGAGGTGATCGAACACAATATGATGGCCACAGTAATACAAGAAATCGATCTATATCATGGCCAGTACCACTTTACCGGTAAAACGGCCACTTTACCCAACAGTATGTTTTTTACTTATCCTGTCAAAAATCTTAACTTCATGAAGCGCTATGTCTACCACGATTTTAGTATTGTGGTGAGAGATTTTGTGAATTTGTATCCGCTACTACCTAGCCTAAATCTTAAGGTCGAAGAACACTGTCAATCATTCATCGAAGTGGCGCGCCGCTATAACTCGGTTATCGAAAAACATGCTGGAGTTGACTTGCCAGGTTCGGAACCTCACATCCATATCAACAGCACCGCCACAGGCGAACAGGCTGTCCATGTCATGTTGTTTTGCCCTACAGAACAAGCCAATCATCTTGAACAATTAATTCGCCAAGATTTTATGGAAATGTACACGCAACGATTTGATGAAAATAAAGAAGGAATATAAATTAAGTGGCTGTTATTTATGGGATAAATGCATAATAGCCCATCCTAACTACTTCAAATCGTAACGATAAAATATCGCAATGGAAATATTGCGGTATAGAAGGTAACGTGCGCCTGCTTGCTTATTCATAATATTAAACAAAATTAGCAACGATGCTCTCAGCGAGCAGTCAGTATGGCGCAACTGTTGAAAGATCAACTACTCTCGGGTACGACGACTCAAGGATAGATTCGGTGCGGCATTTTTTTCTAAAAATATTGCTTAGTGCAAATATTGGAAATTGAAGCCCCAATGAACACAAAATCATTTTATCGCATATTCTCTAAAACATCGGAAAACGACTACATTAATGGCTTATGTAATGTCTTTCTGATGCTTTTGCCTATCAGTTTGTTATCAGCGTTTTGTATGTTGATCAGTACTGGCTTATCTATGGCCGGTTTCACATTGGTAGCTGGAAAAATACAATTTATTAGCACACTGGTTTGGAAGCTGTTTCCGATTCTACTCGTGGTCTACTATTCACAGTTTTTGGCGACGTTGCACAAAACCTCTCGGGCGAATGTGATTACGCCAGCATTGCTAATATATGTCATCCTTGGCCATGAATGGGGAATGCTCCAGGCGGGCTCTATCATTCCGACTAACTATCCACTCGCGATTATTATTCCGTTGCTAGTGAGTAAAACCACTCAAATCTTCGAAAAGAAGAAACTGTTTGTTGAGTCTGAACTGCCGAATGTTGTTGATCAAACGATCAACTTGGTGGGGGCGGCGATGTTTATGGTCGTTCTTTATGTGGGAGCAGGTGTGCTACTTAAAGGATGGGTGATTTCAAGCGGTGAATTTTTCAAGCTTATTCCTAGCTTAAACGAGTACTCTCTAGGTGATGCGATGCTTTATGAGTTAGCGCGCAATATGTTTTGGAGTATCGGCATTAATGGTCATATTGTACTGGCACCACTAAAAAGTGAACTTTACGAGTTTTCAGCGCAAAGTTACAACTTATACGCGGATTTTGGTGTTCCGTTACCTATTTTGACCAGCAATTTTTATGATATTTATGCTGGAATGGGCGGGGCTGGTAACACGCTAAGTCTGGTTTTATGTATGCTGTTTTTCACCAAAAACAAAGGTTATCGAACACTCGCATTTGCCACCTTAGTATTGAGTCTGTTTAATATCAATGAGCCTATTTTATTCGGCTTACCGGTGATTTTTAATCCATTGCTAATTGTGCCTTTCTTGTTGGCTCCATTAGCGGGGTTACTGCTTGCCTACTTAGCGACTTCGCTTGGGTTGGTTTCGCCGGTCGAAACATTTGTAAGCTGGATGACGCCAGCATTATTAAGCGGCTATAACGCAACCGGAAATGACCTCGCTGCTGTGTTATTGCAAGCGGTGATTATCCTTGTTGGTATGATCATTTACCTGCCATTTTTTAAGCAAATGGATAAGGTGATCGGCACCAATGCCATTTTTACTAAAGGTTTATCAGATAACTTTTTCAACTACCGTGATATGGGCCAAAGCCGCACAGTGATGGGAATGCTGCCGCAGATGAGTGCCAATCTTGCTGCGCAAAGACATATCAGTCAGTTGCAAACCTCGGGTGATTTTGTCTTATTTTACCAACCCCAAGTGGATATGCAGCGAGATAAAATTAATTCGTTGGAAGTGTTGATTCGCCATAAGGGTTATGACGGTAAGATTACGCCACCCACGTTTTTATCAAGCTTTACTAAGTTAGGCCTGTCTTCTGAAGTGGACTTATGGGTCGTTAAACAAGCGTTGGAAGAGGTAAGTCCGCTGGCGGTCGATCCGGAATTTAAAGTCTCGATCAATATATCGCCAGATACATTCTTAATAGAGAATTTCGCTAAAATCGTGATTCGTATGATTGAGCAGAGTAACTTGTCGTTTAAACAAGTTGAATTTGAGATTACTGAAGATTTACTGATTCAAGACGAACAAACAACATGGAACGTGCTGCAAGAGCTGCGTGGTATCGGCATTAAAATCGCTCTGGATGACTTTGGCGCTGGCTACTCATCGATTGGTTATTTAAGTCGTTACGAATTTGATAAAGTGAAAATCGACCGTTCGTTGGTGCTGAATCTGAAACAAAAAAATGGCAAAGAGATGTTTAGTCTTACTAGCCAATTAGTTCGTACGATTGGTGCTGAAATTGTGGTCGAAGGTGTGGAAGAACAAGACGAAATTGATTTTATGCAGCAACAAGGGATACACCTTATTCAAGGTTACTATTTCTATAAACCGATGCCGTTGTCTGACATTATCGAGCAAAAGTTATTTCACTAAAAACTAAAAAAGAGGACGTTAAGTCCTCTTTTTATTATCGGTTATTTGGCCATTGACTTGATTGAATAGTTTTGCTTCAAGCGTAACGCGACATTAACTAACGCAATAAGCACGGGAACCTCAATCAGTGGCCCGATAACGCCAGCAAATGCTTGGTCTGAATTTAGGCCAAATACAGCGATTGAAACAGCAATCGCTAACTCAAAGTTATTGCCAGTAGCAGTGAAAGCAATCGACGCATTTTTGTCGTACTCGATACCCATTCGCTTACCGACATAGAAGCTGACAAAGAACATCACCACAAAGTAGATTGTTAATGGCACTGCCACACGCACGACGTCCATAGGTAGCTCGAGAATCATTTCTCCTTTTAAGCTAAACATCAGCACAATCGTACCCAATAGCGCAATTAATGTAATCGGTGAAATGCGAGGGATAAAGACGTTGTTGTACCAATCGTTACCTTTTGCTTTTACTAACCATTTGCGACTGAGAAAACCCGCAAGGAAGGGGATACCCAGATAAATCAATACGCTTTCAGCGATATCTAAAATGGAGATATCTACGTCGAAGCCTTGGTAGCCAAACAATGGGGGTAGTACGGTGATAAATAGCCAAGCCATAAAGCTATAAGTGACAATCTGAAACGCACTGTTGATTGCGACTAATGCTGCACCGTATTCTTTATTACCACCACCAATATCATTCCAAACAAGCACCATGGCGATGCAACGAGCTAAACCAATCAGTATGATGCCGACCATATACCCAGGTTTATCTGCAAGGAAGGTGATCGCAAGGATAAACATCAAAATTGGGCCGACAATCCAGTTCATAAACAATGATAGCTTGATGGCTTGTTTGTCTTTTCGCACCTTACCCAGCAGGCTGTAATCGACTTTTGCGAGTGGCGGGTACATCATCAAAATTAGGCCGATGGCTAAAGGGATGTTAGTACTGCCGATGGACATGGCTTGGTTCCATTGCGCGACCTGTGGCCATAAGGCGCCGATTCCCACGCCGATAGCCATGGCTAGAAATATCCAAATAGTTAAATATCGGTCTAGAAAACTCATTGATGGTGGCGTGATTGCTACAGTTTGATTGCTCATTTTTCTTTCTCTTCGTTTATCGTCGAAAGGCGATTGATTGGAGCGGTTAAAGTTAGGTGGTAAAAACCACCTGAATTAGCTTAGTAGTTGTTGGAACAGTTCAGCAAATGTCGTTGCCGCTTGACGATCGATTCGATAACACATTTTTGGTGGCATCGGCTCAGCAATGATAAACCCTGCGTGTTTTAAAATGCGCAGATGCTCGGATACTGTTGATTGGGCAAGGCCTAATTCAGATACTAAGTCACTGTTGAGACAACCACCAAGATTATCAAGTGTGAACAATATTTTTAAAATACGAACACGAGCAGGGTGTGCCAATGCTTTAGCAAGAGCGGCAAGCTTTTGCTCATTTTCTAGTTGGGTTTGATTGACAACTAATGCAGTGGCGTTGATCTCGTTACAGTTACTCATAGGCATGTTATATAGTTTATCGTCGAATGGCGATGATATTAGCGCGTTCAGATTTTTTGATCAAGCATTGCGCGCGATAAACATCAATTGTGAGGGCGTGAATCTAGCGCAGAAACATGTCGTGTTGACTAAAATGTTGGATTTGTTTGGGAACAAATGCGCTATAGATCAGGCTGGTGTGGCTTCTTGGGGTCTGAATGTGATCCGTCATGCCATCAATTTTAGTTTCATCAACGGTCACTGTGCCATCTGACTGAATTGAATTGTCCATCATGAGTAGAGTGCGAGCACCAAGCGGGAGAGTGCCAGCAATACAACCGAGCTTTTGTGGGAACTCCCAACGGTCGTCATGCAAATTTAAGCCATGTTGTGGCGCATTGCCGAGTATAGAAGAGAAGCCTAGTTGTTTAATACGCTCTACGATTGAGGCTCCTTTTATGGGGGTTCCAATGGTCACAATATGGCTGATTATTTCAGTGCTTGGCCGGCGAGAAGCCAAGTAGTGCTTGATGACCAGTCCTCCTAAACTGTGGCCAACTAATAAGTTAGTCATATCACTTGAAAGAGCGCCATCAATTTTTTCGAATATGCTGTCTTGATCGATGGCAATACTATTGTAAGTAATGGTCTGAGTGTCAAAACCTAACTCACGCAGTTTTCGGCTTAAGGGCTGCATAACAATTGCGTGCATGTATAAACCGTGCAGTATTATAACCTTCATCGGTGCTCTCATCGCTAACATAAAGACTGGTCTAAATTGCCAGAATTTGAGTAATAAAACAATGTTCATTAGCGTGTTGTTTGAAGTAAAAATGGGTTGAAAAAGGCCAAATTTAACTTTCCTATGTTTACAACATCAGAACAAACGTTATTCAGTCGTAATAAACGAGTTTGTGCATTGACGCTACGAGATTACTCATCGTTATTCTGAAATACCGAGCGGTTTCGCTCTGTCGACGTCTCAAATCTGGTACTTTTCGATGTCATATCCTGTATTGGCTACGATTTGAACTAATATTAAGTGAGCCGATCTGTACGGCTAGAATATGGTTTGGGATGCGTGATAGGTGGTTTTATGGGATTCGGGGCTTATATATCAATGGGTAATATCGCTGGTGCGATGATAATCGGAGCAGATGGTAATGTAAAAGTGCTTCAGGAAGGAGAAAATCCGCAGCCTGGAGACGTAATATTATTGCCAGATGGTACCTTTACCGAGGCGGGAGCGCCGGTCGTGAACGCGGCGATCGCTCAAGAAGATGGATCGTTGCGCGATGTCACTGATGATGTCCAACAAATTATTGCGGCCTTAGAAGATGGGCAAGATCCAACCCAGGTTGATGAAGAATTCGATCCTGCGGCCGGTGAAGAGAGTGGTTCCAGTGGCACAAGTCTAGATTCAGTGCAAAGAACGGGTGATGAAGCAATAGCCCAAACTAATTTCGAGACTCAAGGTTTTGAAGGGATAGGCTTATCCCGTACTCAAAGCTTGGGTCTGGTTGATCGTATCTTATCGTTCTTTGAGACAGCGGCTCCTGATACACCACCTCAAGCACAGGATTTCAACGTATCTCTCGACGCTAATGGTCGCGCCGCTATTGTCTTTAACGATGATGTCGAACCAAGCAATGACAATATTTCTGATGCGGAAGACGACCCAGCTAACACGCCTCTGTCTGTTGTGATTACCAGTTTGCCCGAGTCGGGGATCTTGCTTTATGACGGCGAACCGTTGACTGTCGATGACCTGACCCAATTTGATGAAAATGGTAATGCGATTGGTGATCTTAAAACCTTCGATCCAGACTTATTCACCTATCAGAATGATAACGAGTCGACCGGATTCATTTTAGGGGTTAAAGAAGAACCAGAGGGTTTAGAGGGAGGACGAAGTACGACGTCATTCTTGAACTGGGGTGAGCCAGTTGATGGTGACCCAACCCAACGAGTTCTGAGCTTTGAAGGCAGTGATGATGTCATCACAATTTCCGCCATCTCCGACAATGATCAAGCGCTTAGCCAGTATTTTGGAGATAAGAATCATGTTGGCTATGGTCTTGGTGTCGGCGGAGGCAACGGGATACAAGAAGGAGAGACGATCTCAATCGATATGTCTCAACGTCCATCCGATTCTGTCACCTTGGGCCTTGATGGTATGGGGGGGTATTTTAATCCGGACCATCCAACCAATCCAACTAGCGTGCTTATTACGGTCTATCTTGACGAAGGTGGACCAATAGTAAAAGAAATCACTAAGGACACGACGGGCAATAGCGAACTGTTTAAAGAGATAGAAATCTTTGCGTCAGAAGGACAAGAAGGCGCTTCAATTATCGGTGTTGACGTTTCTACTATTGGTAACGGCAACTGGGAGCTGCGCTACTTTGAGGCTAATCCCGCCGAGGATACCTTTGATTATCGTGCGGTAGACAGTGACAATAACGTCAGTGAAGAGAGTACAGTCAGTCTTGTTGAAGCAGAGAACACGCCGCCGATTGCGACCGATGATCCGGTGGGATTTGAAGTCTCGTTAGGTCAGTTTAACGGTGACGATTGGACGAACCCCGATGCGCAAGTCAGCGGTAGTTACCAAGGTGATGACAAAGACATTACCGAGAGTGGCGTGAAACGTGGCGTTGCTGGTGATGAAAATGGCGGGCCAGGCGCGCAAATTCAATACAACCGTGAAGAAGGTGAGTCTGAGCAGTTCACTATTGATTTGGATAAGCCAGTGACTGAGTTTACGTTCTCAGTATCGAATCTATTCCAAAACGAAGGCGGTTCAGGTAACCACGAGCAAGGCAAATGGGTGGCTTACTTCGGTGACAACGCGGTTGCTAGTGGTATGTTTGTGGCCAACGAAGGCAACAGTAACGGTACCTACAGCTTTGATGAAACCGCCCTAGGCGGCGTGGCATTTGACCGTATTGTGTTTGAGTCGGTGGATTTTGTTAATGAACCAAGCCGTGGTTCAGACTCTTCCGATTACTTCCTAACTGGCTTTAAAGCGTCGAGTGATGGCGCTTATGTTGCAAACCAAGGTGAAGTGCTGCAAATACCAGTCTCTGAATTACTGGGCAATGATGCTGATCCTGATGGTGATAATATCCGCTTTACCCATGTATCGGATGCCAATAATGCCAATATTTGGATTGAAGATGGCATCGTCTATATCGATTTAGATGATAACTTTACCGGCGATACCCATTTTGATTATGTCATCACTGACGATAAAGGCGGCTTTGATGAAGCCAAAGTATCAATCATTGTTAATCCTCTGCCAACGCCCGTGGATGTGGACTCCATTGAGATGCTCGATACCACTGTGGTGGAAGGTGACAATCTAGTTTATCAAGTGGCACTTGAAGATGGCGTGCTTGAAGAAACCCGTTACAGCATTGAATTTGGTGCCAACGACGATACCGCAACCGACAACGATGTTGACTTAAGTCAGGCTCAATTTACCAATGGTGTGACGTTTGACCCTATTACCAATGAAATTGTTGTCCCGATAGGTATCAGCAATTTCAGTATTGTCATTCCAACCTTAGTGGATGGTATTTACGAACTCACCGAAGATTACACCTTAACAGTGGGTGGCGTGAGTGGTGAAGGTAACATCGAAAACGTCGATATACCTTTGGTACAAGTGTCAGATGATGTGGATGTGAGCGAAGGGCAAGATGCAGTGTTTACCGTGTCACTGAGCACCCCAACCGAAGCGCCAACCACCATCAACTTAGGTATTAATCATATCTCGACAGAAAGCGACGACATCGGCGCCATGCTGGTTGAGTTTGAAGGCAACAACGGTTGGGAAGTGCTGACTGTGGCCAATAATGGAGATGTGGTTCTGCCGGCGGGCGTGAACGAAGTTCGCGTGACGGTCGCAACGACGGATGATAACAATGCACCAATATACGAAGGCGCAGAAAGCTTTGAGCTTACTGCCAGTGGTGTAGTGGGCGCACAAGGTAATGATAAAGGCGTTGCGACCATCTTTGATGATGGCAGCGTCGATCCAAGTGGGCCAACCCCAGCGGATGATGATCGTCCGGTTGTGACTAGCGTTAGCGAGCCGACCGTCGAAGAAGGCAACATTGCTACTTTCGATGTGACCTTGTCATCAAGCAGCACCACCAGCACCGCCATTACACTGACACTATCTGAAGGTTCTGCATCTGATCCCGATGATTTTAATGGCAGTCAAGTGACGGTCAAGTTTGGCGCCACAACGCAAGTTCTGCCAGTGGCCAATGACGGAACGGTGCAATTTGATTTACCAGCAGGAGAGTCTGAATTTGAAGTGCTGGTGCAAACCAACGATGACGTTATTGTTGATAATAACGAGACATTTAATCTAGCGGCAACAACCGAATATCAACAAAGCGATGTGGATGGTGATGCCACCATTACCGATGATGTTGATCCTGCCATTGTGACCCTTACTGGACCGGAATCGGTGATGGAAGGAGACTCAACAGGGCAATTTACTATCACGTTGAGTGATCCAGCAAAACCTTTGGCAACACCGTTGGCTCCGGCTGGTAGCATCATTACCTTAAGCTACAGCTATGTGAATGCCGATGGTGATGACATTGTCGAAGTGGCACAAGCGATTGTTAACCCTGATGGCTATACGGCTAATTTTACGATTGATACCGTGCAAGATGATGTTTATGAAGAAGGCCAAGCCTTCACGGTTTCGGTGGTGTCGGTAACCGATGACCAAAACAACAATATCTTTGAAGCGTTGGATTTAAGTGATGCTAGCCAGCATGTGTTGATTGATGACAGCAAAGACAATCCACCAGAAGCAGAAGACTTTGATGTCGCTCTCGATTCAAATGGTAGTGCTGCGATTGTCTTTAATGATGATGTGAATGCTGACAACGACCACATTTCTGATCAAGAAGACGATTCTGCCAATACGCCACTAGGTGTGGTGATCACCAGTCTGCCAGAGTCTGGCGTGCTGTTTTATGATGGTCAACCTCTCGATGAGAGTGACTTGACTCAATTTGATGACAACGGCGAGGTGATTGGCGAGCTGAAAACCTTCGACCCAACGTTGTTTACCTACGAAAACGACGATCAATCAACCGGCTTCTTCCTGGGCGTAAAAGAAGAGCCCGAAGGCTTTGAAGGCGATGAAAGTACCACATCGTTCCTTAACTGGGGTGAGCCGGTCGATGGTGACCCAACACAGCGCGTGCTGACCTTTGAAGGCAGCGATGACGTGATCCGTATCACCGCTGAGTCCAACAACGACCAACCACTGACGCAATACTTTGGTGACAAAAACCATATTGGTTACGGTCTGGGTGTGGGCAATGGTGATGGGATTCAAGCGAACGAATCGATCGTGATTGATATGTCTGAACGTCCTGCAGATTCGGTCACGCTGGGTCTGGATGGTTTAGGCGGATGGTTCTATGAAGGACAACAAGCCAACCCAACCAGCGTCTTGATCACCGTTTATCTCGATGATGGCAGCACAATTGTCAAAGAGGTCACCAAAGAGACCTCAGGCAATACTGACTTGTTCAAAGAAATAGAAATTTTTGCTTCAGAAGGCCAAGAAGGCGCGCAAATCACCAGTGTGGAAGTCTCTACCATTGGTAACGGTAACTGGGAACTGCGCTACTTTGAAGCGAATCCTGCGGATGATAGCTTTGATTACCGCGCTGTCGACAGTGATGATAACGTCAGTGAAGAACGGACGGTCAGCCTTGTTGAAGCCGATAATACCCCACCAATTGCAACCGATGATCCGGTGGCGTTTGAAGTCGAACTGGGTAAATTCAATGGCGACGATTGGATCCATCCCGATGCGCAAGTCAGCGGCAGTTACCAAGGTGATGACAAAGGCATTACCGAGAGTGGCGTGAAACGCGGTGTCGAGGGCGATGAAAACGGTGGTCCAGACGCGCAAATTCAATATAACCGTGAAGAGGGCGAATCGGAGCAATTTAGAATTGATCTTGATGAGCCCGTGACCGAGTTTACTTTCTCTGTCTCAAATCTATTTAAAGACGAAGGCGGTAACGGCAACCACGAGCAAGGCAAATGGGTGGCTTATTTCGGTGATAATGCGGTTGCCAGCGGTTTATTTATCGCTAACGAAGGCAGCAGTAATGGCACCTACAGCTTTGATGAAACCGCACTAGGCGGTGTAGCGTTTGACAGCATCGTGTTTGAGGCGGTGGATTTTGTTAACGAACCAAGCCGAGGATCGGATTCATCGGATTACTTCCTGACCGGCTTTAAAGCGTCAAGCGATGGCGCGTATGTCGCCAATCAAGGCGACGTATTGCAAATCCCGGTTTCTGAGCTGCTGGGTAATGATGCTGATCCTGATGGTGATAGTATCCGCTTTACCCATGTATCGGATGCCAATAATGCCAACATTTGGATTGAAGATGGCATTGTCTATATCGATTTGGATGATGATTTTACCGGCGATACCCATTTTGATTATGTCATCACTGACGATAAAGGCGGCTTTGATGAAGCCAAAGTCTCAATCATTGTTAATCCTCTGCCAACGCCCGTGGATGTGGACTCCATTGAGATGCTCGATACCACTGTGGTGGAAGGGGACAATCTAGTTTATCAAGTGGCACTTGAAGATGGCGTGCTTGAAGAAACCCGTTACAGCATTGAATTTGGTGCCAACGACGATACCGCAACCGACAACGATGTTGACTTAAGTCAGGCTCAATTTACCAATGGTGTGACGTTTGACCCTATTACCAATGAAATTGTTGTCCCGATAGGTATCAGCAATTTCAGTATTGTCATTCCAACCTTAGTGGATGGTATTTACGAACTCACCGAAGATTACACCTTGAGCATTGGTGGTGTGAGTGGTGAAGGGAACATTGAAAACGTTGATATACCTTTGGTACAAGTGTCAGATGATGTGGATGTGAGCGAAGGACAAGACGCCGTGTTTATCGTGTCATTGACCACCCCAACTGAAGCGCCAACCACCATCAACTTAGGTATTAATCATATCTCGACAGAAAGCGACGACATCGGCGCCATGCTGGTTGAGTTTGAAGGCAACAACGGTTCGGAAGTGCTGACTGTGGCCAATAATGGTGATGTGGTTCTGCCGGCGGGCGTGAACGAAGTTCGCGTGACTGTCGCAACGACGGATGATAACAATGCACCAATATACGAAGGCGCAGAAAGCTTTGAGCTTACCGCTAGTGGTGTAGTGGGCGCACAAGGTAATGATAAAGGCGTTGCGACCATCTTTGATGATGGCAGTGTCGATCCAAGCGGGCCAACCCCAGCGGATGATGACCGTCCGGTTGTGACTGGCGTTAGCGAACCGACCGTCGAAGAAGGCAATATCGCTACTTTCGATGTGACCTTGTCATCAAGCAGCACCACAGATACAACCATCACCCTAACTCTCGCGGAAGGCAATGCGACGACTCCTGAAGACTTTGATGGTACGGAGTTGAGTGTCCAATTTGGTTCGACCACACAAGTCCTTAGCGTCGGTAATGACGGAACGGTGCAGTTTATACTTCCAGCTGGTGAGTCTGAGTTCGATGTTCTTGTGCAAACGACAGATGATAACGTATCTGATAACAACGAAGTCTTTATGTTGTCGGCAAGCACTCAGTATCAACAAGGCGTAGAGGAAGGACTGGCGACGATAACTGACAACGAATCTCCGACTCTAGATTTGGATGGAAGTCAGTATCAAATTGAGTTTGTCAGCGAAAGCGCCGGATATCAAAATGTGTTTGGCTACTATGTCTATGACGACACAAGTGATACGCAGCAGCTAATGATATTGATGGACGACTCCCATGACTACAAAGGCAATGTTGTAGACCCTGTACTCGGTCAACTTGATAGCTTGGATAATGTCGGTTATTTCCTCATCCCAGATGCTGCGGATGTGATTAGCAGTGCACCTGCTAACGCAGAGTTCACGACGAGTGATATGGGAGAGCTGTTGATTAATGGTGCGGTCGTACCAAACCAGACCGTATTCTCAACCCATGGCGAGAATTCGACCATCCGAGTATCTGAAGACAATGATGGAAATACCGTCTTGAGCTTTGATGATCAACTAGGCCATCCTCGTGATGACGATGATTACAACGACTTAGTGATTAAAGTTTCCAAACTCGACAGTAATGTGGATTATCAAACCACCTTCACCGAAGGGGATGATCCGGTCTCCATTGCTGACTTGGACGCAGATATATTCGATGACCATGACCGTATTACGACCATGGAAGTTACTTTAGTCAATAAATTTGATGGTGACAGCTTAACACTGCCCGCCAACACCAGCGGCTTTACGATTGGTCAAAGTGTGCTTGCATCTTCGATTGTACTAACGGTGACGGCCGATGATCCAAATGGCCTGTCTGCTTCCGAATTTGAAGCGTTTTTAAAACAAATTGGCTTTGAAAACAGCAGTGAAAATCCTGATGAAACAGACCGAACGGTGACGGTTAAAGTGACCGATGATGCGGGGCAAGAGTCGAATACGGCAACCACTACGGTTCAAGTTATCGAAGTGTCGGATTTAGATGTTGATGATAGCGCTGCAGGCCAAGAAGATACGGCAATCGCGCTTGATATTACACTACCAGCGGATAGCTCGGTGGTGGAAATTGTTATCAAAGATATCCCTGATGGCGCCGTGCTCGCTTCCGATGGCAATGAAATTAGTGTGATTAATGGCATGGCCTCATTGTCACCAAACCAACTCGATCTATTGACGATTACGCCTCCTGAACACAGCGATGTCAACTTTAGCCTCCGAGTTGAAGGATATACTGCAAACGATACGGTAATAGAAGACCATATTATTGATGTCGACGTGGAAGCGGTGACTGATACGCCAAATCTAGATATCGAAGGCGCGGAGATTCTGTCCTTCCATAATTTCGATACGATTGATTTGGATGGTCAGTCGTGGAGAGGAAATATTGACTCACAAGAGCTTACCGATGCGGATGTTGTCGAAGGCATCAGCGACGGCGCTGAAGGCGTTTGGGGAACAGACAATAACAGTGGTAATCAAGACTACAATGAAGTCGGTAAGGAAACGGTTTATCGAGGTAATGCTGGCGAACAAGGCAATAATGTTTATGAGCTAGAAGGCCGTAATGGAGATGACCAACTCTTTACACAATTTGAGGGCGAGGCGGGGCAGTTTTATGCCTTGTCATTTGATGTGGCCGCTCGTCGTTTAGATGATTCACCTATGACCATTTTCTTAGAAAACAGCCAAGGTGAACGGACCATATTGTTTGAATATACCGATCAACAAAGTCTAACGTGGAGTAGTGAAACACTTAACTTCCAAACGCCAGATGATGGTCAGTATAAAGTGGTGTTTGAATCGGAAACATCGGCCAACAGCTACGGCGCTTTACTGGATGATATTAAATTAGGAACTCTCGATAATGTTGGTTACGAGGACAGCTACATTGCGCTCAGTGACATTGTAGTGGGATTGGTTGATACCGACGGTTCAGAGACATTGACCACTGAACTTGATTTAGGAGCATTCCCAGCAGGCACCGTCATTAAGGCCCCTGATGGTAGCGATCTGACACCTGACGGTAGCGGTAAAATTGATATTACCGCTTGGCAAAATGATCTTTCGGAACTGTTTATTAATGTTCCTGAACCGGGAAATTATCCACTTGGCGTTTCTGTCTCCTCTCAAGACAACGCGCCAGGTGTGGTAGAAACCGTTGATAAGGTTATTAACGTGACGGTATTGCCTGTGCTTGATGCACAGAGCAAACAAATTGAAATTATCGAAGACTCTGAGCACATTCTAACGCTAAACGATCTTGGCATCACAGATCCTGATGCAACATTATTTGTCACTCAGCTATCAAGTAATGGTCAATACGAGTTGCAAACGGCGCCTGATACTTGGGAACCCATTGCGGAGCGTGACAGAATCGATGGTTCTGAGATAGCGGCAGGAAACGTACGCTTTGTTCCTGCTGAACATGAAACAGGTTATGACCAATATCCAAATGTGGGCGAAGGTAATCAATACCAAGATTACTCGAGTCTGGGCTTTATTTTGGAGAAAGGCGATGCGCGTAGTGAGGAAAATACCTTAACGATCGATGTCTCCCCGGTTGCCGATGCGCCAACCTTGTCGATTGTGACTCCGGATATCGTTTTCCCTGAGCAAAGTTTCAATATCTCTGAATGGGACAATGTGGTTGTGGACCCAATCTTTGGTCTTGGCAATGGTGTAGATGGCGATACCCTTGTCGAACAAATTAGCATGCTTGATATGACTCAAGCGACGCAATCGACAACCAATAACGCGCAAGAAACAGGCAGCGGCGCGACACCGGCGAACACGGCAGTGTTAGTGACTGGGCTTGTTTATCTAGAGGCTGGTAATACATACGACTTTACGGGTAAAGCTGACGATAGCTTAGCGATTAAAGTTGGCGGCGAATTGGTGGACGAAGCGCGTTGGGGCGTGAATAGCGGCCAGATTAACGGCAGTGAATTTATTCCTCCAGTAAGCGGTTTTTACCCAATTGAAATTTACCACCACAACCAAAGTGGTCCGGGTAATTTTGATGTCAACGTGTCGATTAATGGCGCTCCGGCCGTTGATTTAGCCAGCAGTAATCTACCAGTGGTACCTGACCAAGCGGCCTTGGAGAATACCGAACTGCGAACCTCAGCATTGCAAATTGTTGAAGGTGTAGAGGTGTACGAGGTGTATGCCTATAACGAAGGCTTGCAAGATACGGAGATTCCACTGTCTGAAATTACCACCGCATTGGTTGATACCGATAATTCGGAAGATTTAATGGTCGAGCTTAGTGGCTTACCGCAAGATGCAACCTTAAGTGATGGGGCGGGTAATAGCGTCAATGTTGATGCGAGCGGTATCGTGGGTGTGACCGGCTGGGATTTAACTCAGTTAACCGTTTTACCGCCATTAGGTGATGATAGTGACTTTATCATCACTGTGACATCAACGGCGAAAGAGCAATACTCAACCAGTGAAGCTGATTCGGTGGGTACGATACAAGTTGTCGTGCATGAAAACAAACCAACCACAACCGTTTCACAAACTCAAACCGTTGATGAAGATAATTCGGTATCGGGTAATGTACTCGATAGTGCGACGGATGAAGACAATGTACTTAGCATCGCTGGGTTCACTCTTGATAACGTCAATTACAATGTTGGTGAAGCCGTTAATTTGGCTTCAGGTACGTTGTTGATAGAGGCCAACGGTGACTACAGCTTTGAACCAAATGCAGATTGGTCTGGTTCTCTTCCTGTTATTACCTTTACGACTAATACGGGAGTGAGTGACACCTTAACCATTAATATCACCCCAGTGGCGGATGAACCAAGCGTATCGATTGTGTTTGGCGAATCGACGGTGAATGGACAAGGTGATATCGAAACGGAAGTTGATATAGCGGCATCTGTGAATGACCTTGATGGCAGTGAACAGATTCAATCAGTGGTAATTCAAGGTCTGCCTGCGACAGCTGTGGTGTCCGCTGGATACCAAGACGGCGTGAATTGGATATTGCCGGTGACTGGTTCTGCGGCAGAAACGTTCGATAACCTAGTGATTACCCATCCACAAGGTACGGTTCTCGATATCGATGTTACGGCGACCAGCACTGAAGTGGCCAATAATGATACTGCGACAAGCACTGAAAATGCTGCATCACAACAAGATATCTATGCCGATCAAGGTGGTGAAACGCCAATGACCTTGATGAGTTTGATCATCGACTCTTCGGGCAGTATGCGCAGCAAACCATTCTATAGTGATTCAGGCAATCCGGATCAAAATAAAATGAGAATGGAATTGGTGCTAGAAGCGTCAATAGAAATGCTTGAGCATGTTAATGCGCAAGAAGGCTCTGAAAATGTCCTAGTGCAGCTCATCGATTTTGATGATCAATTAACGGATGGGAAAGATGGGCAGAGTAACGATAATGCTGACCGTTCGGCTCAAAGTGAAGGTTGGATGACGGTTAACCAAGCGATTGCAATGTTAGGCTCTGCCTTGAGCAGTGTTGCTGATAGTAGCTATACAGGCGTGTTTGACCCTTCTGGTTACACTGATTACGAAGAAGCGGTTTATGGCGTGATGAATGGCTATGATGATGCCGCTCTTAATAGTGTTGATTTGACCAATACCAATGATGTGATCTTCTTCCTTAGTGATGGTAGTAATAACCGAGGTTGGGATTCAACAACCAACAGTGAGTGGGATGCCTTTATCGCGGATAAAGAGGTCACGTCTGTCGGGGTTGGTGTTCCATCCTCTATTCCTAAAGAGGGTTTAGAAGAGGTGGCTGGTTCTGGAAATATTCTTTATATACCAGATTCTAAAATCAAAACGGAGTTGCCAAAACTACGTCCAACCATTGGTTTACCGGGTACTCTTCTCGCAATGATTACCGGTATGGATGTCGAAGAAATTGTCATCAATGCGTCGAGTATTCAAGTTCTCCAAGAGATTGGAGTGAATGGTCAGGTCACCCCGGCATCGGTTACCACGAGAGTTGATATTGATGATCTTGTCGTAGAAACTGATTACGGTGATCTGCGCATCAAAGAGGATGGTTCATACTTCTTCCAACCCGATCCGACAGCCCCACAACTTGGAGCAGGTGAAGCGGTTGGTTACAACATCCTTTATACCGTGCTTGATACCAACGGAGTAGAGTCACAACATTTAGCAACCTTAAACATCAGCCAATCTGGTGATGTGAAAGCGGCTTCACCAAGCCTTAATGGTTCAACTGGTGATGACGTAATCACTGGCACAGATGGTGATGACGTGCTGCTTGGGCATCAAGGTGATGATGTGATTGATGGTGGTCTCGGTAATGACTTCCTATTTGGTGGCGATGGTGACGATGTGCTTATCGGTGGCTTAGGCAATGATGTACTTACTGGTGGTGCCGGTAACGATACCTTCCTATGGATGAATAGCGATCTGGATGGCGGACTTGATATCATTAGCGATTTCACGGTTAGCGAAGATAAGATCGATATTTCAGACTTACTAGGCCAGAACGAAACCATGGATGACTTATTCAGTAGTATTTCGGCGACGGTAGTCAATGATAATAACGTTGAGTTGACCATTACGCGTGATAATGGCAATAGTACTCAAACGATTCAGCTTGATGGTGTGGTGGATCAATTAAGCGGAATTGACAGTGGTAGCGGTAACATTACCGGTAGCGAACTAACTAACTTATTAACTGAGTTAATCAAACCTCAGGAAATATAATGAGAAAGGGCCGTAAGGCCCTTTTTTTAGAGGACCACAAAGTGAATAGATATTGCTGATGTGAACGATAGGCTCTTCGTTGGTTGGGGTGTGAAGCCGAAAAATGGCATCGTGTGCGCTTTGAATGAGCATTTGCATGCCAATCAGGTCAAAATCAGCCCCATCAAACGAGTAACAATGCGAATACTACTTTCACCGAGTGAATCGGCCTGCAAGGATTGGGAGTACGCTGTTAATAATGACTCTGTTATGTTCATTTATTGGCGCAGTAATCTCTCTTTGAATCTGGGGGTGTTTTATGCTTGTTTTGTCGCCACAATGACGGTTGAGCGCTAAATTATCGCTAGCGTGAAACAAAAGTCGAGAATAGAATTTGGTTTTTACTTTATCGTTACTGATTTATGAATAAAGCGACTTTTTTCGCTGTAATGACGGCATGTATTGGCTTGAGTCTATTTGTCTCTATTTTTAGTGCTGGTACCCCTATGTCTCTCCTTCAAATGCCGGTTGAAGCTTTACATGGACTCGCGTTTACTTTTGCGTGGGGGCTAGGTTTTCCTCAGTATCTTGCCTATTTAGCGGCAATCTTAGTTTTGGTCGCGGTGGCTTATACTTGTTATCTAATAGGTAAAAAAATCGCGAAGCTAATTTGGCGCTAGTTGCTTGCTGGATTAAAAAGACAAAGCCCAACTAGAGAGTTGGGCTTTGTCTTATTTGGTCGTTGCCATACTTTGTCAGTACACCATATGGAGCCTAACAGTGCCATTAAGCAAGCTTATTCTGTTCAGTTGGCATTAATCATCACTGAGTAATTGACCTTCATGTTGAGCTTGCTTCACTAACGCTTGGCGCTGTGCTTCCTTCTCTGACATTAGCGGTGGCGATGATGGTTGTGTTTGTTCTGGGATTTCGTTTTCAGGGACATACACAAAGCGGGTATTAATTGTCATGTGAACCTCAATAGATCGTGTTCGCCATCCTGGTGTTTGTTAACCGAGCAAATCTTTCGTCGGCAAATGATGCATTTGGAGAATAGGGTAGCGACGTAGGTTTCGCCTCATCCATACACTATTTATTATAGGCGTAGAACTTAGGATGATCTCATTTCGCAGAGCGGACTCTCAACGGTAAGTGATCAAAAAAAGCCGATAGCAAGGCTACCGGCTTTAAATCAATCTGCTGTTAACTCGATTCCAATCTATATGGACGAGTTCTTTCAGTGATTAAACGTCGTAAGTTGTAGACGCAGTGTTACCGCCTGTACCAGTCCAGTTGGTGTGGAAGAACTCACCACGTGGACGATCGATACGCTCATAAGTGTGCGCGCCGAAGTAATCGCGCTGTGCTTGTAGCAAATTCGCAGGTAGACGAGCGGTCGTGTAACCATCTAGGAAGGTTAGTGCCGAAGTCATACATGGCATTGGGATGCCCACTTCCATTGATTTCGCTGCCACTTTACGCCATGCGCTCATACAGTTGTCTAGGATACCTTTGAAGTAAGCATCTGATCCTAGGAATGCGATTTCTGGGTTTGCATCAAATGCATCACGGATGTTACCTAGGAATGCAGAACGGATGATACAACCACCGCGCCACATAAGGGCTACGTTACCGTAGTTTAGGTCCCAACCATTCTCGTTTGATGCTTCACGCATCAGCATAAAGCCTTGTGCGTAAGAGATGATTTTAGAAGCCAGTAGCGCTTGACGTAGTGCGTCAACCCACTCTTGCTTATCACCTTCAACTGGCGTGATGGTTTTTGCAAACAGTTGTTCAGCTTCAACACGTTGGTCTTTCAGTGCTGATAGGCAACGAGCAAATACAGATTCAGTGATTAGCGTTAGCGGGATACCCATGTCTAGCGCATTGATACCAGTCCATTTACCGGTGCCTTTTTGGCCAGCAGTGTCTAGGATTTTCTCAACCAGCGCTTCACCATCTTCATCTTTGTAGCCAAGGATGTCGGCGGTGATTTCTACTAGGTAGCTGTCTAGTTCAGTGGTATTCCACTCTGCGAACACTTTTTGCATATCGTCAGCAGATAGACCTAGGCCATCTTTCATGAACTGGTATGCTTCCGTGATCAACTGCATGTCACCGTATTCGATGCCGTTGTGAACCATTTTAACGAAGTGACCAGCACCATCATTACCAACCCAATCACAACAAGGCTCACCAGCGTCTGTTTTTGCTGAGATGCCTTGGAAGATAGGCTTAACGGCTTCCCAAGCTTCAGGAGCGCCGCCTGGCATGATTGAAGGACCAAAACGAGCACCTTCTTCACCACCAGATACGCCAGTACCGATAAAGTGAATGCCTTTCTCGCGAAGCGCAGCAACGCGACGGTTAGTGTCAGGGAAGTTAGTGTTACCACCATCAATGATGATGTCGCCTTTGTCTAGTAGTGGTACTAGCTTATCGATGAAGATATCAACCACATCACCCGCACGCACCATCAGCATGATTTTACGTGGTGACTCTAGCTTCTCTACCAGTTCTTCCAGCGAGTATGCGCCAACGATGTTGGTGTCTTTTGCAGGGCCTGCTAGGAACTCGTCTACTTTTTCAGTAGAACGGTTGTGCGCAACCACTTTAAAACCGTGGTCGTTCATGTTTAGGATAAGGTTTTGACCCATTACAGCAAGGCCGATTACACCGATATCACCTTTCATTATTTCTCTCCAAATTACGCTAAAGGACGGGCTATTGTGCTAACGATAACGTTAAGCAATCTGCGCAGCCGCGTCTGAATCTAAGTACCACTCTGTTTCGCCAGTCGTAGACTGAATTTTTGCTGCAGGATAAGGCAGCTCAGAAGCAGGCGTGGTTGAAATTTCATTTACGATCGCAACTTTACCTGCGCCAAGCACGAGGTAGCTGATGCGTTTTGCTGCTTGCAATACTTTCGCTGTTTTCGACACGCGGATCTGACCCGATTCAGGGTGAGAGGCCAGCACCGATAGGTTTTCGTCAGCGTAGTTTGTTACACCAGGGAAGAGCGAAGCTGTATGACCATCTGCGCCAACGCCCAGCAAAATCCAATCAAATACAGGCGTGCCGTCTTCACACGGGATCACATCGGCCATCTCTTGTGCAAAGCGAGCCGCTTCTACTTGAGGCTCATCTTCTCCACGAATTCGGTGGATGTTTTCCGCTGGGATAGCCACTTGGCTAAACAGGAGTGTGTTTGCTTCACCATAGTTGCTTTCTGCATCATCCGGTGTCACACAGCGCTCATCACCCCACCAGAAGTGCAGGTTTTGCCATTGGATCGCGCTTGCGAATGGTTCGCTTGCGAGTAGTTTAAACAGCATTTTTGGCGTGCTACCACCAGATAGAGAAATATGCACAGCACGGCCTAATTCGCTGTAGGCTTGCATATCCTTCGCCAGGCTTTCAACAACCTGATCTGCCGTATCAAAGATCTTATGATTGATCATAGTTCGCAGTAATCCGTATCGGTTAGGTTTTTACAAGGGAAGCGCCAAGCGCGTCCATCGCGTTGTAATAAATCGTCGCACTCTTTTGGTCCCCACGTGCCGCAGGCATAACCAAACAGCGATTGAGGGTCTTGTTTGAAATCAAGAATCGGCTGAACGTATTTCCAACAAGCTTCTACTGCATCACTGCGTGCAAATAGAGTCGCATCACCGTTTAGGGCATCAAGCAATAAACGTTCATACGCGGTGAGCATTTGGGTTTCTTGCAAATCAGCATAATGGAAGTTCATTTTAACTTCACGGGCTTTAAAGCCAGCACCAGGCTGCTTTAGGCCGAAGCTCATTTGAATCCCTTCGTCTGGCTGAATGCGAATGATGAGTTTGTTTTCAGGCGCATCTTGACCAAAGACTGGGTGCGGCGTGTTTTTAAAGTGAATCACGACTTCTGTCACACGGGTCGGTAAACGTTTACCCGTGCGCACATAGAATGGTACACCATTCCAACGCCAGTTATTGATGTAGGCTTTAAGACCAACGTAGGTTTCAGTACGAGAATCTTCAGCAACGCCATGCTCTTCACGGTAGCCGGGTAAGTGTTGGCCACGAACATCTGAAGCGGTGTATTGACCAAGCACTAGATTGTTGCGCAGATCATTTTCTTCCAATGGCTTCAAGCATTGCAGTACTTTTGCTACTTCATCACGTATTGAATCGGCATTGATTTGTGCTGGTGGCTCCATGCCCACCATCGCTAACACTTGTAGCAGGTGGTTTTGGAACATATCACGCATCGCACCAGAGCCATCGTAGTAGCCACCACGATCTTCTACACCAAGGAATTCGGCTCCAGTGATTTCAACATAATCAATGAAGTTACGGTTCCAAAGTGGTTCAAACATCGCGTTTGAAAAACGGAACACCAATAGGTTTTGTACCGTCTCTTTACCAAGGTAATGGTCGATACGGTAGATTTGATGCTCTTGGAAGTGTTCGTGAATATCTTTGTCCAATTGACGTGCTGATGCGAGATCGTAGCCAAATGGTTTTTCTACAATAAGACGCTTCCAACCGGTTTGCTCATCATTAAGACCATGAGCGGCAAGACTTGCAGGAATGACGCTGTACAAGCTTGGTGGTGTTGCCAAGTAGAATAGGGTATTGCGCTGCTCAAACTGATACTTGTCTGCTAGCTGATCAAGGCGAACGGTCAATTTGTTGTAATCGGCAGTATCAGAAGTATTGATGGCTTGGTAGTGAAGATGATCAATAAAGGCATCCAACGTTGCTGGCTCGGTTTTCTCCATTTCTTGGAGAGAGCGCTTTAGCTTATCGCGGTATGATTCATCACTATATTCGGTACGACTAACGCCCAAAATTGCGAAATTTTCAGGCAGCTGCTTGTTCGCGTAGAGGTGGTATAAAGCAGGGATCAACTTACGATATGTTAAGTCGCCCGAAGCACCAAAAATAACGATGCTGCTGTTTTCTGGAATTACCATCATCTTTCCCTTAAAACGAGGTAGTGACTGCGTGCCTAGGTTTGGCTTTTCACTTATATAGTAGGAAAGCTACCTTATCAACGACACCTCAAAATGGATAATCGATGTTACCTATTGGATTGATAGATAAAATCGAAGCTCGTTGAGTTAACACTCAATACGGCGCTGTATTGTCTACGACAAATTGATTCACATCAACTACAGAGTGTTTAATTGCTTAATATATAACTTGTTTTTTACAGTTCGTAACCACGATGTGGTGAATTTAAGCTAAATATTCAACCAATTACTGAAATTACACTCACGTTATCGTTTTCGTGCTAATGACAGCACGTTTCTTAGTATAGAAGGGATGGACGCTAGGATGATGGTAAATGAATGGGGTTTTGAAACAATTTTATGACGAATATTACTCTGTATTAACGTTGAGGTTTAGTATCATCAGTGCAAGAAACGGACTGACTCGGCATGTTTGCACGATGGGTCACCGTATTTTCATATGCAATTAAACAATCACTTAGAGAGAGTCCCATGCTCAAACGTAGTTTACTGTTAACAATGGTCCTATTTGCCAGCCAATCATTTGCTGCTTCGTTTGATATCAAATCGGCGATGAATGAAATGAAACTCAGCTTTAAACAAGCAGCGGAGGCACAAAGTATTGAAGAGATGAGTACCGCTATGACGTCTTTCAATCAAGTGCTTGATGAGTTGCAGCAGGCTAATTACCCAGTAGAAAAACAAGCTCTCTATAATGAAGGCTTTGACCAGCTTGAGTTGGTTGTCGAAAATGTTGAGCAACAGCTTGAAAGTGGTGACCTGCAACAAGCGAAAGAACAGCTCAGAACAATAGATGATTTACGCGTGGAATTTCACGATAAACGTAACCCTAGCATCTGGAGTAAATTGTTTGGCTAAGTGCGGAACGAACTGCAAAGTATTGAGTTAACTCAATTGGCCAATTTAGCAATCCCAATTCGCCTTGAGCGTGGTAAAAATAAATTTTTCCCATCCGCGTAGACTAATAATTGAATGGCGTCATTTAGGCGCCTTACATCGCCATTTTTCACGCAAATCTCGCGTTTTTATCTTATTGATTTTTAAGGTTTTTAATTTGGTGTGATTTTATAAATGAAATGATAGCCTTGAAACAAATCAGGGAGTTATTCATGCATTACCAAGACACCGTATTTGAAAATAAGATTTTTGAAAATCACTCATTTTCTAACCAAAACTTAAGTTACGCCAAATTTATCCGCTGCAAATTTTATGGTTGTGATTTTAGCCGTGCTGAAATGGTGGAAGCGCATTTTGAGAATTGTACTTTTATTGAGCAAGGTCAAATTGAAGGGTGTGATTTCCATTACGCCAACTTGCACGATGCCAGTTTTAAGCAATGCCAACTATCAATGAATCAATTTGTGGGTAGCAATTGTTTTGGTATAGAAATGCGCGAGTGCGATTTAAAAGGTGCCAATTTTTCTCAGGCCCGTTTTGCCAATCAGATTAGCCATAACGTCTATTTTTGCTCTGCGTTTATCACCGCCTGCAATCTGTCCTATGCCAATATGGAGCGTTTGTGCATTGAAAAATGTGAGTTGTTTGAGAACCGCTGGATAGGTACGAACTTACAAGGTACTTCTTTGCAGGGATCGGATCTTAGCCGTGGGGAGTTTTCCGAAGATATTTGGAGTGGGGTGAGGATCGCCAATTGTGATCTTAGCGACAGTGATTTAGTGGGACTTGATCCAAGAAGAGTCGATGTGACTGGAGTAAAAATTGCCAGCTGGCAGCAACCTCAATTACTTGAACCATTGGGAGTCATCGTCATTTAAGTATGGTTGTCTGATGTGACACCGCTTGATACATAGCGCCTAAACAAAAAGCCCAAGTGAATTGGGCTTTTTGAGTCTTGTGGCGCGAATTAGCTATCAAATAAGTAGAGGTACTCGCCGTAGCCTTCTTTCTCCAATGCTTCTTTTGGAATAAAACGCATCGAAGCTGAATTCATACAGTAACGTAACCCGGTTGGTTCAGGGCCGTCTTTAAACACGTGGCCTAAATGGGAATCGCCAAAACGACTTCTCACTTCTTTGCGTGGGTACACTAGTTTGTAGTCCGTGGTGATAACCACAAAAGCATCATTGATTGGTTTAGTAAAGCTTGGCCAACCCGTTCCAGAACGATATTTGTCAGTTGATGAAAACAGTGGTTCACCCGTTACGACATCGACATAGATGCCCATCTCTTTGTTGTCCCAATACTCGTTATTAAATGGGCGCTCAGTACCATCTTCTTGGGTCACGTAATACTGCATTTCTGTCAATGTACGTTTGAGTTTAGCATCACTAGGCTTAGTAAAGGTTTTACCTTGAGTGAGTGCTTTGTTTTCATCAATCAGTTGGCGCAGTGTTGCTGGGTTCGTTTCTCTATCATCACCAAAAATCTGGTCTAAGTATTGGTCCCTACCGGAAGAATAGCGATAGTAGTTGTATCTGACTTTATTACGCTTGTAATAGTCTTGATGATAATCCTCTGCTGGCCAGAATTTTTCAAATTCGATCAACTCGGTTCGCAAAGGTTTGTTGAAGATGCCCAATTGGTCTATTTCGGCCATAAACTCAGTGGCAATCTGCTTTTGTTCTGCATTGTGATAGAAAACGGCAGGGCGATAGTGCGCTCCGCGGTCAACGAACGATCCTTGATTATCCGTTGGGTCAATATGACGAAAAAGCTGATCTAATACTTGTTCGTAGCTAACGATGGTAGGGTCAAACTCGACTTGAATCACTTCTATATGACCTGATTTACCCGATGATACCTGCTTATAGGTGGGATTTTCAGTTTCTCCGCCTGAGTAGCCTGACACAACATCAATGACGCCGGGTAGTTTTTCCAAATCTGACTCGGTACACCAAAAACATCCTCCAGCAAGGGTCGCAATTTCCGCCCCCGCCTTACTTGGCGAGTTTTTCATTTCACTATCAGCCCGGCCAATAAATGACGCTGCGACAAGCAACATGGCCACGATAGGCAATACCACAGATAATTTGCTCTTCATACTATCCTCATTTCGTTCACTTCCTTTATACCGATAAGAACGGCGGACGGAGCAAAAAATTGCATAGAATTCATTGAAGGTAAGTAAGATTTTGTAAATGGTAGGGCAGGACAGGCGCTTTAAATGAAAAAAAGCGAGCTATCAAGCTCGCTTTCTCAATCAACTTAATCCGATGATATTTCCATCGTCATCAAGATCCAAGTTCATAAACGCTGGTTTTTCAGGCAAACCAGGCATTGTCATGACGTTACCACACAGCGCATAGATAAAGCCGGCTCCAGCGCACAATTTAAGCTCTCGAATCGGAACATTAAAGTGAGTTGGGGCTCCTTTCACATTACCATCAGTAGAAATTGAAAGAGGCGTTTTTGCCAAACAAACCGCTAGATTATCAAACCCTTGCTTTTGATACTCCTCAAGTTGGTGGCGTGCTTGGTAACTCAGTGTCACGCTAGAAGCGCCATAACCCACTTCAGCAACAGCCATCAGTTTTTCTTCGGTTGTTTGTTCTAACTGGTAAAGTGGATTGAATTGCGGGGCAACTTGGCACTGCTGCACCACTTTCTGCGCGAGTTCTAACGTACCTTGACCACCTTTGGCAAAGCCCTCGCTAATCGCTACTTCAATGTTATTTGGCAAGGCTTCGAGCATCGCTTTGAGCTGTGCCAGTTCGCTCTCACTATCTTGCGGAAAGCGGTTGATCGCCACCACCGCAGGCACACCATATTTACTGACGTTGTTGATGTGCCATTTTAGATTTTCGAAACCCGCTTCGAGTGCTGCACTGTCATCGCTAAACAAGGAGTCGGGAATCGCTTGGCCAGGCTTTAAGTCATACAGACCTGAGTTGGCTTTCAACCCGCGTAATGTTGCCACAATAACCGCACAATCAGGTGCTTTACCAGAAATCTGCGCTTTGATATTACAGGCTTTCTCAAAGCCCATATCTGAGCCAAAACCACCTTCGGTCACAGTAAATTCAGCTAATCTAGTCGCGATGTTATCGGCGATGATCGAAGAGTTTCCGTGCGCAATGTTAGCAAATGGGCCTGCATGAATAAGCGTCGGGACACCTTCGAGTGTTTGCATTAGGGTCGGCTCAATCGCTTCACGCATACTGACTGCCATCGCCCCTGCAACTTGCAGATCTTCAGTTGTTACGGGGTCACCATCTAAAGTGTACGCAACGACGATTCGACCGATGCGAGCACGAAGATCTTTTAAATCCGAGGCTAAAGCAAGTATTGCCATTAGCTCCGATGCGGCAGAAATATCAAAGCCATCTTCACGTTCGTAGCCGTTGATGTTTTTACCTAGTTCATTTTGTCCAACCGTGACCATTCGCAAAGCTCGGTCATTGTGGTCCATGACTCGTTTCCAGACCACGCGTTTATGATCGATTTTCAGTGCTGTTAAACCACTGCGCAGCTCAAAGTCTTCATAGCCATTACGTTGTTCGTGGTAAATGCGTGCATCAATTGCTGCGGCGGCAAGGTTATGTGCGGCTGTCACGGCGTGAATGTCGCCGGTCAAGTGCAAATTGAGCTCTTCCATAGGCGCGACTTGAGAATAACCGCCACCAGCTGCTCCACCTTTTACGCCGAAGACAGGCCCCATGGAAGGTTGGCGGATACAAGCAATGACTGAACGTTGTAATTGCGCCAAACCTTGTGCAAGCCCAATGGTGGTGACGGTCTTTCCTTCACCAAGCGGAGTTGGTGTGATCGCGGTAACCAGCACTAACTTGCCACTATTACTATTGGCGGTTTGATCACTCAGACGTTTAAGGCAATTGAGCGAGACTTTCGCTTTGTATTTCCCTTGGCTATGAAATTCTTCTTTTTTTAAGCCAGCACGAATGGCAATGTCACCAATTGGTACTAAGTTCGCGCTTCGGCAAATGTTGATATCCGACAGCATAAAACCCTCAAAACTACGATATGAATAGATGGGCAAACGTTTGCGCAAGAATAATAGCGTCAAAATGTGCTTTGTAAAGGAATAGTTTGTAGCACGTTACCCATCGGAAGTGGGTAACTATGAGCGTAGCGTTAAAAATCCACAAGAAAAATCTATAGAGGGCAAAAAAAAGACCTGCCAAAAGGCAGGCCAAATCCCTGTGGAGCAGAAAAAGATAGGGGCGTCTTTTTGAGTATAAAATGGGTTATTTACCGTTAATGTTATCGGTTGAGTGGCTATGACTATTGGGATGTGGTTTCAAACAAAAAGCCCCAGGCTGGGGCTTTAAAATATGCGGTTTGACTTACCATTCATCGTCAGGGAATATTTTCCCTTCTGGCGCGTAAGGGTCATCGTCAAAAGGGTGTTCCGCTTTACTGCGAAGCCGTTCTAACTGATGCTCAAGCATGTTGACGGTATCATAGTCACCTTCAGAACAAGCCACGTAAATCTGCTGTTCGATAGTTCGTATCGTATCTTGGCTGCTCATACACACCTCCTCAAATAGGAAAGAAGCGTTATTGATTTCTACCTATTCTCAAATCTATTGTAGTCAAGTAATCCAAATTCGATCGGTTGATCTTGCTGATACCAGCGATGAACATCGTCGCTGAACGACCAAAAATCTGGGTTGCTTCGGCGAATCGAGAATGCATCCAACAACTTAACGTAATCATCGCCGTTGCGCATATTTTTCAGCATATTTACTAACGCTGGGATTTGATTCTCTTCAAGAGATAAATACGCGGCGGGGTAACTGCCGATCACCCCACGTACTAACGTGAGGGAATCATGGGCATAGTCACGGTTGCTCTCTTCGTCAAATAAGCTAGAGATGTTGGTGTGCGCATTATTGTGCAACAACGTAAACAACTGCTGATGGCCTTGGTCGCTTTCAATCATCAGCATCATGATTTGTGGGATTGGACGTAAACCAGATCCACGAATATTGTCTATTTGACGCAACAGCGCTTGGTTATCTGCGCTAAATCCTGTGTCGACGATTACATAGCGGTCGTGTAAAACGGGTTTCAGTTTTTGCTGCAAAATATCGAACAACTCTTTCTTAGGGTTGTTGGTGTGATAAGGAACCTGAGTCGGTTGATTAAACGGCTTAACGTTACGTTGTAGATAGTCACTTAGCTGCGAACTTTGGTTCTGGTACCAGCTTGATTGCTCTTTATGACGCACATCACGCGGTAGCAGGGCAACAAAGTTGCTTTCCCCTTCAAGGCGTAAAAAGTCCATAAACATACGAGTGATCAACTGATGGCCAAAGTTGCCATAAACATCAAAGCCCGCCACCAAGAGGTAGTGGATTCGTTCTAACAAGGCATAATCCAACACCCATGCGGTTTTCGGTTGCTGACCGACCATGCCTCGAACAACAGAAGCGCTGTCAAAATGTCTGAAGATCGTTAGAGCCGCATTGGGATTGCTCCCGTTACCAGTCCAAATGACATTGGTATCTAAATGCTGACCATTTTTAAAGGTTTGATTGATGAAATCCGATTTTGCTTCTAGATAACGCGCCTGTTGGCGTGAATAGGAAACCCAGTTGCTTATAGGCAGGGTATTGCTCTCCAATTCACTCGGTAATTTTAGGTTCTCTTGTTGCGAACGATAGAAAGCATCAACTTCTGGAAGATCCGATTTGTCGGGGTCCAAAAAGAATACCCAAAAATGGTCATTGATGACGTTTAAAGCGAGTTGACCACGACAAACTGGCCCTTTGATAAAGGCTGAAATCGTATTTTGAGAATTATCGAGCATAAACTTGAAACGAGCCTTCACCGGTAAGTCGTTAAAAGCCGTCATTGGGTTTGCTGCCACATCAGCATCATAGCTTGGCAGTTGCGCGACACTATATTGCTCGTTGAAAAACCAGTTTTGCCAGTCCTGCATACGTTGTTTATTCAAGGAAAAAGGCATATGTGTTTTATCTACGATCGTACCTTGTTCTGGAATCAGTCGATAATAGACCCGCGCAACTTGTGGATCGTCATATGGGCGACGAGTCGCGATACGCTTAACGGGCTCTCCGGGCGGTGTTGCAGAGCGAACCAAGGTAAAGAAGCGCGGTTTTTCCTCGTTCAGTTCAGAAAAATACAGATGCGATAGATACAGGTGCTCATAAATATAACGCGCCACCAATTGATGCTTATTACTTTCACCATTGAATAGCGATTCATAAAGATTAACCATGATTTGCTGTTCAGTGGTTAGCGGTATGGCTTTATTCATAATGGCGCCATCATTCAGCCAATTCATCAGAGTGGTGTACTCTTGATTGGACAAATTTGGCATGCCGTAAGGCATTCCCCACGTCGGGTAATCATTTTGATATTGGTCTAGCTCTTCAATCGTAGGGCAAACTTGTTCGCGATCTGTGGCGAAATCAAAACCTTCAAGCTGAACTTGGTCGGGAAGGGGGTGCTCTTCTTTTTGTACCAGCAGACGCGCGACTAAACCCGCTTCAATATTCGCAGTAGAGGTTTGATCACGTTCATTAAGGACTGGGTGAAAGCCAAGAGCACGCCACTGTTGTGTGGTATCAGCATCTTCAAAGAGACGGGTTGGCGTTGTCGCGGTTAAGCGAGTGCCTTCATAAACCAATGCCTTACTGGCGCCGCGATCGATACCTTCCACCGAACTCATCTTGAGTTGGCATGGCGCATCGTAGCAGGCGTGGCAGACCACGCAGCGATTATTGATAATGGGTTTTACGTCATCTAAAAACTGGTTACTGGCAGGGGTTCCAATGTCGGCTCTGCGTTCCCGCGCGTGCGATTCACCAAACAATTGGTCGAAGTTTAAACCGGCGTAAGTCGCACAGCCTGAAAAAATGGTCACCAGACCAATTAAAAACAATTTACGTAAACTCATGGCATATCAATGTTATTGAAACTTATAGCTAAGTATAACGACTGATTTTTAATAGGGTAGTCGAGTCTGGGTAACTGCTTAGGGTTTAAGCAAAATGGCGTAATATTTCTGCTAGCATACGGTTTAGCAGGGTGTTACCAGCTCATTATTGACATGATTTGGATTTCTTAGCATGAAAATCGACAGGGCGATGAAGGCAAAACTGATGGCGATTAGGCTAGACAATAGAATCATTCTAAAGCCAAAGTACTGGGAAATGACTCCCATGGAGCTAGTGCCTATCATTGTGCCGATCAACATAGCGTTAGTGTATATCGCAGAAGCTTTGCCAATATTATTTGGTGCGTAATCCTGCATGATAGTGACTCCTAGACCAACAAAAATACCAAAAAATATGCCATTTAATATTTGTAGAGCCAGTAACACAGGCATCGTTTGGGCGTAAAACATACCCACATAAAAAGCCATGGCGCTGACAAAACCGATACGAATCACCGCCGGTTTGTTCCAGCGTTCAGCCCAGCCAACCGCCAGTAGCATCACAGGAATTTCAACTGCAGCGGTAAGACCGAACAAGAATCCAGGGTAGGAAGTCGGTAAGCCCATTTCACGTGTGATCAGCAATGGCATGCCGTTGATATAAGTGCTGTTACCAATATTGGCAAGTAGCGTAATAAACGCCAGAAACCAGACTTGTTTTGGCAATGCGTCATGCTGCTCTTTGGTTTTTACGACCCGATTGGCTTGCGGTAATTTAAGCCCAAAGGTGACGATCAAAATAACAGCCAACGCAAATGCAATAGAAAGGTAATAGTTGGTGGTAAAACCAAGGTGTTCGACGGATATAAAGGCCAGTGGTGGGCCGAAAATCCACAGCAAGGATACTGACGAACGCATTTGAGAGTTGAGTTTAGCGCTGTTTTGGCCGCTGCTATCGGCATAATTGCGAATAATGGTGAGGAGCAATGGAATGGCGCTTGATGCGATCGGCATTGCCGTACAACCAATCAGTAATGCATGCCAAAATGTTTGAGCGAATGAGAATCCGACCGCAGAGGCAATGATCCCAAGTAACGAAAAAAGAAATAGGCGTTTACTCGGCACGCCTTGGTCGATAAGTGCAGTTAACTTTTGGCTAACAATGATCGTGATGATTGCGGTGAGTGTTGTATAAATGCCCAAATAAGCGGGAGGCGCATTAAGTTCCGTGATTAGAAACAGGCTCATGACCGGCAGAATAAATGCAAAAGCGAGTGCGGTAACGCTATTGATGGCGAAAAGAACCCCATTTTGTCCGCTAAATAATGTACCGATACTGCGCAATAGAAGACTCTCTCTGAAATACACTGGGTGTGCACCGATGGTGGTAGCGTCCACCAGTTTAACGGGTATTTGCTATCGTGCGACGGATAAAATAGCGAGCTTCATTGATGTCGCTCGCAGAATAATATTGGCGACACGTTGGAGACCAACAGCGTTGATTTGCGCTATGTGAGTTGATCTGCGGGTAAAAAAATGCCGCGAGATAACCTCGCGGCACAAAGAGTATTCGTTATGACATAGATGCAAGTGGGTAGATGACTACTCTAGTGCCATCGTAATATCCTTGATCATAATCTCTGTAGCGGTAATACCACTGGCGGAGATGTACCAAGCTTGTGGGTTTAATTCAGTGATGCGTCCATTTTTCGCCGCTTTGGTTTGCTTGATTAATTCATTGCTAAAGCCTTTTTTCGCTGTACCTGATTCTCGTCCAATCGCTTTGTCTCGGTCCATCACCAATAGATAGTCTGGGTCAGCTTCTGCGATAAACTCATAGCTGATTAAGTCGCCGTGCGCAGCGGTTTCATCATTATCGACGATCTCTTTGAAGCCAAATTCGTTAAAAATGGCATCGTATCTAGAACCTGCACCAAAAGTGGTAATATTGTCACCATTGGCCATCACCATCAAAGCTTGAGCATTTTCTGCCAATGCACGTTGTTGAATCGCTGTGATTCGTTCTTCAGTGGCTTTTATGATGCGCTCAATGGCAGCTTGTTGCTGAAAGAGTTTCCCCATCATTCGCCATGCTATTTGGGTTGAAAGCCAAAACTGACGAGCGTCGACCGTAAAAGCGACCGTTGGGGCAATTTTGCTCAACTCATCGTAAGCTGGCGTGCTGCGATTGCTGACAATAATGAGGTCTGGCTTTAGAGTATAAATCGTCTCAAAGTCAGGTTCATGTAGCGTCCCTACGCTGACGTAACGCTCCGCTTGATATTTAGTTAGATAATCAGGCATCGGGCGCTTTACTACCCCAATCGGTTCGATTTCCAAATAATCCATAACATCTAACGCATCCATACCAAGCACAACCACTCTGCTTGGTTGGGTTGGTAAAGTGGTTGTGCCTAATGGATGCTCGACCACAATTGATTGGCTGATAGCGCTGGAAGAGACCGCCCAAAGGGCGGTCAATAGCCACTGACTGGCTGTTTTGAACATAAGACTATCCTTTAAAATGCATAGCTCAGGTTGAATCGAACATCACGACCAGGGGAGGCGTAGCCTTTAGCTACTTCGCTTCCAATAATGCCAACGTAGGTGCCATGATCGAAGTATTGTTTGTCGAATACATTTTTAACCGACAAGGTTAATAACAATTCTTCACTGGTGATTGGCTGCCACTGTGCATAGAGATCATGAACACCGTAACCGGCTTTTTCAGGATAGGTTGTGGCATCTGCGGTATAAGAGAGGCGTTCAACGAAAGTCGATGTCCAACCAAACTGTAGCGCTTGAGATAAGGTGTAGTTGAGATCAAGCACCCATGTGTCACCAATTGAGGTGCCTAACGTGCTGTCTCCATCACTCAATGGAACACCGTTGAGCTCAGGCTTAGATTGGTTGTAACTTAGTTGCGTCGACAAATCGCCTAGATGAGTTCCCACATAAGCCGTCACACCGGTTGTGACCAGTTCACCGACGTTGGTGTAGTTGCCCGTGACGGAGTCTTTATCCACCACATCTTTAATTCGGCTATCGAATACCGTGATCCCAGCAAAGAAGTTATCTTTGAGGACTCGGGTACCAAACTCGAAGTTTTTCGCTCGTTCTGGGCCACGGTTAGGATCGTTTTCACGCCAGTCGATGATAAAGAGTTCCTTAGCCGTTTGGCCACGGAATGCTTCTGCATAGTTAGCGAACATCACAACACCGGAAGCGACTTCGTAGTCGATGCCGATGTTTGGACTGAAGCCAGAAGATTCGAAATCTTGATCGACATTGTCAGTCAGTTGATACCAGTCGTAACGTGCCCCCGCGCTGAGCAATATGGTGTCGGTAACTTGCCAATCATCTTGCACAAACAGACCATAAACTTTGCCTTTTTCATAGTCAAAACGGTTTCCGTCCCAGTTGGTTTCAAATTCAGATTCATCATCACGATAATCAGCACCCACAATCAGAGTGTGTTTTTCAAACGATGCAGTGTTGAACAGTTTTCCGCCAAAGGTCTCGATTGAGCCATCACTCGTCCCCCAAAGTGGGTTGTCTAAGTGAGACATGCGAGATCGAGTGTTATAGACCGTCGCATCCAGAGCAACGTAATTACCTTGGGTAAAGCGATAGTTACCGGTGATGGTCTCGCGGTCTGCTTCTTGTTCTAGAGGGGTATTTTTAAAACTGGGTTGGAAGTGCGGTTTGGTCAGACGCGCGCCATCATCTTCACGGAAATCATAAGCTAATGAAATATAGTGATTTGGGTTGATTTGCCCGGAAAGCTTGATGAGGCCAACATGTTGTTCCGTTGCCGTATAGGGTTGTTCGTCACCGTTGCCATTTTTGATGTTATCGCTATCAATATAGCCGTAGGTCGCTAGGAGCCCGAGTCCTTCGGTGATTTCACCATATAAACTGGCAGAGTATTTTTGCCCTTTGTTGTTGGTGTAGTAACCACTTTTGATTTGTGCACCAAATTTTTCGCCACTATGCAGTAAATCGTGAGCATCTTTGGTTTTAAACTGAATTGCGCCACCCAATGCGCCTGGGCCATTGGTCGCTCGACCGGCACCAGCACTCACATCAACTTGTTTAAGCAGTTCAGGTTCAATTGATAAACGGCCTTGGTGGTGGAATAAATTACTGGTCTGTTGGGCACCATCAATCGTGACATTAAGCATGGTATCTTCTAAACCACGCACATAAATCTTCTGACTGATCCCCGATGAACCACCGACCGTCACTTCAGGATCGTTACGAAAGATATCATTGAGGTCACTCGCTTGACGTTTAGAGAGATCTTCCGCGGTGATGATGGTGTCAACGCCAATCAACTGTTGACCGGTCACTTCAATGACTTCTGTCTCTTGTGCTGAGGTTGAAAATGCAATGAGGGCGAGCGCCACAGGGCTTAACTTAAATACGGTATCCATTCCCGTAAACCCCTTGATTAAATGAGAATTATTATCGGTTGTGGATATTGAAGATTTGCCCCTGCGGAGTAAATGACTTTTACAACTGTTACAAATCAATGACAGGCTCAGTAATAGAATGAGTCACAACGTTATGATCAATAATAAAATCAGGTATTAAGAGGGCAGTTCGATCACCATGTCGAGCCCACTAGCCTGACGATTTTTGGCCTCTATAGTGCCATTCACCGCTTCGATATGACGTTTTGCGAGTGCCAGCCCAACCCCAAAGCCTTTGCGAGCACCTTGTTGGTTGTTGGCTTTAAAGAATGGGCGGAAGATAGTTTTAGTCAGTGATGGCTCAAGTCCTGGGCCGGAGTCAGAAATCGTGATGTGAGCCGCGCGCTGTGACAAGCAGGCAGTGACAATAAAAATATCACCTGCTGGCGTGTAGCGTAAGCCATTACGGATGATGTTTTCTAGGGCCTGAGAAAGCGCCCGCTGATTGGAGTGGGTCAAAGGTATGGATGCTGGGATGTTGCACGAGATCGTTCGATCTGGATACTCAAAACGCGCATCTTCAATAATGGCATCCAGCAACTCAACCAGATCAAAGGATTCTTGGCATAGGTTTGGGCGTTCATTCTCTAGCCATGCTAATGTGAGAGTGTCTTCCGCCATCTGGCGAATGTTTTTCACCTCTGAGCGAATTCTTTCGACCATGGTATAGGTATCGATATGGTTCTCTACACAGTCAGTGGCCATTTCGACACGTGCCAGGGGCGTGCGTATTTCATGGGACATTTCAGCGATTAGGTTGCGATTATGCTCAATAACACGTTCGGTTCGATCGGCCATCATATCGAAGGTTTTCGCCACATGACTGACTTCATCGTCGCCAAGGGTGAGATAATGGCTCACCCTTGCTTGATAGTTACCTTGGCTAAAGTCTTTGGTGGCTCGCTGAAAACCACGCAAAGGGCGCATAACATATCGGTATAGATAAACGGTTAAACTCAGCAGAGCAATAAAAGGAATCACGACACGGAATAACCAAAATGCATGCGACAGATAGCCTCCCGGACGCATACGTTCGGGTAATATAATCAAAAAGTGGTGATTGCTGGGTGATAGGGCGACTTCCATGATTGGGTTATCGGGGAAATCGAGGTGAATTTTCCATTCTACGTTTCGGCCTATCCCGTAACCAGACCAAAAACGGGTATTAAGCCCGTTGCCACTGACCACATCAATTTGGGATTTAACCACCGTTACCCACGTGTTTTCCTGATAGGCCAGTTGGGTTAACCAGTTGTCCAAACCTTGCTGATCACTGTCATCGATAAACTGCTGCGCGGTTACGCCCCAATCGAGAATTTCTTGTTGATGCTGTTGGGCTAAATAGCTCATTTTTTCATTAGATATGAGTGCTGCGCTATGCAGTAAAGAAAAAAAGATAACGCCACCTAAAGCGAGCACGATGAATAATCGCCAAAAGAGAACTCGTTTCATTTGATTATATATCCCTTTCCATGAACTGTTTGTATGCGTCCCTGCGCCATTCCAAGCGCGGATAACTGCTTTCTAACTCGGCTTAAATGCATATCAAGTGCGCGGTCATAGGGGCTAAATTCTCGTTCAAGTACGGCTTGATAGAGGAAAGGTTTGCTTTGCACAGATCCTTTGTGCTGTATGAGTGTCCAAAGCAATTTGAACTGAATGGGGGTGAATACTAGCGGTTCTTCATGATTCTCGCTTGTTACGGTGACTTGATAAGTTTGCCTATCGAGCGTTAGCTCTTGATAACTTAAGTAGCGGGAAGAGGTTGGGGCTGCGAGTTGTTGGGTTCGGCGAAGTACCGCTTCAATTCTTAGTTTTACCTCTTCAAAATTACACGGCTTGCTAATGTAATCATCCGCACCATAGCGCAATCCTTTTATACGATGCTCTTCTGCACCATAAGCGGTCAGCATAATGACGGGGGTACGTGAATGAGAGCGGACGTATTTTAGTAAACCAAATCCATCTATGTTAGGGATGTTGACATCAAGCAGTATTAAGTCAAATTGGCGCATTTTGAGTAAAGTTAACGCTTTGGCCCCACACTCTACATTGGAAACACAATAGTGTTCGCTTTGTAGCAGGGCGGTCAATTGATGATTGAGGTTTATATCATCCTCGACCAGAAGGATCGATAACGGAGAGGTACTGTTCTCACTATCAAACGATGAAGTGGTTGTTGAGCCTGCGGGTAATGCGTCAAACATCATATTTTACCTAGGTGAATATGATACGCATTATCAATTATATTGTTTTAACTTTCAATTTACGCAAAAGAATATGTTATGTAAATGTGTATCTAACTGTGAATTAATATCGCAGGTAGACGCCAGAGTATGTCATTTTTCGTTAAATGCAGGTTTTTTAGTCGCAGGGACGACGACTGCCCATCGGATAATTTAACCCCAGTGTGATTGCTTCAACTGCCCTTTAACACTCGCGATTCATCCCCTTCCTAGCGAGCTAATTATCAGATTGGTCATGAATTTTTTCAGCTCTCATTGATGATTCTTGCGCTGCTGTACGTAGTAATGTCCGAGTTATGAATAGCCGTGACGTGTTATGCGATCTAATTCGCATTAATTAAATTTCTGGGCTATACGTTTCTGAGCAGGAAGCACATTTTTCACTACAACAGAGGTTTCTATGACAGCGAAATATGGCGTCAAACGCCGATTAGCGATTCTTGCCGTAGCCTTAATGGGTGCGACAAGTAGCAGTATCGCGGCAGAAAAACCAAACATACTTGTGATCTGGGGGGACGATATTGGCCAAACAAATATCAGTGCCTATACCTTTGGACTTGTTGGCTATAAAACCCCAAACATCGACTCAATAGCGAAAGAGGGCATGATGTTTACCGATTATTACGGTGAGCAATCTTGTACCGCTGGACGTTCGACATTTATTACCGGTCAAACTGTACTAAGAACTGGTTTAAGTAAAGTAGGATTGCCTGGAGCCGATCTTGGCTTACAAGCAGAAGACGCGACGATTGCCGAAATGCTCAAGCCATTAGGCTATATGACCGGGCAGTTTGGTAAAAATCACCTTGGCGACAAAGACGAACATCTTCCGACTAACCACGGTTTCGACGAATTTTTTGGCAACCTTTATCACTTGAATGCCGAGGAAGAACCGGAGAATGTAGACTATCCAAAAGATCCTGAGTTTCGTAAGAAGTTTGGCCCGCGTGGTGTGATTAAGTCTTATGCCGATGGCAAGATTGAAGACACCGGTCCTTTAACACGTAAACGCATGGAAACGGTGGATGAAGAAACCCTCGATGCGGCACTTGATTTTATGGATCGCGCAGTGAAAGCGGATAAACCGTTCTTTGTGTGGTGGAATGCAACGCGCATGCACTTCCGTACGCATGTCAAAGAGGAAAACCAAGGCAAAACAGGCATCAGCTTTTATGCCGATGGTATGGTTGAGCACGATAATCATGTCGGTGCACTGTTGAAAAAGGTGGATGATCTCGGCATTAAAGACAACACCATTGTTTTCTATTCAACCGATAACGGCCCTCATATGAACTCATGGCCAGATGCGGGTTTGACACCTTTCCGAGGTGAGAAAAATACCAATTGGGAAGGGGCGTACCGTGTACCTGCGATGGTTCGTTGGCCAGGTAAAATCGAACCGGGTTCAGTGTCAAATGAAATCATGCACCATATGGATTGGATGCCAACGCTGGTTGCAGCCGCGGGAGATGATCAAATCAAAGAGAAGCTGCTTAAAGGTTACAGCGCGGGTGATAAAGAGTTCAAAGTACACTTAGATGGATACAACTTCTTGCCTTACCTTACCGGCGAAGTCGATCAAGGTCCGCGTGAAGAGGTGTTCTACTTCACAGATGATGGTGACCTTAGTTCACTCCGTTACCATAACTGGAAAATTGTATTTTTGGAGCAGCGCGCAAAAGGTACTTTGCGCATTTGGGCTGAACCATTTATGCCTCTGCGTGTACCAAAAATCTTCAACCTACGTATGGACCCATATGAAGTGGCCGATGTAACTTCAAATACCTATTACGATTGGATGCTTGATCGTGCTTATATGCTCGTTCCTGCTCAAGCTTACGTTGGAAAATTCCTAGAAACATTTGAGGAATTCCCACCAAGGCAGGAAGCCGCGAGTTTCAGCTTGGATCAAGTCATGGAAAAACTGCAAGAAAATCCAAATAAGTAATGAGATACAAGTTAGGGCTCTTCGGAGCCCTAATTATTTGTAAAAACGGGAAAAAACAGCCTATCTTTGATTAAACAACGGTGATTTAGCCATGCCGTATAACCATGTATTCAATCATCACGTATGCGAAATGTATGTGTTCGAGAAGCCTGTTTTAGAGGGCATGGAATAAAAACGGCTTGGCGTAAAAAATAACAAGGAAAGGTATGCAGAAAAGCGAACGGCTAATAAGGATATTAGCTCAATCTGTACTCATACTATCGCTATCAATAAGCCTTTTTGTTGGCGTAGCCCGCTCAGAAGAGGCTGGGTATGTAGGCGTGGAACAATGTGTTGATTGCCATAAAGAAGAAGTCAAAGCATGGCAAGGCTCGCACCATGACAAGGCTATGCAGCACGCAACGGATGCTTCCGTGTTAGCGGATTTTTCTGATCATAAAGTGACACATGCGGGCAAAGAAAATCGTTTCTATCGGCAAGGTGATGAGTTTTGGGTCACGATTGAAGGACCTGATGGAGAACTAAAGAACTATCAAATCGCCTATACGTTTGGCATTGACCCATTACAGCAATACATGGTCGAGTTTGACGACGGACGGATTCAACTTATCCCCTTCGCTTGGGATGCGCGTGAGTTAAAACTGGGTGGCCAGCGCTGGTTTCACCTTTATCCAGACACTAAGCCAAGCGATGAATTTTATTGGACAAATAGCGGGCAAAATTGGAATTTTATGTGTGCAGATTGTCACTCCACCAATCTAACTAAAAACTACGATGCGCCAACAGATCGCTATGCGACCACATGGTCTGAAATTAACGTGAGTTGCGAAGCATGCCATGGCCCAGCAAGCTTGCATATCGCACAAGCCAAAAGCGAAAACCCAATCGGTGTTCACTATGGATTTGATCGTGAGTTATCGGCTGCGGTGAAAGAATGGGTGTTCAAGGAGGGTCATAGCACCTTACAGCCGCAAGCAATTCAACCAACCGACCAATTACAAATGTGTGCTCAGTGCCATAGCCGCCGTACACAGCTCAATGAAAATCAAGATCATCTCAAAGGGGCTTTTCTCGATAAGTACCGCCTTAGCTTGATTACGCCAGAGCTCTATTATCCAGATGGACAAATTTTCGATGAAGATTATGTCTATGGTTCGTTTCTTCAATCGAAGATGGCAAAAAGTGGTGTGACTTGTACCAACTGCCATGACCCTCATACCGCAAAATTGAAAATTCCTGAACAGCAAGTGTGTGCACAATGTCATTTGGCCTCAGAATATAGCGCTGAAAAACACACCTTTCATCAAGCTAATACCGAAGCATCGCAATGTACCACGTGCCATATGCCAGAAACCACCTATATGGAAGTAGACCCTCGTCGCGACCATAGCTGGAATGTACCTCGACCTGATTTAAGCCAACATATAAAAACCCCCAATGTCTGCACAGATTGTCATGAGACTCAAACTGATCAATGGGCGGCTCAGCAATTACAGCAATGGTTTCCTGATTCAAACTATCAAAGTCCCCAAAATGTGGCGGTGGCTTTCTATGCTGACTCGATAGGGCATGAGGGAGCGGCAGATGCATTAGCGTATTTCTCTCAAGACGCGACACTGAGTGACATTATCCGTGGATCAGCGCTGCAGAGAATGGCCGGAAATCAAGGTAAAAACACGCTGGTGGCCTTAGCTCGTGCCGTTAAACATGACAGTGACCTGATCCGCTTAGGTGCCATTGAGGGCTCGTCGGGTTATCCCTTTAATGATCGTTGGCAAATTTTATCGCCTCTGTTGGGTGATCCGGTTTTGTCCGTCCAAGCAGAAGCCGCTGGCGCTTTAGTTGTTGGTTGGAGTGAGATGAGCCAAGAGCAAAAAAGCAAAATGGCGCAGCCGTTAGAAGCTTATATGCAGATTCAACGTTTTAACAGCGACCGCGGTTTTGGTCGAACCAACTTAGCCAATGTATATCGCGATCTAGGTGAATTTGATCAAGCGATCGAGTGGTATCAAGGCGCAATCGCCATCGAACCTTATTATGAAAACAGTTATGCCAATTTGGCCGATCTTTATCGAGTGCAGGGGCAAGAACAACGTGCACTAGAGACGTTATTTAAAGGCATTACTGCTCAACCAAAATCGAGCGCGTTACCCTACAGTGCGGGGCTAACATTGCTACGCTTAGGAAAATCAGAGCAAGCAAGCCAATACTTAAAGCAAGCGGCTGAGCGGGCAATGAATAATGCTCAATATTGGTATGTATACGGATTGGCGATGGAACGATTGGATGTTCTAGAAGCAGCTCGCGGGCTAAACCAAGCCTTTATTGCCAGCGGTAACCCACAACATCTCTACGCGCAATGTGAAGTGTTGGCGCGTAATAGTAATCAAACGGCAGATGAACTACGGAATAAAGTGATGACGGCGTACAGGCAATGTCGCGCACAGTTAAGTGATATCGCGCCACCTAACGTCATTCAACAGTTAGACGATATGATGAATTAAGGCCGCAACCAAACCTTTAATGCCTGTTTAAGCCGTTTTTTGCTAGCTCTATGAGCAAATGAGTGACGAGACAATAAGGCGATAACAAGAAAAGGATACGTTATGAATCAAGCTCAACAAGCCATGAATCGGTTGATGGAACAAACAGAGAAAAGTGTTATCGGTCAAAAGCATGTTGTTCAGAGCTTGGTGATTGCTCTTCTAACCAATGGTCATATATTGCTGGAAGGTTTACCCGGTACAGCCAAAACCCGTTCCGTTAAGTCGCTGGCAAATTTGTTGAATACTAGCTTTGGCAGAATTCAATTCACACCGGACCTTTTGCCATCGGATGTGACGGGTACTGAGGTATATCAAGAGTTTGAGGGTAAACCACAGCTGCGTTTTCAACCGGGGCCTATTTTCAATAGCATTGTGTTGGCCGATGAGGTCAACCGAGCTCCCGCAAAAGTACAAGCGGCGTTACTTGAGGCAATGGCGGAGGGCACCATAACGGTGGGCGATAAGACCCACATTTTGCCCGAGCTGTTCATGGTGTTAGCCACGCAAAATCCGGTCGAGCAAGAGGGCACTTATCCCTTACCCGAGGCTCAAATGGACCGCTTCATTATGAAAGTGACGGTTGATTATCCCGATGCAGGCGCAGAGCGAGACATTATTCGATTGGTAAGAAGCGAAGAGTTGGGCAATGAAACTAGTGCTGAATTGGTGACGCCCGAGCATATTGAACCTGAGTTGGTGATCGAAGCGCGTCGCCAATTGCCTGATGTTGCGGTTTCTGACTTAGTGGAAAATTATATTGTGGCATTGGTGATGGCGACACGGCAACCTGCTCGTTACCAAGACACAAATCTGGCTAAGTGGATTGATGTTGGCGCGAGCCCTAGAGCGTCTATTTCTCTGGATAAATGCGCCCGTGCTTATGCATGGCTACAAGGGCGTGACTATGTCACTTTAGATGATGTCAGAGCGATGACGCCAATGGTGATTGGGCATCGCTTTTCACTGACCTATGATGCGTTAGCTGATGGGGTCGACCATATACAAGTCGTTAATGAACTGCTTGATCACGTCGAAATAGGCTAACAATATTATGGCCAAGCCAACCCATCCACCAGCAACGCAAGCGTTCGACCCGCGACTGTATTGCGATTATGCCCGTTTGGTTCGATTACAAGCTCAAGCACAGTCATTTAGTTTATTGCCTCATTTGAGAGCGGGCAGCGTGCTTTCAGGTCGCCATAGTTCGTTATTTCGTGGTAGAGGATTAAATTTCGAGGAGCTGCGCCATTATCAGTTGGGCGATGATATTCGTAATCTGGATTGGAAAGTGACCATGCGTACCGGTAAGCCTCATGTGCGTAGCTATACCGAAGAGAAAGATCGCAACGTCATTTTGTGTATTGATCAGCGCAGTTCAATGTTCTTTTCCTCGCTACAAGTGATGAAGTCCGTTGTGGCGGCTGAGATTGGCGCAATGTGTGGCTGGCGAGTATTAAAAGATGGCGACCGTGTGGGGTTTGTCATCGCCTCGCATACCAAGGTTTTTCACAGTAAAGCGGGGCGCTCACAAAATGATTTATTAGCGCAACTTAAATGCGTGGCCAAAGCGAACCAAGTGCTGAACGTTGGGTCAGTGGATAGTGATGAGGTGAGTTTTGCCAAATGGGTTGAGCTGCTTAAACGGATGAAGCTGAAACAAACAACGCTGATTTTAATTAGTGATTGGCATGATTGTGAAGAGCAACATCTTGAGCAGTTAAAACAATTGCAACAACACAACGATCTGTTAGCGGTAATGGTCAGTGACCCTTTAGAACAAGCCCTGCCCGAACATATTGCCAAGGCGAATTGGGTTGTGGGGGATGGCCAATACCAACTCAATTTAGATAGCGATGCTAAAGTCACGATGGCGAGTGAAGGGCTACAACGTCAAAGTACGATTCAACGCCAAAAACTATCTCAGCTTATGGCGATTAAACGCCTGCCTCACATTGAATTGAGCACCGATGGTGATCACATACACCAGTGGCAAAAGTTAGTGGGAGGTCGTTAAATGAGTGATCCTCATACACCACCAAGTACCTATATTCTGCGTAACTTGCATGACGTTACGGTACCTGAGAGTGTTAGCTGGCTCCCTCAAACACTAGGCTGGAAAATCTTGTTTGCCACAGGGGTGATTGCTGGCCTTTATTTCTTGTGGCGAACCGCGCGATGGTGGTGGCGAAATCGCTATCGCAAGGAGGCTCTCATAGCGCTTGAGAGGGTTAGCATTGCCAATCCACAAGCAGGGCATCAAATTTACGCCATATTAAAAATCGTACTCAATCATTTAAGTCGCCACTATCGACAACAATTTGGTTTGCCGTTACTGAAATCGCTCGATGATCTCAGCCCAATCGATGCTCGCTTCGCTTCTAAGCTGGGAAAAAAGTGGTTACACAGTCTTGTCGACCCAAAAACTCAACTGACAGAAAAAGAACGCGCGACATTACTCAATGATGCTTCAGAATGGCTGAAGCGACATCATAATCAAGGGCAGTTAACGAAGAAATCGTCAACAACACAGCGCCGCAAAATACCGAGAGGTAAAGATGATTGATGTTACCTCGGCCAGTTTAGAATTGGATTATCCATGGTGGTTGGTGATTTTGCCGCTGCCATTATTGATCTATTACTTGGTACCGGCATACCGCACTAAGCAACAGGCGATCAAGGTGCCATTTTTTCAGCAATTGGTGGATGCGATTGGGGAAACCCCTTCGGCAGGCGCGACCCAACTGACACCGAGTTGGTGGCAGAGGATGACGTTACTTATCTCATGGCTATTAGTGGTATGTGCGTTAACGAAACCATCAATATTGGGTGAACCGGTATTAAGAGAGCAATTGGGCCGAGATGTTATGGTAGTGGTCGATCTTTCTGGTTCAATGGCAGAGCAAGATTTTTCGGCAGACAATGGTCAAAAAATTACCCGTTTGCAGGCGGCCAAAGAGGTGTTGGCAGATTTCGCTGCCACACGTCAAGGAGATCGACTGGGGTTGATTTTGTTTGGTGATGCTGCTTTTCTACAAGCGCCTTTTACTGCAGATCAAACAGTATGGTTGGCGCTCCTTAACCAGACTGATGTTGCAATGGCGGGAAAAAGCACCCATTTGGGCGATGCTATCGGTCTGGTTGTCAAAGTGTTCGAACAAAGCGCTGATAGTCGGAGTCATCTAAGTAAAAATAATCAAACGAAAAACAACAGTGTAAGCCCAAGCGACAAACAGGCACAGAAAGTGGCTATCGTCCTCACAGACGGCAACGACACCGGCAGTTTTGTCGAGCCGATTGATGCCGCTAAAGTCGCCAAAGCCAAAGGGGTTCGCATCCATATGATTGCTATGGGCGATCCGCAAACCGTGGGTGAAGTTGCGTTGGATATGGAGACGATTCAACGGATTGCAAAAGAGTCGGGCGGCGAAGCTTTTCAGGCATTGAATCGTGTTGAGTTAGCGTCGGCCTATCAAAAAATCGGCGAACTTGAACCGCAATTCTATGAGAGTAGCAGCTATCGCCCCAAGCAAAGTTTACATCATTATCTAATCGCGATGGTCGTTTGCCTGTATTTACTGGCTTTTACATTGGCTACATTGCGCCGCCTGCGCTTATCTCGTCTTCTTTACTCATATCCAAGCTACTCACATAAAAGCTACTCACATCCAAGCCAGTCAGTCCCGAAGCCGCAAGACGAGACAGAGCGTCAACAGGGGGACAAACATGTTTGATTGGCAAGCCTTGCAACAGTTTTTAGTTCAGTTTCATTTCTTGCGGCCACAATGGCTACTCGCCCTCGTTCCAATGTTAGTGCTCCTTTGGTTGCGTTGGCGCGTTGAAAATAAACCCTCGTGGCAGGATGTTTTGCCATCCCATTTACGTAATGCTTTAACCATTGGGGAAACGGGCTGGAAGAAACAACTGCCACTTAAAATGCTCATTGTGATTATGACTTTCGCGATTGTCATTTGTGCAGGCCCAACTTGGCAAAGACAAGCATCGCCATTCGGCGAAGATAAGGCCTCAATGCTGGTGGTGCTGGATAATACAGATTCCATGTTGCAAAAAGACTTACCACCAAGTCGGCTTGAACGTGCGAAGCAAAAGATCAGTGATTTACTTGCCGCTCGTAATGGAGGGCGCACCGGCTTGGTTGTTTTTGCCGGATCGGCTCATGTAGCCATGCCAATTACCCAAGATAACGAGGTGTTTTCGCCGTTTTTAGCTGCAATTACGCCGGAGATCATGCCAATAGAGGGCAAATTAGCCGAGAAGGCTTTGCCTTTGATCGATCAGCAACTTCAACAACAAGCGGGCTCAACGGTTTTACTGGTTTCAGATTCGGTGAATCAGCAAACCATCAGGGCTTATAAAGAATTTTTCAGCCAAAGACCTTATCAGTTGTTGGTTCTTGCGGCTGGCAATCCCAACATTGTGAGCAATGACCCTATTGATTTAGAGTCACTTGAAGCGCTCACCAGTGCGACGAATGGACATTTGATCGAGGTGGCAGTCGATAATCGTGATGTGGAAATGCTCAATCGCTACATAGAGCGAAATATGCAAATTAATGGTGAATCATCAATGCCATGGCAAGATATGGGCTATGGCTTGTTGATCCCGATTGCTCTGATTATGCTGCTGTGGTTTCGTAAAGGCTGGTTAGTGCAATGGTGTGTTATTGCGAGTATTTCAGCGACGATGTTGGTGCCGATCAAAGTCAAGGCTGAAGCTATTTCTCTCAAGGCTGAGACAAATCAACAGGTAGAAACACGCTCTACGTGGCAAAAAGCAGGGCAGTGGTGGTGGGATCTGTGGTTGACCTCAGATCAACAAGGGCAAAGGCTATTTAATCAGCACCAGTATCTTGAAGCAGCAAAACAGTTTCGTGATCCACTGCGTAAAGGTACGGCTTATTACTACGCTGGTGAATACAAGCTAGCACATAGCGCGTTTATTCAAATGGAAAGTGATTATGGGCTCTACAACGCAGCTAGTGCGTTGGCTCGTCAGAGAGAATACGTAGCAGCACGAGATCTGTTAATTGCCTTGTTAGAAAAACCGACACTTACCGCAACGCTGAAAGATGATGTGCAGCATAACCTCAATGTGATAGCGGGCATCGTAGAAGACGTGAATCGAACCAGTGAAAGCCAAGCGGGATCAACCGATGGTCCGGAAGAATCACTCGAACTCGATCAAGACAAGCCTCGCACCGGCGATGGTGTCGATGAGGAAACGGCTCAACAACTGATGCAAAAACAGCAGTTCAGTGCCGATGACATTTTGGCGGATCAAGAGGTGGCGGATAAGTGGTTAAAACGTGTTGAAGCAGACCCGAAATACTTCCTCAGAGCGAAGTTCCAAATTCAACTTCGAGAGCCCGCATTGCCGCAACAGAGTTCTGTGTCTTCGGATCGTGCAGTAAAAGCAGATAGTGCAGTAAAAGCGCAAGGGGCAAAACCATGATGAATATTAATCCTTTCAACTCAATGCGGTTACTGGCTTTGGCGCTATTGGTTACTGTATCTGCGCACATACAAGGGGTTCAGGCGAGTGTTGACCCTTCTTTGGTTAAGGTCAAAGCATGGGTTGGCGACACGTTGCCAAATGACAAGCCAGGCAACCAACAAACAGAGCGAACAATGGAACGCTTTGCCGTTAACCAGCAAATTATTCTCTACATTGATGTCTCCACACCTCGTTGGTTTGCGGCAGGGACAAGAATAGCCCCGGTGGAAGTTCCGGGCGTTATCGCGAAGCAGCGCAATCAACTTGCCACCAATTATACCCAGCGAGAACAGGGAGAAACTTGGTCTCATCAACGTTGGGAAACTACCCTGTATCCTCAGCAATCCGGATTGTTTACTATCTCGCCTCTTGCTGTTGCCGTAAAAGTCTCGCTGGCAGGTGGAGGCTCTGCGTCTGGAACAATCTATACTCCCTCAATTACCTTTGAAGCTCGCTTGCCGTCAGGATTATTGAGTGATGATACTCCTTGGTTTTCCGCAACCAGTGTCGATGTACAGCAAGAGTGGGCGTTGACTGGCGTGGATGGCGTTGGTGATACATTGCATGTCGGTGACGCCATTACGCGTACGATTACCATTAATGCTTCTGATACCTTATCGGTGTTGATTCCTGATCTGTTGGTGAATGAATTGAGTGATGACTACCAAAGTTATCCTCAACCTAATCGGTTGGATGATAGTCATGCTCGGGGTGACTATCGTTCGAGCCGCACAGAGCAAAGCGTTTATGTTATTCAGCAAGGCGGTGCAATCACCTTACCTGAATATACATTTCAATGGTGGAACAGTGAAAAAAATCAGGTAGAAACGGTTACGCTTGCGAGTAAGACTTTTCACGCCAAACATACATTCGTCTCTTTCACTAAGGCTTACGCCTCGTCGATCTTGCTCATAGTCAGTTTAATACTGCTACTCATCGTCGTTATCTACATGCTGAGACGTTATTACCAGAATCACCCAGCCCCTTTGTGGTTGGATTTTGCAAGATTATTAAAGAGAAGAGAGTGGGGTAAGGCACGTGCAATGATCTATAGACAATTACGAATAGAACGCTCGCAATTGGAATTGAATAAATTAGATTCATCTGAAGATTGGTCGTCGACGATGGAGGCATTCCAGCACGGAAAGCAAGAGAAAGCGCTTTTTAAGCGTATCTGGCGTGCGGTGAGGTTAAGGCGTCAACCTCTACTTAGTTTACCCAAAGCGCTTCCGGCGTTAGATGATTCCGCCATCAACCTTAATCAGCCAAATAAAACCAAGAATAAGGGGAACAACCCAAATCATCACAAGGGATGATTTGGGCGGGAGACATTTTATTGAAGTTTAATGGTATCAACATCAATCTGAGGTGTGGTCCATTCGCTGTCTACTTCACCACGGATGATGACTGTATCGGTTGGCGTAACGTCGACACCCATCCAGTTGTCGTCATCAATTTCAATCTCAATTTGGCCGCTTTTATCGCTGAACAAGTAGAGTTCATTACCCAAAGATTTCGTAATGTTACCCGTGAGTATAACAAAGCTATCATCATTGGCTTTTAGTGCATCGCTAACTGAATTGATAGACGCCACTTCAGGACCGTTGAAAGCGGCAAAAGCAGAGCTAGAAGCGAAAAGTAGTGCAGATAGAGCAATTATTTTTTTCATTTTGAGTTCTCTTTTAAAACGAATCGATGATACCAAGTCGAATGACTCACCGTGACTCTTTGTCTGCTGATATTGTGCGCCTAGCTAGGAAAAGTGTTGGTGACGAAATCTTATTACTCGCAAATGATAGTCCCTCAATCAAACCCACGAGAAGGGATTAATTGAGGGACGCTAAGCCATTTAAGTCGTGAGCGCCACTTTTTTACCTTGAAGTAGAAGGCGTAAAATGTACGACTTTTTGTCTGATAATCCGTTCTGCGTCATCGTGACGCAGCCCTTACTTAATCTGCCACTACTTCTCGCAGCACCTCGCCTGTTGCTCCACTTGGTAGAGTGATACCTAAAAGACTAGAAAGTGAGGGTGCGATATCATAAGGCGTAATTGGCCTTGGTTGTTTTTGCGATTTTAAGTTAAAGCCGGCAAAAATCACGGGCACGTGAGTATCATACCGCCAAGGTGAACCGTGGGTAGAAGCGATAGTCAGCCCGTCCATATCGTTAATATAAGTTCGTGGGCTAAAGACAAGGTAAACATCGCCTGAGCGCAAAGGGTGATAGTTATTTTTGACCAATTGCATTACGCGGGTTTCAGCTTCACGATTGTGTTTAATGTCTGAACTGGTCATGGCAAAAGCAATACCTTCAATCTTTCTTGCTTCTTCGGCAATGGCAGTTTGCACAGCATCTAAATCATGGCCACCTTGCTCAATCACTTGATGATTTAAGTAGACATAAGGCTGAGCGTAGAGCCTGATCGCACTTTTATCGAGGCCAAATTCGCGTTTGAGACGTTGCGATACGTTATTGTTCCACAAGTCTTCTAAGCTAAAGTAACGCGCCTGACGAAGACCAAACCGCGCGGCATTGGGTGATGACTCCGGCACGCCATGATCGGCAGAGAGTACAATTAAGGTATTGTCCAATCCAACATACTCGTCGACCTGTTTGAAGAGGCGAGCGAGAGTGCGATCAAGGCGAATCAGGTTATCTTCATTTTCCAAACTATTGCTACCGAACATATGTACGACATAGTCATTGGAAGAAAAGCTCACCGCGAGATAATCAGTAAACGCGCCTTGCCCAAGTTGCTCTTGTTGCAGTAGTTCCATTGCAAAATCAGCGGTTAACTCATCGCCAGCGGGGCTGAGCGTTAGCATGGTTGAATAATATTTGAAGTCAGCCGGGCCGTATGGGTGGGGAAAGCTACGTGCAAATCCACCTAAGTCAACTTTGAAGTCGGCATCAGAATCATCGAGTGTGTATTTATCGCGTTCAAGGCTAAGCTGCCATTGGGTACCTGAGTAACGTTTGGGATGGTCTTGCGCATTCCACTGCTCGACCCAATCTGGATATTGTTGATAGTAGTAATTGCTTGTGACGAAATCAGATGTCGCCTTGGAGAACCAAAACGCTTTACCAGCATGGCCTCCCAGTGAAATTGCGCCTCGATCTTTGACTGACACAGAAAATATTTTGGCTTTGCCATTGCTTGATAGGGCGAGTTCATCTGAAAAAGTGGTTGAAAGAATTGGGTCGGGTGAACGGCCATCACCTTGTGCGGTTTTTTGGGTTGGGTCAATTTCGGTAGCTTTATCAACACCAGCCCCTTGAGTGAGCGTTGAATATTGATCATCTTCAACGTTGTAGACCAGACGTTCTTTGGCTCGGTCATACCAAACATTACCCACCATGCCATGCACCGAGGGTGGTGCGCCAGTCGCTAAAGAAACATGCCCCACGATGGTTTCTGTATTACCGTGTTGATAATTGGCATTGGTGTAATAGATACCGTCATCCATCAAGTAGCGGAAGCCACCTTGACCAAAATTATGTTGGTAACGGCTAAGCAAGTCAGCCCGTAAGCCATCGACGGTGATTTGCAGAACGAGTTTGGGTTTAGTCTCTTGAGTGGCGGCGGGCATAGAGCAAATAAGTGCGGTGCCGGTGAGTAGCCATGCTGATCTCATACGCAATCCTTTCTATTTATAAGCATTGAACTCAAGATAGATTGGTACGACAAGTATCAAGATTATTTGATCCATCTATCTGATGAGATCAATTATAGACGGCGCAAAACAAAAAAGGCCTAACCGTTAGGTTAAGCCTTTTGTTTCAAATCAATTCGCAATTATGCGTTTTTCAGCTCAGCAACTTTTGCGTCTGAAAGAGGCTTAGTAACAAGCGCTAGTACGATACACACTGCCATCATTACTGCAGAGATTGTGTACGCTAGGCCGTAACCGTCGCCATTAGTCATAGAGAAACCAACAACGGCTGCACCGATTGCACCACCAATACCCCATGATGTGTAAAGCACACCGTAGTTAGTACCGTAGTTTTTCAGACCGTAGAACTCAGCTGTTAGAGTAGGGAATACTGCTAGTAGAGTACCGTAACCTACTGCTGCAACCGCAGTACCGATGATCAATGTTACTTCTGATTGGAACGTTGCAAACAGTACCATGTTGATACCTTGTAGAACGAACGCTAGAAGAAGAGTACGAACACCACCAATTTTATCTGCAAGCATGCCCGCACAAACACGGCCGCCTGAGTTAAAGATTGCTAGAAGCGAAGCTAGGTAAACTGCATTTGGCAGGTTAGCTTGTACGCTTGCGATAGTAGTGATGTTACCGATGATCATAAGACCAACTGAAGCAGCTAGTGCGTACATGATCCACAGTGAGTAAAACTGTGGAGTTTTTAGCATTGCTTTCCAAGTTAGATCTTCAGACTTCTTAACCGCTTTAGGTGCTTGGCCTTCTTTTAATTTAGGCTCAGCTGGCGTGTAATCGGCTGCTGGGTTGTTGATGGTTGCTGCTAGAGGTACGGCAATAAATAGGATACCAACACCTAGGATCTTAAAGCTGGTTTGAATGCCCATGCTATCGATCAGTGCAGAAGTTACTGGTGCAAGGTAAATAGCTGCAAGACCAAAGCCCGCTGCGATTAGACCGTTAACCATACCTTTCTTCGATGGGTGGAACCATTTCATCGCTGAAGGAGAAAGACACGCGTAACCAAAACCGATACCCGCACCTGTAATCACACCAAAGGTGATGTTTAGCATCATTGGTGTATTAACAAAGCCAGACGCGATCATGCCAAGGCCAGTAAGAACTGTACCTAGGATCAGGATCATGCGTGGACCCATGCGGTCTTGAAGGATGCCTGCAACAAGAAGACAGATAGAGAAAGTGATAGTTGCTGTTGCGTATGGTGCAGATGCTTCTGCAGCACTCCAACCAGATTCAGTTACTAACGCTTTATTAAACACACTCCAAGCATACAGGATGCCAAGACAAAGGTTGATACAGAATCCTGCTAAAAGGATACGTGAAGCTTTATCAATCTTGCTCATATTCTTCTCATTTGTCCCCATTTCTGAGGATTGTTAACACTCGATTTATTAAAAATTAGTTTGCGTTTATCAACATAAAGCGCAATGGGCGCGAATTATAACCAATTGAAGTGTGATTGGAATCTCTTTTTCGGAGAATATGAAAATAATTTGCGTATGTTAATGGTTGGTTTATCCATGTTGCAATTTTGTTTGCTTAAGTGACCTCAAGCCAAAGCCGAATTTTATTGGTCAAATCTATATATATAGAGAGAGGGAATGTTGCGGATGTGACTTACTTTGGCCCACATCAAATTGAATGACACCAAGATACGATTTGAAATGAAGTTAGTTTTCTGTCAATTGCAGTGTTAGCCTCTTTTCAAGACCAAGCGCCGGGAGTAGCATGCGCGCCGAATTTATTATTTTGGTAGTAACAATGAAAGCAAAAGCAGTAACAATGGCGGTAGTGACGGCGTTAGGTGTTTCGTCACTAACTGGCTGCATGGGCCAAATGGCAACCACAGGCTTAGTCTCTAAGTTCAACCTAGAAATCGTCGATAACCGATACGGTCGTGAAGGGATGTTTTTGCTTTTGTCACCGGTATACGGCTTAACCGGTACGGTTGACCTATTTATCTTTAATGCGATTGAGTTTTGGACTGGCACCAACCCAATTTCGGGCAAGTCTCCGGCAGTTGTGGATACTCCAACCAAAAACTACATTAAAGTAAATGGCCAGCTAGATCCTGCCTTGACGGGTGTTCCGCTAACGAGCACCAAGAATATTGAGAGTGCGACAATGTCGCAACTAGACGAAAATACAATGCAGATGGACATCACTTATATCGATGGACAACATAAGGTACTGCGTGGCGTTAAAGGCGCAGACAGCGTGGACTTCTATTTGAATGATGACCTAGTGACGACTGTATCTAATCAAGAGCTCAGCGACTATATCAACTCTGCGCAAATCTAATTGGATATGATCGATTTTGAGCCCTCAACATGAGGGCTTTTTTCTATGTGTTTTTTGAATGGGTATTTGTGATGTCACTCGTATAAAATCAATAGCATAGCGATCGAATAGTAGATTTAGACTATATACAAGTAGGAATCATTCTCCTAAGTATTGCTCTTTGATAGCAATTCATTTTCTCTGCTGTGCTGAGGTTTGTTGTGTCTCGTTGGTTATCGTGGGTTCTACTCGTCATTGCGTCGGTAAGTTATGCCGAACAGACAAAGCAAACGCAGACACTGGTCATTGCTAACTCGAAAGCATGGAAGCCGTTTTCATTTCTTGATGCGAGTGGTGAACCTTCAGGTATCTTGATTGATTATTGGCGTGAGTATTCACGAGTAACAGGCCAACCAGTGGAGTTTCTGTTACTCGATTGGGCTGATTCACTAAAAGCCGTTGAAGATGGACGAGCAGACTTTCATGCCGGTTTACTGCTTTCTAAAGAACGTGACCGTTATTTAGATTTTAGCCAACCAATTCTAACCATTGATACGCAATTGTTTTTAAATAGAAAACTACTTGGTATCGATGTCACTGATCTTATTTCTGGTTCTCATAACTTTATCTTAGGGGTCGTCGAAGGTGGCTTCGAGCAAGACTACGCACAGAAAAATTTTCCTAAACTAGCAACGCTCAGTTTCTCCAATAACCAAGATTTAATTGCAGCAGCCTTCGCCGGACGTATTGATGCTTTTGTTGCCGACTTACAAGTGGCAAATTATTATTTGCAGAGCACTGACCAGAGTGATCAGTTTATCAGTGTGTTTCATCTCTATTCTGGTGTCGTAAGGCCTGCCGTCGCACAAGGTAATGGCGAAATGTTGGTTAAAGTGGCTGAGGGAATGGATAAAATTCGTGAAGAGGATAAACATCGTATCTTTAATCGGTGGATGTATATTGAAACCGTATACCCGAATTATTTAATGCTGATCCGCACCAGTAGTTTTGGACACTGAGTTAAGTGAGTAAAATCACTAACGAGGTGAAACATGACAAATCAAAAAAACAGAATCAAACACACGCCTGAATTTAAAGCTGAAACTCTGAAGCTAGCCGAGAAAA
>NZ_AFWF01000087.1 GCF_000222605.1 Vibrio ichthyoenteri ATCC 700023 | reverse complement strand
CTTATCTGTTCGAATTATTTGATTCCTCAATCCGCAGAGCAGAACAAATTGAAAAAATCACTGGTGCCTCAGTGATCACCACGATTCCCAAAATTGCATTACGACTCTCAAAATAAAACCCACCTGACTTCTTGCTGATGAAAGTGCACTAATTGACTGAATTTAATAACAAATAATATTGGCACGCAAGATGCAATCCTTAATTTATTAATCTAAAGCAACTCGATAAATCAAGGTGGCATAACAATGGAAAATAATCACAAATGCGCCCATGACTCCTCTGATATCTGCACTTTCAACACTGAGAGTCATGACCTAAGCACTCATTGCAATGCCAAGCTAACTGTTCATGTTGTACAGCACCTCGCCCCAGGAGGTATTGAAACCTTAGTGCTTGAAATGTTGCGTCTCGCCAATGAGCGTCATCGTGTTCTCGTGATTAGCTTAGAGGGAAATTTACCCCGCGCGATTCAACAGTGGCCTAAATTAGCGTCTTTTAAAGGGAATCTTATTTTCCTCAATAAACCCAGTGGCTTTCACTTTTCAGCCATCATCAGACTGGCTAGGCTGCTGAAATTTTTAAAACCGGACGTCCTACATACCCATCATATTGGGCCACTATTGTACGGAGGCGCGGCATGCAAACTCACTTCTGTTCCATGCCATATTCATACCGAACACGATATCTGGCATCTATCGAATCGAAACAATGAACGATTGCAACGCATGGCTCTTGCTATCGCCAAACCGCGCCTCGTCGCTGATGCAGAGATGGTTAGCAGTCAGTTAAGCCGTCGATTCAAATACGCGGATATCACAGTGATCAAAAACGGCATTGACTGCCGACGTTTTAAACCTGCAAGTCAGAGCCTAGCAAGGCAACAATTCGGTTTACCACTCTCCGGCACTATCATTGGCTGTGCTGGCCGTTTAGAGCATGTGAAGGGACAGGATGTGCTCATCAAAGCGCTGGCAATGCTACCGAGCAATTTCAGCGTGGCCATTGCTGGAGATGGATCGCAATCAGATAGCCTCAAAAAACTGGCTAAACACTTAAACGTCTCCAATCGAATTCATTGGCTGGGCTTAGTTGATGATATGCCGAGGTTCTATCAATCCCTTGATCTATTCTGCTTACCCTCTCGACACGAAGGTTTTCCGCTTTCAACCCTCGAAGCTCAATCTTGTGACATTGTCACAGTTGCAAGCCACGTCGGTGCGGTAGAAGAAACAATATGTCCTTGCAGCGGGCAACTCTTCCAAGCTGAACAGCCACATGCATTGACTGCAAAAATTTATTCTGCGTTAGCGCAAATGAAGCCATTAAGTCCTCGCCAATTTGTGCTCAAAAATAATGACATTGAATCGATGGTGGCGGCATATCAACGTTTATCGATGGAGGTACGTTAAGATGATCAATATCGTATTAGTTGTTCTATTTGTCCTGAGTGTGAGCTTAGTCATTTATCATCACTTTGGTTATCCGTTGTTATTGCGCTGGTATGCCAAGTCTCGCCCTGAGAAGCGCTCTGACATACCTTTTCGTCATTATCAAAGCTCGCAAGCCGATCACGCTAGAGCGAGCATCACCATTATTGTGCCTGCTTTCAACGAACAAGATTGGATCGCCGACAAAATTCGTAACCTTGCCTGTCTCGATTACCCCCGCGACCGTTATAACATCATCATCGCTTGCGATGGCTGCAGCGATAAAACGGTCGCCATCGCTGAGGAAACCATTCAGGAAGCCATTTGCAGTGAAACTCATTTTGAGATTATTAATTTCAAACAAAATCGAGGTAAAGTGGCGGTCATTAATCATCTGATCCCAACCATAAAAAGTGACATTACCGCACTCAGTGATGTCTCTGCTTTAATTTCAATTGACGCACTATTACTCGCTGACCATCATTTTAGCCACCCCAATGTCGGCGTGCTCAACAGCCAATACCAGTTACTAAGTTCGGTCAATGCCAACGAAGAAAAGTACTGGCGCTACCAAAGTTTGGTTCAACAAGGAGAAGCGAACCTTGGCGCTAATATTGGAGCACACGGCGCGTTTTATCTATTTCGTACCCAACTCTTTCATCCATTAGACAAAAACACTATTAACGATGACTTTATTCTGCCAATGGAAATCGTTCGACACGGTTTTACCGCTATTTACGAGCCAAAGATGATGGCCATTGAGCAAGAATCCTCCAACGCAACCAAAGATTTTCAGCGTCGTTTGCGAATTTCTGCGGGCAACATGCAACAAGCGATTCATCTCGCCAGTCTATTTTTACCGCGCTACCGAGCGATTGCTTTCGCTTTTGCATCAGGCAAAGGCTTACGTTTGCTCACCCCTTATCTGATGATCATCTGTCTTGCCTCATCGATATTATTGTCTGAACATTTTGTTTTCACACTGATGGTGATAGCGCAACTGCTGCTTTATACCGTGGCCGTATTGGGCATTATTTTCCCGCAGCGCTTATCGAATAAATACTGTCAGTTTCTTGCCTACTTCGTCGCCGGCCATTTTGCCAATTTCTACGGCGGTCTGCGTTACTTACTGGGCCTTGAAAATGACTATTGGAAACGAGTTTAAGGAGTCTGTTATGCCACACATCACCGCAAATTACCCAACTTGGATTGCCAAACGTTTATTTGATCTTTTGGGCGCTTGTATCGCATTACTGATCATTAGTCCTGCATTGCCACTTATCGCTCTCGCAATCAAACTGACTTCATCAGGCCCGGTCTTTTATCGCCAGCTACGAGTGGGGAAATCCACCCCGGCTCAAATGGAACTCTTTTACATCATCAAGTTTCGTACTATGTACCAAGATGCGGAAACCCGCTCAGGCGCCGTTTGGGCAACTAAGAATGATCCTAGGATCACGCCAATTGGACGTTTTCTGCGAAAAACGCGACTCGATGAAATTCCGCAATTGTTTAATGTACTCAAAGGCGAGATGTCTTTAATTGGCCCTCGCCCTGAGCGCCCAACATTTTACAACGAGTTAGAGACCGCTATTCCCTACTTTGCTGACCGTACCTATGGCGTAATGCCAGGGATTACAGGTTTAGCGCAAGTAAACCAAGGTTACGATACGTGTATCGACGATGTGAGACGTAAAGTTGGCTACGACCACAGCTACGCATTATCACTGCATTCCACCAAATCGTGGTTTTTAATGGACGCGAGCATCATCTTAAACACCTTGGTGGTGATGTTTAACGGTCGTGGACAGTGATATCGGTGACTCATATCGAATAATTTCAAACGATTAACCGTCACCGATAAATCTTTTGCTATGGCTCATGCAGATGACTGCGTGAGGCAGCGCACAATTTTTCTCCACGCAAGAATAAAACTCAACCAATCTGCACATAACTCCGCCAAACAGTTCAATTTACTCAAAATTACCCTTGCACAGCCCGAAGACTGTGGGTAATATCCATCTCGTTCCACAGGAATGCCCGCTTAGCTCAGTTGGTTAGAGTACTTGCATGACATGCAAGGTGTCACTGGTTCGAGTCCAGTAGCGGGCACCACTTCTGATTTTAATCGAAGTCGACGTTGAACATTATATCCTGCCCGCTTAGCTCAGTTGGTTAGAGTACTTGCATGACATGCAAGGTGTCACTGGTTCGAGTCCAGTAGCGGGCACCAAATTCGTTCTTAGGAACAACCAAAAAGCCCACTTTACGTGGGCTTTTTTGCATTCCGACTAAATCATTGTCCTTTTCCTGTCAGCAATAAATTTAAATGTCACGAACAGCTTGCAAAGCACTCGCCTCCCTAAAAAAGAAAATGATCACTATACAATTGATTAAATTCGTCACGATATGATGCTTTTACCCTTGCTTATCAAAAGAATAAACTTTAGTTGTCGTATCAATTAAAATGTATACTTGAACAAATGGTATCAGCCACTAAACTGCTGCCTCTATTCTTGACTATGAACGCTAATGTATAAGAGCTTATCTCACGCATATCACTATCACATTCTTCCTGTTGCCAAACTATTTCTGGTTACTACCATTATTGTTAGTGCATCGTATGCGATTTACAACGCCGTTCAACTCAAGCAACTATCCAAATCTGTCATCACTGATTTCAATCAAATTTATTCCGTTAGCCGCCGTTTCGCTCAGTACTACAACAATACTGCAACGGTAGAACTGACTAAAGGCATTCATGAGAATAACGGCGTTAAAATCATGGTCAGTAAAAGCGGTGATGTTAAAGTGCTCTCTCACGGCATCAACAAACTTCGTTCACAATTAGAGCCTATTACTCAAGGGAATATTTGGACGATAGCGATCTTCGAGCATCCTGCCAACTACGGACACTTTTCTCCTCTACGTAAAGAATATGAAGATCGGTATGGCACATACCAATCTGATGATGTTATGAAACGGATTGTAAAACTGGAAAAATTAGAGAATACCTTTAATCAGTTTTACGGCTGCAACATCAAACTATCAGAACCGTATAAAGAGGAAGGGACCGATCAATGGATCAGAACCGTTTATTATCCTGTCTACAATGAACAAAAGCTTAATGCCCTACTCGCAATCGATCTCAAAAACAGCTTTGTTGACCTTATTGTAAAACAGTTCAACCAAGCAAATGGGACGGTAGTCAATACCAAAGGTGGCATCGTAACCTATCATCAACCAATTGAGATCCCATGTACGGACGCAGGTCCGATGGTGGTTGGATTAAACGCATTGGATATTATCAAGCGCACCTTGATTCCATCACTGTTCATTGCCTTTTGCTCTCATTTGTTGATGGTCTATTTTAGAGGCCGACAACTGCGCATTAAGCGCGATAAAATGACCGGGTTTTATCGCCGTGATTTCTATGAACCACGCCTGAAAAAAGCCAACAACTTTTCAATGCTTATCATCGATATCGATTTTTCAAGGTCATTAACGACACTCATGGCCATAAAAAAGGGGATGAAGTAATCAGTGCAGTAGCACGTCGTATTGCCAGCCAAATTCGCAGTACTGACGCGGCCATACGCTGGGGCGGCGAAGAGTTTATCATTCTATTTAAAGCAATGAGCGATGATATGCTTTATGACAAAGCTGAACTCATTCGACAACATGTCGCGCACAAGCCTATTTCCAATATTGAAGTCACGATTTCAGTTGGTGGTGTCACTCTTCGCAACGATATTTTTAGTGAAGCTTATAGATGCGCAGATCACGCACTCTACCAATCCAAAAGAGATGGCAGAAATCGTGTCACTATTTATAAGCCTCATGAAGAGATCTTATCGTGATGGTTTACCAAGCACAATTTTGCTCGTCAACGGCCAAGTAAACGACAATCTAACCACTAGGCCATGTCGTTGATGGGAAAAGGACGTATTGTATGGGTTTTATCTTGGTTTTTGACCGCTAGCCTGTACAATCAAAGCACCTTCCTCATAAATTATGATTTAATATGAAATTACTCGTTCGTAACCTCGCACGTGTGACTACTGAACAAGATATTCGTAAACTGTTTGCCGAATTTGGTGAAGTACGCGAATGTACTTTGGTGCTAGACCAAGTATCAGGCCAATCAAAGGGATTTGCCTTTGTAGAAATGCCAAATGACGAAGAGGCGAATCAAGCGCTCAATAAGCTCAACCTAAAAGAAGTAGCGAAGAGCAAAATTCGTGTGAAAGAAGCAACAAACTAATAAAGAGCCGACATTCACGTCGGCTTTTTTGATTGTTGTTTTTCGCCAACCCCCATAAATAATTCAATAAATTAATTACCTAATCAAACTTATCCCTTACTTATCCCTTGTCGACGTAAAAAATGAACTAATGCTCCAATCAAATTTGCGTCATTACCAAATCGAGAAGCCAACAGTTTAGGTCTCACATGGCAATACGGCATTGCCTCAATGAACTCTTCAAATTTTTGATTGACTAGTGTCACGAGATCGCGCCTTTGACTGATCGCGCCGCCCAATACAATGAATTCAGGATCAACGGTGTAATGCAGGTTAAATAACCCTGTTGCTAAATAATTTATCCAGTGAGCGACAACCTCGTGGACAACTTCATCACCTTGGTCATACAGTTCAAAGACTTTAATGCCATTCAGAGTATTGCGTGGAATATCCAATGCCCTCGCAACTTGCGTAACAAGAGCATGAGTTGACGCGAGATGGGACAGAATTTGTGGTTGTCCATGCGCAAAATTCATAATTGCATAGCCAAATTCACCACCATGCAAGTGATGGCCTTTTTGAATAGCACCATTCGTCACTATCGCACCACCGATACCAGAGCCAATAACCACTAAACAAAAATGTTCAGAGTTTTGCCCTGCTCCTTGCCATTGTTCGGCTAACGCAGCACAACAAGCGTCATTTTCTAGTTCAACCGGCAATTGATATCGTTCAACGAATAATTGCTTTACGTTCACTCCGTGTAGATACGATAACGCGCTTTGACCATGGATATACCCCGTTTCGACATCCACTACGCCACACGCACTAATCGCGATGCCACTCAATGGATATTCCCTTAGGTAACGATGAAAATAGAAATCAAACTGTTCAAACCAACGGTCGAAACTACCCACACGACTCGGGATACTAAACTGTTCCAATTTAGACGCGTTGTGATCCAAAATGGCACATTTCACTGAACTTCCACCAAAATCTAGCGCTAGATAGACTGACAAATTTCGCTCCCACAACAAAACCTATCTACTGATACCATAAGAAAAGATTGTTCTATAAAACAAAGTCCATAATTAACTCTTTTTTTGTGATTGGTAAGAAAAATCAACCACAAAAACAGCCAACAATTAAATATAAATCTGCTTTTCACCAATATAGGCAAGATTTGCTTTTCAAAACAAAATAAATTTAGCATTTCGTCTCACATCCAAACCAATATAGAGCTATTGCTTGCGATCGCAATTCACCATTTATAAGCGTGACATGCGTAACGTTATTCTCTTTGGCTTATAGCAAGCTCACTCAATCTATGAAAACTTACTAAAATATTTTTACATATGCGACTCGCTTATTCATTGATAGTGCTAATGATACATAAAGTTCAACAGGAGTGACCACTGCAATGAATGCGCTTACGGATAAAAAACTACTTTATACAATTAAAACCGTCCCTTTTGCGCTTATTGTGTTATTTATTACTTTGCTATTGGGCCTTGTCGTCAATGACAATAAAAAAAGATCATCACAATTAGAACAAAACCTCATTACCAATAATTTACTCAAGCAAAAAGAAACCATTGCTCAGCGTGTAGAGAGTACCTACGACCAAATTCGCTACGAGCGCCAACAAATCATTTCTGCCCTTAAAGCAAACGTGAAAAGCCATGTTGACATTGCCCATCAAATTGCTTTTGCTATTTATAACGAAAATAAAGGCAAACCGGAGCAAGAAGTAAAAAACCTAATCGCAGAAGCGATACGCAATATCCGTTATAACGATGGACAGGGTTACTTCTTTATTTTCCAAACTGACGGTCTTTTTGTTATGCATGCCACGATGCCTGAAGAGGAAGGCAAACAAGGCATAGCTTTTCAGGACTCTCATGGTGTTCCTTACATCGAAAACTTTCTCAATAAACTCGCCATACCTAACAGAACCGATGGCTACTACCGTTGGTGGTTCAAAAAACCACACCAGAACCAAGAATATGAAAAGATTGGCTATGGTCGTTTATTTGAACCGTATGGGTGGGTCATTGGCTCTGGTGAGTACATAGAAGATACCGAGCAAAAAGTTAAGCAGGCGCTACTAGACTCTATTTCCAATTATCGTTTTGATGGTAACGGCTATCTTTTCGTTCTTAGCAAACAAGGGGAAGTGTTAGCCCACAAAAACGACACATTAATAGGGGCAAATCTAACCAGTATTGCTGAACAGGCGCACACCTTGATGCAATCGACACACTCCAATCAAGGCTATATTGAATATAAAGCGCCTTATCATCCAAGCGGCGAAGCCAATATGGATAAGGTCAGCTATATTAAATTCGATCATCAATGGAATTGGCTGATTGGGACTGGTGTTTATATCAAAGATATTCACCAAAATATTGCTGAACAGTTAGCACAAATGCGTGAGCAAAATGAAAATGAGCAGATCAAAGTGTTGATTCTATGCTTGTCACTGGCTCTCGCACTCATTTTATTATCGATGCTGCTAAGCAACTATTTAGGCCGTCGATTTAATCAATTCCAACGTAGAATAGAGAAAGACTTTGCCCTAGTAGAAAAAGGTAAAGAACAATTACGCCATCAAGCTCAGCATGATGTTCTGACCCATCTACCCAATCGTATTTTGCTTGAAGCCAGAACCCAAAAGGGTATTGCCTTTAGTCGCTTGCAAGGAAAAATGCTGGCGGTCATGTTTGTTGATCTCGACAACTTTAAGCGAGTAAATGATAAATACGGTCATGAAGTCGGAGATGAATTACTGGTACAAGCTGGCAAGCGCTTTTCTAAACTCGTGAAAAAGAATGGTATTGTCGCCCGTTTTGGCGGTGATGAGTTCGTCTTCAGTATTCCTGCGATTGATAACCAAGCGCAAGCACTGGCCTTCGCCCATTCGATTCAGTCTAGTCTTAGTTACCCTTTCCTAATTCACGGTATCACCTTAGATTTGAGCTCTTCTATCGGGGTATCTTTGTTCCCCAATGATGGTGACCAACCTAGAGATCTATTGTCGAAAGCTGATATCGTTTTGACTCGTTCAAAAAAACAAGGCAAAGGTTTTGTCACCTTCTTTGACGAAAGGATACGCCAAGAGCTGAGAAATCACTTCTTGCTCGAAGATGAGTTCCAATCAGCAATAAAACGCGGTGAACTAGAGGTGCATTATCAACCTCAAGTGGATTCTCGTAGTGGTGAAATTATCGGTGCCGAAGCGTTATGTCGCTGGTTTAGCCCGACTCTTGGTCTCGTGTCTCCTCTGGTGTTTATTGATATTGCAGAAAAAAATGACGCCATATTAGACGTTGGGGCTTTTGTCTTAGACAGAGCATGCCGTGACGCGAAACGACTCAATCGTGAATCAAAACGTCCCATCACTATCTCAGTCAACGTGTCGCC
>NZ_AFWF01000088.1 GCF_000222605.1 Vibrio ichthyoenteri ATCC 700023 | reverse complement strand
ATCACTTACGGGGCTTGGTATGCCTAACACTTGGCGTATTGGGTGAAAATTAATCTAGATGGGGCAGCTCGGCTTCGAAAATGAATTACACAACAAAGCCAATCAATGATGTTATTGATTATACACGTAATAGCTTATACAGTTGAACAATTGTCGCAAACAAGAATAAATTTAGGATTTATCTTTCACATGTACGAGAAAAAAATTTTTTTAAGTAAAGAATACGGATTATCATAATATGTCAAACCACAATATTTTACTTGAAAGCGGGACAAACGAGTTAGAAATTGCAGAATTTCAGCTCATTAAGCAGCTACCTGACGGAACGACGAAAGCAAACCATTACGGTATCAACGTTGCCAAAGTTCGTGAAGTCATTAAATTCCCGGAAATTACAGACTATCCAAAGGGTGGAGAATACATCCTAGGTGTTTTCAAATCTAGAGATAAGGTGGCGCCTCTCATTCATCTATCTAAATGGCTTGGAATAAAAAGTGCTATACATTCAGATAAAAAATTCGTTATCGTTACCGATTTTAACGGTGTGACTAATGGATTTTTAATAGACGTCATAAATCGTATCCATAGAGTATCTTGGTCTGATTTACACTCACCGGAAAACATCTCAATTTCTGATGATAACGAGTGTATTATCGCGACAGTTAATCTTGATGGTAAGCTCGTTTTTGTTCTCGATTTTGAACAAATAATTGCTGATATTAATAATCGTGTTGATATGAGTAGCTATGAGCTCGGACTAGACAGCAACATTGAGATGTCAGCAAGAAAGATTAAGCAGCGCAGCCAGCATAGTGTGCTCATTGTTGATGACTCGAAATTCATTCGAGATCAGTTGGTTATGGTTGCAACCCAAGCTGGATATAACGTTATAACTGCCTCTGATGGGTATATCGCATGGGATACCTACCAGAAAAAATCTGCTACTATCGCCGCCGTCGTATCTGATGTCGAAATGCCTAGAATGGATGGGTTACATCTTTGCAAATTAATATCTAAAAGTGAGAATAAAACTCCTGTTATTATTTTTTCCTCAACAATGACGAATGAAAATCGCATTAAGGCTCTTGATGTAGGTGCTTTAGATGCAATTACTAAACCAGAGATTGATCGGCTCGTCCCTCTGCTCGATCAATGCCTACTTAATCCATTATAAAATAGGGATTTATGATTATTTTCAACAGTCCAAGTAATCCACGCGTAAGATGAAAAAAGGTCATGGCTCCAGCATGGAGATCTGTTTAGAGGTATGATTTCATACAACTAAAGAGGTCAAAAATGCCAAGAAAAATTACCCCTGAATTCAAACGTGAGTGTGCTGAGTTGGTTATCACTCATGGCTACAGTCACAAAGATGCTGCCGCAGCGATGAACGTCGGTTTATCATCGATTCAACGTTGGGTTGCGCAGTATCGACAAGAGTTATCAGGTATTACACCCAAGCTTACAGCTCAAACAACTTCAAAGTGACAATGAACTGTTAAAAAAGCTTCGGCCTTCTTCGCAATCGAAATGAACAAAAACAGATAGTTGCGGTAAAACTGAAGAAGATAGGCTACCCAGTAAAACAGATTTGCCGTTGTTTAACACTCGCTGCCAGTTCGTTTT
>NZ_AFWF01000089.1 GCF_000222605.1 Vibrio ichthyoenteri ATCC 700023 | reverse complement strand
TTCTTAGTTCAGCCCGCGCTAAAAGCGGGAACACTAGTACAAGTGTTAGAAAACTATTTCATCAGTAGAAACGATATGTTCCTTATCTATCCGCCGGTGATTCACCGTAACGCCAGCTTGTCCGCGTTTATCGATTTTTTACAACAGTGGTTTAGCTCACCTCCTGTCGGGCGTTAACTTAGCCCAAATCATGACAAAAATTTTCTATTTTTGCCGCACAAGCAAAGGGATCAGTGTGCTTGCCGTTCAATGAACAAGCTCTTTTATACCTAAAACAAGGACGATAGGTTGATGAAGATTTACAAAAATATATTTACTCTGGCGGTGCCGATTGCCTTGCACAGCATGCTGTTTTCCTGCTTGGGGTTTGTTGATACCTATATGCTGGCCAAATTAGGCGGGGATACCATTGCTGCTGCAGGGATCGGGGCGAAAATTTTGTGGTTTGTGCTCAATCTTATTGTTGGCGTAGGCGGTGGAACAGCCATTTTTTGTGCTCAGTATTGGGGTGCCAAAGATCTCTTTGAACTGCACAAGATGATCCATATTGGGCTGTTTTATAGCGCGCTCACGGCAATAGCTTTAGTCCCTGTGCTCTATTTTTTTGCGCCCTCGATTGCAGGGCTGATGACTAACGACGATGCGATCATTGCATTGGCCAGTGGCTATTTAAAAATCACCGCGCTGACGATCGTCGTGAGCGCTTTCTCCGTGATTTGGAGTGCCGGCATGCGCGCTTTGCAAAAACCTAAAGTAGTGCTGTATCTATTTGTTGTGGAGTTGGTGCTCAACATCACTTTCAACTACTTGCTGATCTTTGGCTTCTGGGGGCTACCGGCGCTTGGTTTATTAGGTGCGGCTTGGGGAACACTGGCGGCTCGTTTGCTTTCCACCTTACTGTTTTTCGTCTATATCTATTACAAGCAGCCTTACCTGATGATCTCGATACATGTAGCCAAACAGACGTGCCATTGGACTGCGCATTCTACGTTTTTGAAAATCAGTCTGCCGATTATTGCTGGCGAGTTCATTTGGAGTGGCGGCGTGTTTATATACCACGCCATTTACGGAAATATAAGCACGACAGCATTGGCGGCGATCTCTATATTGTCACCTATTGAGGTGATGACTTCCGCATTAAGTTGGGGCTGTGCGGCGGCTGTCGGCATTCTGATTGGTGAAAAAATAGGAGCCGCGCAACAAAAAGAGCTCAACGATTATGTGACAGCTGGATTTATTTCTGCCATTTCTGTCGGGCTGCTTTTAGTCGGATTACTTTGGTTTAGTCGCCATGCGGTCTTAGGGCTATTTAGTGAGATTGAAGCCGATGTACAAACCATGCTCTATACCTTGTTCCCATTTGTGTTAGCCAGTATCTTTTTACGCTCTATTACGATGACGGCAATGTCGGGTATTTTAAAAAGCGGTGGCGATACGCAATTTACCATGAAGTTAGATTTCTGCGCACAATGGTTGGGCGCAGTTCCTCTTTCCTTGATCTTTGCTTTTTGGTTTCGTTGGCCTGTCGAAATGGTGATTTGCGCCGTGTTATTGGAAGAGGGCTTAAAGCTAATTCCAATCTTATATCGAATTAAAAGTGGCGCTTGGATAAAAAAACTGGCGAAAAGCACCAGCAAGGAAAGTCACAGCTTAGCGATAACATCATAAACGCTAGCAAGCCTGTCTCTTAGCATATATCTAAGCTATAGAGACAGGTGTTGACGGCGTCTTTAAACGTATTCTTCGCGCACAATCTCAAGCATTTATGAGCTCGCCTCACTCATGGCGAATTGGATCTCTTCCGATGAGAAACCTTTGCGCGATAACATCGCATACGCTTTGCTGCGCTCTTTATGGCTGCTTAAATCGTAGGATTTTTTTTCAAGTTGCTCCAAGCAAGCGCTGTAAAAATCGATTTGTTCTGCGTTAATTAATTTATCAACGAGGGCATCTAGCTCGGAGATATCGATCTTACGCTGACGTAATTCTTGACGAATCACTGTCATGCCCTTCCCTTTGCGGGCATATTTCAGCACCTCTTTTTCTAGATCGGCTTTTTCTGCTTTGATCTCAAGGTTGGTTTGCAGCTGAGGAAAACAGGCGTGTTGTTTAATCGCTTCGTTGACTTGAGCGTAGCTAAAGCCTCTTTTTTGCAAAGTGGCGACCAGCTTTTCTTTGCTCATATTGAACGCTTGATAATAGCCGTTGATTCGGTCGTTTAAAATTGTCTGCTCATCAATACGCAACTCATCTTTTACCTTTGCCACCGCGGCGCGAATCACCGTGTCGTCCAACCCTTTCTTTTTAAGTTTTTCAACAATGTACCCGCTGCCATATTCATTGAAAAATGAACGTTCCGCGAATTTCTCGGCAAACTCATTATCAGATTTAAGATAACCAAAGCCACGCAGTTTCTCCAAAGTTTCGGTAATCCACTCTTGATTGTCAGTCTTAACGCGAAGCTTGGAAAGCAGCTCACTTTCCGTCAGATCTTTCTGGCCTAGGTGCCACAATGCTGAGTTCATTACGCTTTCAATGCGCGTGGCTTTTCTCACTCGATTTTCTTCAGAATGCAAACTTTGCCCTCTCTGTTGGGGGATACCGTCAGAGTTTACACTAATCTCTCTTTGCTGAGCGCTCAATTGGCGCAGCATTAAGCCTCATTGTCGAAAGCGTGCGCAAGGACTTCTTCACAACTGGAGATCTTAGCGATGTTAGCAATCTCAGCTAGCGCGGTTACATGCACATTATCCGCGTCGATGGTTTGCCCCAAAATCGTGAGATCACAACTCGCACAGGCGTCATGTACGACTGTAGCCTGTAAACCATACTCCAAAGAAGCGCGTACCGTGCTGCTCACGCACATGTGCGTCATCATTCCAGCCACGATAATCTCCGTGACCTCAAGCGCTTGTAGAACGCTTTCCAGTTCGGTTTTGGCAAATGAATTGGGGTAATGCTTAATGATGACCTTCTCCGGTGCAACTGGTACCACACTAGGATGAATCTCTTGTCCTTTGGTGCCTTCTAACATGAATCCTAATGCCTCACTCGCGGCAAGATGTTGGACATGAATGACTGGTTTATTTTGTGCGCGAAAATGCTTAATTAACTTAGCGGCTTGGTGACTAGCAGCCTGCGGATTATGAAGCGGCATCGCGCCTCCCTCAAAGTAGTCGTTTTGAATATCAATAATGATGAGTGCTGTCTTTGTCATAGGGTCTCTCCTTTCAATGTTAGGGCTACTTTACAAGCTAGGCTTAGGCTTTATAATGACCAAATTGGACTTATTTAAGTCACTTATGGACATGATGGTTGATTTATATGAATGAGCGCAGTGTGAGTGTTGCCATCTTAGTGGCAGAAGGGTCAATGCCATCTGCGATTGCAGGAATTGAAGATATTCTATCCATCGCCAACCATCTTCACGGCCATACTATCTTTACGATAAAACAAATATCTGCTCACCAGATTGGCACCTCAGAGAGCTTTGATGTGGTATTCATTCCACCAGCGACTATGGGGATGACAGTCAAATTTGATGATAAAGTGATGCTCAATGCACTCACTTTATTACATCACTCTGGTGCCACTCTTGCCGCCAATTGCGCAAGTGTTTTTTGGCTTGCTCAGGCCGGATTACTTGACCTACGTTCAGCCACAACGCACTGGAAATTGTGCGACAAACTCAAAGAACAGTACCCACAAATAGTCGAAGTCAAAAAGCATCAAATGGTGGTAGATGAAGGGGCTATCATCACAGGTTCTGGCTTGTTTGCTTTCCAAGATGTGACCTTACATTTGATTGCTCGATATGCAGGATTCGAATTAGCCCGAGAAGTTGCCGATATGTGCTTGCTCGATTTCACCGGCCGGTTGCAAGCACACTACGAACGCTTTGTTCCCGATTATAGTCATGGCGATGAACTCGTGCTCAGAGCACAGAAATATTGTGAGGAAACGCCTTTGGCAGAGCAGTCCAATCAAGCCATGGCGCAGGTATGCTGTGTGAGTGAAAAGACGCTCACTCGTGCTTTCAAAAAAACTTACGGCTTACCCCTCAGCAGTATCGCTTACGCTTTAAAATGGACCTGGCCAAAAAAGAGATTAGCATTCATAAGGCGACCGTTGAGGAAGTGGCTTATCTGGTTGGCTATAATGATGTCAGTAACTTTTCCCGAGTATTCAAAAAGGTCGTTGGCATTACACCTTCAGAATACCGTTCACGCTAACAAAGAGAAGTGAGAATGCCGCAATCGCGCTGTTAGATAGAGCAACATTTTATTTAGGCGGCATTTATGTCTAGCAAAGAATCAAAAAAGGCGCTTACAGCGCCTTTTCATTTATATCATTTCTAATCGCGATACATTACATGCTAAGCGCTTGTTTCAAGCCGTCGCCGTAAGCTTGATCGGCTTGGTAGGCGTGGTCAATATGGCGCTGTTTGATGAAATCTGGCACACCATCCATTGCCCGAGCAGTGTTATCAAACAACACTTGTTGCTGCTCGGCATTCATCAGACGGAACAGATCACCTGCTTGGCTGAAGTAGTCTTCATCCACACGGTGGTCGTAATTCGCACCTTGACCGTTGATACGCAGCGGCGGCTCAGAGAAGTCTGGCTGCTCTGCCCATTCTTGCTGCGAGTTCGGCTCGTAACCAATAGTTGAACCAAAGTTACTATCGACACGCATTGCACCATCACGGTGGTAGCTGTGCACTGGGCAACGTGGCGCATTCACTGGAATTTGATGATGGTTAACACCCAAGCGATAACGTTGTGCATCCCCGTAAGCAAACAAGCGGCCTTGCAGCATTTTATCTGGCGAGAAACCAATACCCGGAACCACAGCGGCTGGGTTAAATGCAGATTGCTCAACTTCAGCGTAGAAGTTTTCAGGGTTGCGGTTTAGTTCAAACTCACCGACTGGAATGAGTGGGTAATCTTTTTGTGACCATACGCGAGTCAAATCGAATGGGTTGAAGCTGACTTCATCTGCTTCTAACTCAGGCATGATTTGTACGTACATTTTCCATTTAGGGAAATCTTGGCCCTCAATCGCTTCATACAAGTCGCGGTGATGACTTTCACGATCTTTACCACAGATGCTTTCGGCTTCTTGGTCGGTAATGTTTTTGATGCCTTGCTGAGTTTTGAAATGGAATTTAACCCAGTAACGCTCGTTATTCGCGTTGATGAAACTAAAAGTGTGGCTACCAAAGCCATGCATGTGACGGTAAGACGCAGGGATACCACGATCACTCATCACAATGGTCACTTGGTGGAAAGCTTCTGGCAGTGATGTCCAAAAATCCCAGTTATTGGTCGAGCTGCGCATATTGGTGCGCGGATCACGCTTAACCGCATGGTTAAGATCCGGGAATTTAAGCGGATCACGCAGGAAGAAGACTGGCGTGTTGTTGCCCACTAGGTCCCAGTTACCTTCTTCGGTATAAAACTTAAGGGCAAAACCACGGATATCACGTTCTGCATCCGCCGCACCACGTTCACCAGCAACCGTAGTAAAGCGAGCAAACATTTCGGTTTTTTTACCAATTTCAGAAAATATTTTTGCGCGGCTGTATTGGCTAATATCGTGAGTCACAGTAAAGGTACCGTAGGCACCCGAACCTTTAGCGTGCATACGACGCTCTGGGATTACTTCACGGTCAAAGTGTGCCAGTTTTTCTAAGAACCATACGTCTTGAAGTAGTTGAGGACCACGTGGGCCCGCCGTCATTACGTTTTGGTTGTGAGCAACCGGACAACCAGCAGCAGTGGTTAATTTCTTACTCATCGTATCTTCCTTCCAGAAATGATCATCGAATGTTTTTGGCATTGGCCTTGTTTTGATAGAAAGATAGCCCTGTAAGTCACTTTTACAAAACCGCTTATACTTATTAATTCAATAGGTTTTAGCTATGGTTTAATCACTTGTGAAAGCAAGCGCCCAATTAGGTAAATTGCATTCATCTGCCATATTAAACTTGGCGCACACCGTAATATTTATCTATTAATTAAGATAAACGGGTAGGAGGATTACAGTGACTGTGGGATTTTCATTTCATCATCAAAACATTGCCTCTCGAAACGCTACTTTGCCAATCGGAAAATGGCATGATTGACTGGCACACATTCCTAATATCGCGGCCAATTAACCCTGAGGTTTCGCATGACCCCACACCATAAAGCGAAATTCAGCTCATTTTTGTGCTCAAGGAGGTAATTTTTACATCCAACTCATTTGGTTATTTATCCGTAACGATAAATAAATCTAATCCAAAAGAATCGTACGCTAACTTTTACCCCTCTCTGTTCGTTTCGATTTGCGCAAAAAAACAACCTAAATCAATCTAATTTAACTGGTCAGATCGGTATTTTCCTTATGATAGGAAGCTAAAACCCCATGTATAACGGGCAGTTCACGCCTTTTTAGAATATTTATTCCACAAGATAAAAAATTTCTATGCGGTATTTACTGATTTATTTGTTAGTCTTGGCAAATAAATTTTACACGTTGTTCTGAAATTATTTTCAGTAGGGGTCTTTTCTTTTGAATATGAAACTGTTTGGCAGTTCCTTAATCTTATCTGGAACCGCATTAGGCGCAGGAATGTTGGCAATTCCAATGGTATTGGCGCAATTTGGCTTTTTCGTCAGTGCAGCCTTGATGATTGTCATCTTCCTTGGCACAACATACTCTGCCCTACTGCTCGCAGAAGCGTGCACCAAAACCCAAGAAAGCACGGGTATGAGCAGCATCGCGTACTTCACGCTCGGTCGTAACGGCAAGCACTTCATCAACGTTTTGTTCTACCTTTTACTGGCTTGCTTATTGATTGCTTACATCATCGGCATTGGTGACTTGCTGCACAGCATGTTGCTTGAAGTGGGTTTTGACGTATCGCCAGTGGTTGGTTACACCTTGTTCAGCCTCGTTATGGGCTTAGTGGTGGTTGCCGGCAAGTCATACATCGATAAGCTTAATCGCGGCTTGTTCATCTTGATGGTTATCATGCTGTTTGTGGTAATTTTTTCTCTCATGAACAATATCCAATGGGATTACCTCAGCCAAGAAAGCAACTTCTCTGGTAGTGATGTGGTGCAATACAGTGCCGTGATTTTTACCAGTTTCGCCTCTATGGTTGTTATCCCATCTTTGGTCAGTTACAACCAAGGCGCGTCAGAAAAGCAAATCCGTAATATGGTCTTGCTCGGTTCTATCATTCCGCTTGTGTGCTACCTCACTTGGTTATTTGCGGTTATTGGTAACTTAGGTGTTGAGGCTGTCAGCCAGTTTGAAAACATTTCGCAGTTAATTGCGGCTTTCGGTGGCGAAGCGAAGTTACTTAAAGCGGTTGTCGCTATCTTCTCTGCATTGGCGCTAATCACATCGTACCTTGGTGTCTCTATGGCGCTGTATGACCAAAACAAAGATGCTATCACTAGCAATACTCCCATTGCCTATGGCTTAACGTTTGTCTTCCCTCTAATCTTAGCAACGCTGTTCTCAAATCAATTTGTGAGCATGTTGGATTACGCGGGGATGGTATTGGTGTTCTTAGCGATTTGGGGCCCATTAGCGATGGTTGTACAAGTACGTAAACCAGATTTTGCCCACGCCAAGCTGGAGCAAACCTACACGGCTGGTGGTGGCCAGCCCGCGTTAGCTGCGACCTTCATCTTCGGCGCGCTGATTTTTATCTCTTGGTTTATGGGCTAAACACCTTTGTGCCAATACGAAAAAGAGAGCCTTACGGCTCTCTTTTCCTATTTATTCCAATCACGATTTGGTGATCAATCTAAATTGCTTCTTGCCTCTTTGCACAATCCAAAATTGATCAAACAGTGGAAAACCAAGCGATTCATTAAGACCACTGACTCGTTCTCCGTTAATTCTGATCGCTTGATTTTCGATATGCTCACGCGCAATACGATTTGAGCTTGCCAAACCACTCTCAACCAGCAGGTGAGCAATACTTATTTCACTCTCCTCGATCGTCGTCACCTCTAAACCATCCAACGCAAGCTGCTTTAATTCAACAAGACTTAATTGTTGTACATCACCACTAAATAGCGCTTGGGTAATACGCTGAGCGGCTGACAACCCCTCTGAGCCATGTACAAATTGAGTCAACTGCTCTGCGAGAACTTTCTGCGCTATCGGCTTACCTTGTCGCGCTTTATCTTGCTCTTCAATCGCATCAATCTCTTGATTCGTTAAGAAAGTGTAGAAGCGTAAGAAACGGTACACATCGCAATCATCGACACTCAGCCAAAATTGGTAGAAGGAATAAGGTGATGTCTTTCGCGGATCAAGCCAGACTGCCCCGCCTTCTGTTTTCCCAAACTTGGTGCCATCGGATTTGGTGATGAGAGGTAGGGTTAAGCCATACACGGTTTCGCCATTGAGACGACGTGTTAAATCAATCCCACTAACAATATTGCCCCATTGGTCATTTCCGCCAATTTGAATTCGGCAACCAAAGCGGCGATTCAGCTCAACAAAATCATACGATTGCAACAAGGAATAACTAAATTCAGTAAAGGATAAACCCTGCTCGGGACGCAAGAGTCGCTGCTTTACCGACTCTCGATTGATCATCGCATTGACTGAAAAATGCTTGCCGACATCTCGGAAAAAATCGAGTATTTGCATCGGGCCAAGCCAATCGGCGTTGTTTTGCAAGGTTAATGGCTTATCAAGGTGAGGCTGCATAATGGTACTGATCTGATGAGAAAGAGCATCAACCCATTCTTGCACCGTATCTTTGCCATTCAGCGTGCGTTCTGACGCTTTAAAGCTAGGGTCACCAATCAGGCCTGTCGCTCCGCCAATCAGAGCAACAGCACTGTGCCCTGCATCTTGAAAGCGTTTTAGCATGATCAAAGGCACCAAGTGGCCAATATGCAAGCTGCCAGCGGTTGGATCGAAACCGCAGTAAACGGTTTGAGGTGTGGTTAGTAATTCAATCAGATCGTCTGGCTGGCTGATTTGCGACACCAGACCTCGTTGAGTAATGTTTTCGATAAGTTGCTGCGGCATTGTTCTCTTCTCTTCAGTTTGCAGCAAACAATGCTAATAACATTAAGAGCGTTGAACGATATCCCTAAAGGGATAGAAAACCCATTTATCAAGCCAAGCAGCTTTTATTCATGGGTGATCAAGTGATTTAAAAACAGTTGGAACAGCTCATTTAAAGAACCCACTTTGAGCTGAGCGTAGATTTTCTTACGATGATTTTTAACCGTGCCCACAGTGATAGCTAAGTGATCCGCGATATCTTGCGTAGAAAAACCCTGCACCAAAAACATAGTGATCTCTTTTTCCCGTTGGGTCAGACAGCCTTGGCCAAAATTCGTCAGTGCTTGTTGCACTGTCTGCGCCATATTGGTCTGCTTAGAGTGCGCCAACAATAATTCATCTCTTAGCCAATGCTGTTTGCACAGCGCTTTAAGCAATGAATAGCGTTGCTCTAAGTGACTTTTTTGCTGCACAGAAAAGTGTCGTTCAGAATGGATATAACCAAGATAGATCGCCACCCAACGCGAGTCATCAATCGCCACGACAATACTCAATTCATCTTTCCAACCGGTTTGAGTATAAAAAGCGCGCTGATAATCTTTGTATTCTTGTTCGTTGTTGATCACATCACTTAAGCGATATACCCCATCATTGGCCTGTTGAGCGGACGCGACATAAAAAGGGTCATGCAAAAAGGAATTGGTTAAGTAGCGCTGAAAAAGCAATTCTCTCTGAGTATCAATGGAATCATACAGATAAATCGGTCGTTTACCGTCACGATAACCAAGGATCACAGCACAATCAAAATCAATCATATCGCTCAATAACGCCATCAAACGCTGACTAAATTGCACGCTATTGATGGATTCAATGCAGGCAGTGATTAAATCATATTCGACAGATTGCTCTTGTTTCATCCTGCTTCCTTAAACATCATTCTTTCTCAATCGGCGCGAGAAGTTCGGGTGAGCACAAATCATCTCAATAGATTGATGATGAATCGCCTTGTCGACACTTCAGGGTCGCCACAATTTGCGATCTTGGCTCGTTAACTCAGTATGATAAATCAAACGTCGCCGCTGTTAGTATTGTTTAATGTCGACAATTAAAAAGCCGTAAACAAAAAAAGCCCAGTGATATCACTGGGCAAACGTTTTAAACCATGGTTTTGAACACACGGGTTTTAAACGACAGATTTGAACTTGGAAAAGGCCAAGTATAGGACGGACTAAATTGAAGACCCTCGCAGCGATAACGACTATGTGGCTTAGGCCACCAGCAACTTATCGAGATTAAGGGGGACGCTCGCCCTAGCGCACGAGGGAGATACTGCGAGGGCAAGCGTGATACAACTTTGACTAGAAGTTGTAAATCAATGCCAGTTCAATACGAGCAATGTCTTTGCTATCAGGGCTGACGACGTCATCAGTGTAGTCACTTGCCAGTGCGTAGTAGGTATTCACTTCGCTCTTCAAGTTCGGCGTTAGATAGTTATGGAATTGCAGGTAGAACTGGGTGTAAGCGTATTTCTCATCCGAGTCTGCGCCATACAATACATCTTGGTTCAAGGTATAGATTGCATCTTCGGGGTTGGCACGCCAAGTCGACATGAAACCAGTAATGATGCTTTGTTTTGGCATGTACTCAATCACAGAGTAGCCACCAAATTGCATCGCGTTACCATAAGCACCATCGTGAGCGAAACCGAGCGGGTCTCCGGTCCACAATGGGTTAAAGGTGTTTACTTTATCGCTGTTCTTATCAGAGCCTGACGCGTAATGCAGATTGATACCCACACGGTAGTTCCAATCGGCCTTCCAGTTGTAGTTTAGATCGGCGTAGGCCATGTATGCTGAGATATCTTTACCCGCTTGATCACCAAACTGGTAGATACCATCAACCATGTAACCAAAACCTTCGCTAACAAAATCGTGCGCATGTAAGCCCAGCACTTGGATGTCTACGTCACCATGAGGCGCGTTAACAAAGCTTGAGTTTGTGAGCTCATTGCTCATCACGTAGGCTTGCATGGCACCAAAGCTGGTACGCCAGTTGGCAAATAAACCGGTCGATTTTTTACCGTTGGTTTTATCGTCCCAGTTACCGCTCCAATCTTTGTCACCACGAACAGGGAAGATTTCTTCACCGTAGTACGCATCAAAGTTGATCCCCGCGACTTTGTACTTAGCTGAAATTGCATTCCAACTGTTTTGTACTGGCGTCGGTTCGCGGTTCATCATTTGCCATTCGTTAAGGTAAATCTCTTGGCGACCAAGACGTGTACTCAAGAACTGCTCACCATCATCGAGCAGCTTGAATTCCGCAAACAATTGATGGAAGTCAGTACCGGCATCATCGACTGGACCTGGGTTATCTAAGTTGGTGTAGTTAGTGCGGATCTCACCGTATAGACGCACCCAATCTTGGTAGGTGACATCGGTAGCGAACTGCAAACGTGAGCGCAGTTCATTATGTTTACGCACTTCAGGATCGTACATGTGGTTCCAACGGTTGTCGAAAGTCGCTTTCATATTACCGGAGAAAGAAACCTTCCAATCACCATCTTCAGAGATATCTAAACGTTTCAATTTCTCAGAGAAGCTTTTGTCATCTTCTGCAATATTGTCGACATATGACCAGTCTTCATTCGCACGGTCGCCCCAGAAAACGATTGGGCTACGTTCAGGCCATGTTGGGGTTGTGTCTGCCGCATGTAGAACTCCAGAAACACAGACTGCCAGCAATGATAATGAACACTTTGTTATGGTTTTCATGATTCAAATTTCCATATTTTGGGTACAGAGATCCCGTCCTGTGACTTGTGGTCACAGGCGGGAAGCTTTTGTTTTAGTTATATTTGTAGGGTGTTGCGAGATGCCTAAGAATCAATCCTTATGAATCGATACCGAGTGCGTCTTTGAGGCCTGAAGCAATGGTGATGACGTTTGCGCCGTAAATAACTTGGATACCTTTTGGCATGCGAACCACACCAATAGCATTAAGCTCTTTTTTCCAAACATCATCGCTTGCTGCAAGCGATTCGTCGTGCAGTGACACACGTAGACGTGTAGCACAATTAGAGATGTTTTCGATGTTATCCGCACCGCCCAGGGCATCGATAATCGCCACTGGTAGACCCGCTGTGTCTTGTTTCTGTTTCTTCTTGAAATCGTCTTTTGAGTACAGTGCGATATCTGCACCGTCGTCATCTTCACGACCCGGCGTTTTCGCATCGAACTTCAAGATGAAGAACTTGAATGTGTAGAAGTAAATCACGAAGTACAAAGGAACAATCCATAGTAGTGCCCATGCGTGTACTTTTTCAGGTTGCAGTAGGTTTGGCACCATGAACAGCAACTGGTTACCGTGGATAGAGACACCGAACATTTCTGTAATGACGTAAGCAAGACCGTTTAGTGGCACGTGCACAGCAAAGAACAAGAATGGTTGAACGAATAGGAACGTGTACTCTAGTGGTTCAGTAATACCGATAACCGCAGCGGTAAAGACTGCTGGTACCATGATTGCTGCCACTTTCTTACGGTTCTGAGTTTTCGCCGTCACATACATTGCGTACGCCGCACCCGTTAGACCACCAATTTGAATTGGAATACGGCCGCTGGTGAAGTTGTGCGTGATGTAACCGGTTGCGTCTGGCGAGCTCATTTGACCGTTCATAATGTTACGAACACCTTCGTAAACCACGCCGTCAATTTCCATTACGCCGCCCACACGAGTGTACTCAATTGGGAATGCAATAAGGTGGTGTAGACCGAACGGAAGTAGGCCTTTATCAAACACACCAAATAGGAATGATCCGAAAATACCAGAGCTAGTGATTAGCGTTGTGATGGATTGCAAACCGCCTGCAATTGGTGGCCATGCATAGTAAACAAACAATGCAATAGGCATGATGGCGAAGTAAGCAAAGATCACAACCGCGCGAGGGCCAGAAAAGAAACTTAACAGTGCTGGCATCTCAAACTTGTAGTAACGGTTATGAATCCACGCTGTGATACAACCAACTAAGATACCGCTGAAGATACCCATGTTGTAAGCGAAGATGCCTAGCGACTCACCCCAAAGTGAATTGAAGTTTTGCGCTGCTACTTTGTCGTAGCCCGCTTCCATTAGTGCTGCAACGCTAGTCGATTCTTGCGTCCAACCGTGGTAAGCCGCAATCGAGCCAATCGCTACGTTGAAACACATAAACATGGTAAAGCCAGTAAACGCGGCCCAACCTTTTTCAGATTTTGCCAACGCAAATGCTAAACCAATAGCGAAGAATGGTGGTAGGTTACGCATTACCATCAAACCAAGATCCAGCATCAGTTTGAAGAATGCGAAAATAACAGAGTCGTGCGATGCCATTTGGTTAACAACGCCGGCGCCTATCCCGATAAAAATACCTGCGATTACTAGGACGATGATCGAAACCATCATACCGCCAGCAAGTGCTTGAACCTTATCTCTCATAATTTACTCCTGAAGTGATATGAGAACTTTCACGTATATCGTTATTGCTTTTATTAGCGACTCTAGATTGAGCTGTTCATTAGGCTCGTGAACGAAAGTCGCTTCTCCAGGGAAAGTAGGTCCGAATGCCACCCCATACTCCAACGCGCGCGCATACGAAGCTGCGCCTTTGCTAAAGCATTGTGCGTCCATTCCTGTGACGTCGGAATAAGCTTTCCCCATCGTCTGGATAAGGGCACTTTCGGGTGAGAGGTAAGATAGAGGTAGGTACTGATGCTCGATAAAGTTCACGCCAGCTTGTTGGGATAAAGCGAGCAATTGGGTACGAACTTGTTCGATTGTCAGGCCTTTAGGAAACCGAAAATCAAAATCCAAATTGTAACCACGCGAATCCAAGTTAATCGCTGAAACACAACTGGTGGTTGTGCCCATTTCATTATCTTGGTGGCTTAAACCTAATTTCGAACCATCATGACTCTTTGTAAATTGGGAGTTTAACAAAGCGATCAAGTGAGCCGAATTGGCGTCTAAACCCTCGACATGGCGCATAACTTCAACAAACTTGTCCATACAGTTGTCGACTTTATGCGGATTGCGGGATTTCTCCCACGGCGTTGATAACTCAACACGACAGTGTGACTCTTGATAAGTCACCTCGGCAAAAGAGCCAAATTGCTGCGCAACTTCTACCGCTTTGACGCCTGCTATTTCAGCAATTAAGTGGTGGCACGTGGATGTTCTGTCACGCTCACTCACTAAACTTTTGATCTGGCAAGAGCCTGGTTCGCTAGAGAAAGGAAACTCCCTCTCCAACGTTGCATACAGAATACCTTTTTCACCATTGACGATTGGGAAGTCGCCGTCTGGAGAAAAGCCATAATCTGGCTGCGGATTGTGTTTAAAATAATGCTCAACACATTCCCAAGTTGTCTCTTCAGCACCACCGATGATCACGCGGATCTTTTTATTTAGTGGTACCTCAAGGTCTTTAAACAACTTGAGGATGTATAGACTGGCCAGCAAAGGCCCTTTATTGTCGGTAACGCCTCGACCAAAAAGCATATTGCCTTCACGCGTCATTTGATACGCGGAGGTATGCCACTGGCTGTCATCACCTGCTGGCACCACATCAACATGGTGCAGCAAGGCGATTTCTTGATCACCTTGGCCAACACTGATATCCAGTGCATAGCCTTGGTGATCGCGCACTTCTAACCCTTGTTTTTCCGCAAATTCAATTAAGTAATCAAATGCTTGGCGAATCGGCTGACCAAAAGGAGCAAGCTCACCTTTGGTCGCTAAATCACGTACAGACGGAATCGCAATCAGACCAGATAAATCATTGAGAAATTCATCAATATGGCAATCAAGATACTCGATAAATACACTGGAAAACTTGCTATCCATCATGTTTATTCCTTAATTCACGCAGTACAAACAGGGTTATTGATAAAGTTGTTATCAGGGTCTCATTTTAGAGATAACCAACGCACACCAAGATGGTTAGAGAAGGCCATATGCTTCGCAGGACACTGAGCAAAAATACCGTTTCCCACCACGCCTGGAATGGCGTTTAAACGCATTTCCAGCTCAGCAGGCTCACTCATATCAAGGCCTGCGACATCTAAAATGATGTTGCCGTTATCGGTAATACAGCCATCACGTTGGATCGGTTTACCGCCCATCGCTTGCAGTGCTAATACCACTGGTGTTTTCGCGGCTGGTAGAATCTCGATTGGCAGAGGGAACTTGCCTAGGAACTCCACCAAACGGCCTTCATCAGAGATGGTGATAAAGCAATCTGCCATGCACGCAATCACTTTCTCGCGCCCCAGCGCTGCGCCACCGCCTTTGATGGTAATGCCATTGCTTAGGCCTTCATCGATACCGTCAACATAGAAGTCAACGCGATCGCAATCGGCTAACGCCACTTCTTTCAAACCCGCGGCTTGAATCGCTTTGGATGAACGTTCAGAGCTGGAAACACAGTGCGCAAATTCCACGTCCGATTGTGCCAATAGCTGAACGAAAACTTCCGCGGTTGCGCCAGTGCCAATACCGATAACCGTCTCTGCGGTGATAGTTTGCGTAATATGGTTTAAGGCTGCCGAAGCAGCCTTAACTCTTACGCATTCATCCGCTGTATTAGAGATGAATGATTCCATTATTTTTGCTCCATCAACGTATTGGCTGTATCCACCACGTTCGCCACGGTGAAGCCAAACATTTCAAATAGTTGCTCAGCAGGAGCTGACTCACCAAAGGTCGTCATGCCGATGATCTTGCCTTGTAAACCCGCATACTTGTACCAGTAGTCAGCAATGCCCGCTTCAATCGCGATACGTTTGGTCACGTTGGCTGGCAGCACTTGCTGTTGGTATTCGGCGCTTTGGGCGTCAAACACATCGGTTGCAGGCATAGAAACAACGCGACAACGGATGTGGCTCAGTTGCGCCTGCGCTTCCATCGCTAAGGTCACTTCTGAACCCGTGGCGATCAGGATCAGCTCTGGTTCACCGTCGCAATCTGACAGGATGTAACCACCTTTCGCCACATTCGCTAGTACCGCCTCATCACGTGGGTATTGCACTAAGTTTTGACGCGAGAAAATCAGCGACGTTGGACCATCTTTACGTTCAATGGCTGACTTCCATGCCACAGCCGCTTCCACCTGATCACATGGACGCCATGTACTCATATTTGGTGTTAAACGTAGCGATGCGATTTGCTCAACCGGTTGGTGCGTAGGGCCATCTTCACCCAAGCCAATCGAATCGTGAGTGTATACAAAGATGCTGCGTTGCTTCATCAGCGCTGCCATACGCAGTGCGTTACGAGCGTATTCCATAAACATCAGGAACGTGCCGCCGTAAGGGATAAAGCCGCCATGCAAGGTAATGCCATTCATCATCGCTGACATGGCAAATTCACGTACGCCGTAGCTGAGGTAGTTACCCGATGCATCTTGCGCAGTGATCGCTTTAGAACCAGACCAGTTAGTTAGGTTAGAAGGGGTTAAATCCGCCGAACCACCGAGGAACTCAGGTAACGTTGGACCGAACGCTTCTATCGCATTTTGTGACGCTTTACGCGTGGCGATGGTTGCTGGATTCGCTTGCAGTGTTTTGATGAAATCATCGCTGATCTGCGCCCAGTTTTCTGGCAATTCGCCGTTTACGCGACGTTTAAATTCTGCGGCTAACTCTGGGTAAGTGCTTTGGTATTCAGCAAAGCGATTGTTCCATTGTGCTTCTGCATTTTTGCCCGCAGCTTTGCCATCCCATGCTTGGTAAATGTCATGTGGGATCTCAAACGGAGCGTATTTCCAACCAAGGTTTTCGCGCACCAATGCCACTTCTTCTTCACCAAGCGGTGAGCCGTGACAGTCATGGCTTGCCGCTTTGTTTGGCGAACCGAAACCAATAATGGTTTTGCAACAAATCAGCGTTGGTTTGCCCGTTTCCGCTTGCGCTTCCAAGATCGCTTTGCGAATCGCTTCGGCATTATGGCCATCAACACCCGCAATCACATGCCAGCCGTACGCTTCAAAACGTTTTGGCGTATCGTCAGAGAACCAACCTTCAACATGGCCGTCAATTGAAATGCCGTTGTCATCCCAAAACGCCACCAGCTTGCCTAAGCCAAGTGTTCCTGCGAGTGAACACGCTTCATGAGAGATACCTTCCATCATGCAGCCGTCACCCATAAACACGTAAGTGTGGTGGTCAACAACGTTGTGACCTGGGCGGTTAAATTGCTCCGCCAGTACTTTCTCCGCCAACGCCATACCAACGCCGTTGGTGATGCCTTGACCTAATGGACCAGTGGTGGTTTCAATACCCGGCGCGTAGCCATATTCAGGGTGACCCGCGGTTTTTGCATGCAGCTGACGGAAAGACTTAATGTCTTCCATGCTAAGATCGTAACCCGTTAAATGCAGCAAGCTGTAGATCAGCATTGAGCCATGACCATTGGATAGAATGAAACGGTCGCGATCAGCCCAATTAGGGTTAGTTGGGTTGTGCTTTAGAAAATCGCGCCAAAGCACTTCAGCGATATCTGCCATCCCCATTGGCGCACCCGGGTGGCCAGATGCGGCTTTTTGTACGGCGTCCATGCTCAGAACGCGAATAGTATCGGCTAATTTATTACGTGAAATCATGTGGTTCATATTCCTTACAGACGCGCTTCAATCATGGCTTCAAGTTTGCCTTGGTCGACAGCAAAATTGCGGATACCTTCAGAGAGCTTTTCCGTTGCCATTGGGTCTTGGTTCATTTCCCAACGGAATTCCACTTCTGTCATCGCCGTTGGTGCCGCTTGAATCGTGTCACGAACAGCAAATAGCGTTTGTTCAATTTCGCCTTCTTGCGCCGCAAGTTGATCGAGAATCGCAGGACCAATGGTTAGGCGATCACAACCAGTTAGCGCCAACACTTCTTCCGCGTTGCGAAAGCTCGCGCCCATCACGACGGTGTTGTAACCGTGGTCTTTGTAGTAGTTGTAGATTTGAGATACTGACACCACGCCCGGATCTTCATGTGGTAGGTACTCTTTTTTATCGGTGTTGGTTTTGAACCAATCAAGAATGCGGCCCACGAATGGGGAGATGAGGAATACGCCAGCTTCAGCACACGCTTTGGCTTGGGCAAAGTTAAACAGCAGCGTTAGGTTGCAGTTGATACCCTCTTTTTCTAGCACTTCTGCGGCGCGAATGCCTTCCCACGTCGAAGCCAGTTTGATCAAGATACGCTCTTTGCCAACGCCTGCTTCTTGATACATGGCGATCAATTTGCGCGCTTTTACTAGGCTTGATTCTTTATCGAATGAAAGGCGAGCATCGACTTCAGTTGAAATACGACCCGGAACGGATTTTAAAATTTCCACACCGATGTTTACCGCCAGTTTGTCACCCGCATCAATGATCTGCTGTGCTTTATCTGCGCTTTGCTTTTTCGCCCACTCGATCGCATCAACGATTAAGTGATCATACTGTGGCATTTCCGCCGCTTTAAGTACCAATGAAGGGTTGGTGGTCGCATCTTCCGGTTGGAAGGCAGCAATCGCGTCAATGTCACCGGTATCGGCAACGACTGTGGTGTACTTTTTCAGTTGTTCTAATTTATTCATTGTTCTATCTCGATAAGTTGAATTATCAATTGCGCTAGCGATAGCTGACTCATCGATGACAGCACCAAATTGGCGTGCGATACATCAAGGTGTTGAGTCAGTAGGTTGGTTACCGCAACCGTTGAAATACCTGCCGATCGAGCCGCGGTGATCCCTGGAGGAGAGTCCTCAAAGACGATGGCTTGATGGGCAGAAACTCCCAGCTTTTTGAGGCTTTCTAAGTAGATATCTGGCTGTGGCTTACGACGTTCTAAAGCAATCTCTTCTGCGCCCGTAAAGCAATCAAAGTAATGATCGAGCCCGAGACGCTTTAGAATTGGCATGTAGTGTTCGTATTCAGAACTGGTGGCTAACGCCATCTTAAGCTGTGCTTTTTTGGCTGCATCGAGGTAACCTCGAACGCCGTCTCGCTCGGAGATATGAGCGATGAGTTGGTAGGCAATCTCTAACACTTGATCACGAATTTCGTTATCAGTGCAATCGTAGCCTGTGCTTTGACGATAGAGCTGATAAAGGGCGGTTGCTGGCGCTGAGTTCCCAACTAGGCCAGCAACCTGGAGTGGCGAAACATCCACACCGTATGGTTTTAACAAAGCTTCCCAGGCTTTGTACATACAGCTTTCTGTATCGACTAATAGACCATCGAAATCGAAGATTAACGCTCTGATTTTGCCGCAGTTCATGTCCTCTCGTTCCACATTCTCTGCTGCGCATTTCATCAAGCTAACTCCGTTTTCCATGTTCTCATCTCCGTTTCACTCTGTTATGCCAAGCTGGCGCGCAGAATGGTTTTCATTTCGTCACCGCTGGTAAGCGGTAGGTTGAAGCAAAATGCAGGCTCAAGAGCTGCGACATCTTCTTCGGTTACGCCAACTTGCGTCAGGTTATGCTCTAAGCCAATTTGCTGTAAAAACGTCACCATGTGCGCAGCCAGTGATTGAGCTTTTTCTTCAGTGCTTCCCACGGCACCAAATAACTCCGCCACTTTGGCATAACGCTCTGGCTGTTTACGCCATTGCAGTTGAACATAAGCTGGGTAGACCACCGCCAACGTTAAGCCGTGTGGCAAGTTGGTTTTGCTACTACCTAAAATTTCACCCAGTGGATGTGGTGCACCTGCACCGCCATTCGCCAGCGAAATACCACCAAGGGTATCGGCTGTCGCTAATCGACAACGACCTTCAAGATCAGAACCGTTAGCCACCACATGTGGTAGGTTTTCAACCACCAGCTTCATTGCTTCTAGCGCTAGGCTATCCACCAATGGTGATGGTTTTGTTCCAGTGTATGATTCAAACGCATGCGAAAAAGCATCAAAACCGGTCATTGCTGTCATGCGCGGTGGCAGAGTTAGCATCAACTCAGGGTCAATGATCGCTTCACATGGGTAAAACTCTGGATGGAACAAAGTCAGTTTTGAGTGACTTTCTAAATCAGTAATCACCGCTGCATGCGTGACTTGCGAACCGGTACCTGACGTGGTTGGAATCGCAATTAATGGCACGGTAGCGGCTGGTAGTGCTTTAACGTCACCAAATGGCGAATCGTAATTAGCAAACCAATGTGCCCAATCGATGGTTTCAACATTCATCGTTGCTGCAATGATTTTCGCCGTATCGATCGATGAGCCACCGCCGATAGCAAGTACCACATCACAGCCAGCAGCAACACCAACTTGGCGACCAAGTTCAACAACGGTTGTTGGTGGGTTTGGTACCACGCCATCAAAGTGAGTCACTTCGATTTGTTGCTCAGCAAGTAGCGCAAAAATGCGCTCATAAGCAGGTTTTACTGCATCAAAAATAGGTTCCGATACCACAAGGCAGCGGCGGCCGTATTGTGCAACCATTTGACCAATTTGGTTCACATTGCCCGGGCCAAAGCTCAGCTTAGTCGGTTGGTAGTGATTGAAATGTGTCATGGTAAATCCTTGATTGGTGCCGAGCCGGAGCATATTGAGGGTGATTCAGCTCGACACCGTTTTTAGTTTAATTATGCTTTTTCAGCGGCAACGGCTTCTTCTGCTTTATCTAGTGCTTCACGGAAATCGTGAACACCTGCAGTGATACCGTCTTTGTGACCAAAGATGTTAGTAGAAGCAACCATGACGTCGATGTCTTCTTTTAGTAGCGCTTCTAGGTTGTGGTTACGGATACCGCCATCCACACATAGCTCACAGTTCGGGTTACGCTCGTTGATCAACTGACGCGCTTCACGAATCATTTCAATTGCAGATTCACGCCATAGCCACTCATCGTTGTTCACGCCGTGGATAACAATATGTAAACGGTCTAGGTAGTAAATCGCTTCTTTAACGAAAGAAACTGGAGTGAAACAGCCCACCGTTAGACCAAACTTCATGTTGTAGTCACGGCAGTACTTCATCATGTACGCCAGTGGTGCACCTAGGAAGTTTTCTGCTGGAAGGATCAGCATGTCTGCACCCGCTTTGGCGATTTTCTCTACGAATAGACGGTCACAATCTTTGAAGTAAGCGTGTACTTCGATTGGTTTGTCCGTGTATTGACGAATACCTTCAACGATTTGGTGACCACCCATTAGCTGCATGTTTTTCAGATCGTGCATATCAGCTGCATCACAGTGGATGTAGTCTGCACCTGCATCAGACACTTCTTTTACGACGTCAGCGATGTGACCGTAATCTACGTGTGCTAGACCTGCTGCAATTTTTACTTTTTTCATGATATTTCCTTAATAGCTAAATGAGTGTTGGCAAGAGTGTTGACCTTCAGACACAACCAGTCTGAGATACTGCCCAATGCCGCAACCGTTATTATCTGTAACAATGAGGTTGGCTAAGCCGCGCAAAGCAGGGCTTGCATTTGCCATCGCTACGGGTTCACCAACAATACGGAACATATCTGCATCGTTGTCGCCGTCACCAAATGCGATGGTTTGTTTAGGAGCGATATTTTGCTGATTCAACCAGCCCAGCGTTGCTTGACCTTTATTGACGCCTAAGCCAGTAATATCGAGTTTGTTAGGCGCAGAAAGGTCAGCTTGCAAGCTGCTTGTTAGGGTGTCGCGCAATTGACAAAGTGCGATTTTGTCATCACTCGACACTAATACTTTGTACACATCACCACAGTGCGCGGTTAGCTCTTCTACCGCCTTAATGATGGCGATCTCACCTTGCGCGTTGTTCATTTCCATCTGCTTTTTCAAACCCAGGAAATGCGCTGACTCTTGCGTGGCATAAATGCCGTTTTGTGCATAGATAGTGAAATAGAACTGACCAAGATTGAGCATGTCGAGCAATTGAGTAAGTTGCTGAGCTTCAATTATGGTGCTGTGGTTAACACGTTGTTTAACGGGGTCATATTGGTAAGCACCGTTACAACAAATGATGGGAGCAGTCACTCCCAACTGGTTGACGTAAGGCAGCATCAAATTATGAGGACGACCACTGGCAAGTGTGACTTGATAACCTTCACGCAGTGCGAGCTTTATCGCATCAACATTGTTGGCGTTGATCTGATGTTGGTCGTTCAGTAGCGTTCCATCTAAATCTATAATGATTGCTTGATACTTCACCTTGGCCTCCAATGACTCTTTGTGACTCTTTGTGACTCTTTGTGACTCGAAATGACCAATTAGCGTCACGTAAAGTCACTTTTGACTTTTTATGACCAAAACCAGGCTAAAGATCACAAAAACACGTCATTTAAAATTCACAAAACGTCATAATGATTTTTTATTTGCTCAAAACGTCAAATTCGGTCAAAATGAACCACAATAAAAATATAGGACTTAGTTATGAATGAAGTACAGCGTCATAGAAGGCTACTGGAGTATCTTGAAAACCATACTTACATCAGTACTAATGACTATGTAGAGATGCTTGATATCTCTTTATCTACTGCTCGACGAGATATCACAAAGTTGGCGGAAGAAGGCCGATTGACCAAGATGCGCAATGGCGCTGAAGCCATTGGACATGAAGATAATGTGGGAAATGGTAACGCTCATACTACTTCTCATTTCATTCCTGTCGAAAGGGATATCGACAACTATTCAGCGAAGATAAGAATTGCTCGCGCTGCCGCAACATTATGCGATGAAAATGACAGTGTGATAGTCAGCGGTAGTAATACCACCTTTTTGATGGGTGAACATTTAGCTGGGCATAACATTCAAGTGATCACCAATTTTATGCCTCTCGCTTACCAACTTATCCAAGCTAACCATCCTAGTCTGATCATTTTGGGTGGCCAATATCTGCCTGAGCGTCATATTACCATTTCACCGGATACCGAATCCGCCGATGACCATTCCAGCCGTTTCGTCTTCTTTACTGGTACTGGCATCACTAAAGCTGGCGTTTATACGTCGGATATATTGGTGTATATGGCAGAGAAAAAGCTGCTTGAATACGGTGACCGCTTAATTGCGTTAATGGATAGCTCCAAAATCGGTAAGCACGGAGGCAAATTACTGGCCTGCGCCTCACAATTAGACACCTTAATCACCGACGAAGCAGCAGACAAAGAGACTCTGCAAGCCCTTGAAGAGGCTGGAGTTACAATCATCCTTGTCTAACCATTGTCTGTTGTTCGACCTATTGACAAAAAAAGCGCTCAAATGAGCGCTTTTGTTTTATCTGGATACAAGCTCAGTAAGAAACGACGGCAACATCTCATTTATGAGAAAAGTCATGAGCTTTAAGTATTAAAAAAGTATGCACACGACCGACGCTGAAAATAAGCGATATGCAATCCTTCCATTATTCACTTTATATATCAATACAATACAAAGACTTGCTCTAAGAAAGCCCTACACTCTCCAATTTTTAATAAACAAAAGTTGTCCATAAACAGTGGCAAGAGTGACGTAGCTGTCCTATCTAAAAGAGGGACTAATAATAAAATAGGGATAAAATAATGACCAAACCTCTGATACTTTCGCTGCCATTTCTGCTGTTTTCACCCGCAATTTTGGCCGACAACCATGAACAACCAAATGACGCCAAACGCGCGCAAACAGTCGCTGATGTAATTGATAGACCGGGGGTTTTGACACCAAAAGGAGAGTTTGGCCTTGAGGCATCGCTTAATTACTCACAAAACTCTTCAAATAAGGTCAACATCATCGGCTATACCGTCTTACCGGCTTTGATTGTAGGGCGCATTGAAGTGAGCGATTCAGATCGAACCACGATTACAGCGGGCATCACCGGTCGCTACGGCTTAACCAATGCCACTGAAATAGAAATGCGCGTACCCTTTGTTTATCGCAATGACCAAATTTCTACTCGTCCAATTCAGGATGGCGCCTCTGATGAAACCATTAATTCAGATCTCGATGGTGGCGGTTTAGGTGACATTGAGTTTGCTATCCGTCATCAATTTAATTTTGATACCACACCTTACTGGGTCGGCAGCTTAAGAATTAAATCCGATACCGGTAAGTCGCCTTACGATATTGATGTAGATCCAAGCAGCAATGCCCTTGTTGACGCGCCAACTGGCTCTGGTTTTTGGAGTATTGAACCGGGCATTTCGATGATCTACCCTACCGATCCAGCCGTGCTGTTCGCCAACATGTCTTACATCTATAACTTTAAATCCGATGTCGATTTTGATGGCCAATCCGCAGAGGTCGATTTAGGTGATACCATCTCCCTCGGGGCTGGGCTTGGTTTTGCCATCAACCCAACCCTATCGCTTTCTATCGGTCTAAGCCACCAAACGATCTTAAAGAGTAAAATCAATGGTCGTACTGATGATGAAGCAAAGCTATTGCAACTTGACTCACTCAACTTTGGCATCAATTACGCCCTAAGCCCGACCACTTCTCTTAATATCAGCGCTCAGGCTGGTTTAACCGAAGACACACCCGACTTCCAACTCAATGTAAGAGTGCCATTTACCTTTTAAGTATCACTTTGCAGCTATCGTCTTTGAGAAGGGGTCAATACACAATATTGACCCTTTTCATTGTTCCTTTTAATTGCCCCTTCTCTTTCCATCACATCACTACCCAGATTCATTTGACCACAAGGCGCCTCCCGCCCAATCAGACACTGGTTTTTCACTGAGCTTAACTTGATTGAGGAAAAAAAATGCCAATGTGCCTTACGGCCATTGGCATTTGACTTACAAAATCACTCACATTAGGGGTTATTGGAGATTGATTTGTAATGCTTGCTGTAACTTGTTACTACGCTCAATTTGTCGGATAACGCTGCCGACCTGCGCATCAATATCAATGACCGTATCAAAACCCACCACGGTACCGTCTAAGGTATTTTGAATGATGTTATTGATCGCTGCTTGGTCAAAGACATTAGCAGGTACCACGACTTGACTGACCGTCACTTGCGATACCGAAGCCACAGTTGGCTGTGACACTGGCGGATTCGCAACCGATTCAGGCTCCGCTGGCAAGGTTGTCGTTATCGCCGGAGAAGGAGATCCACTCTCCGTTGTCGCAGCCACTTCCGTCGCAGGAGGGGTTATTGAAGGGGTTGGGGTTGATATTGCCTCTGGCTCTGGAACAACCGTTTGAGTGTTAGGCAGTGACACCGCATTCTCTAACCCAACTTGCACTATCGTGGTCGTTGGTATTTGTGTGTTTGGCCGAGACGAGATGAAACGACCATTTTGGATCATCAAATTAGCGATACGATTAGTAAACAACGTATCTCCATTTATCGATGTACGAATGTTTAAGCCAATATTGATGACAAAATCATCCTTGAACTTAAAACCCGCACGGTAATTTGATAGTGCTTGTTCCTCTAACGGTTCGAGCCTATCGAGTTGATATGAGCCTGCATGAGCTTGTCCTATCAAACAAGCTGCTACCGTACCCATCAACCATAATTTTCTAAACATTGTTAATACTCCCCACGTTCGGGCAGTGTAATACTAAATACGCCTAACGAGCCTCTGGAGACTCCCGAATCTAACGGTGAAGGCGCGTACAATGTATAGTTGTCATCAGAAATATAGGTGTTTTGTGCCACATTGACATGATTGCGAATAAGTAGAACGATGCCAGAATAGTAATGTTCAAATTGCTCGTACGTCATCTGCATTGTTCCACGAGATGGGTCACCGACGATCACTGAATGTTCATTCATTCCTTTAATCACTACGAAGTGCATATAGCCATCAAAGTTCACTAAGGTGATACCTGGCACGCCTAGTTGGCGCATTTTTGCCAGAGGCACCTTAAAGCCATCTGCTTTGTATCCCAAAGAATCTAAATATTCTTTCATGTCGAGTAACGAAAAACCGTCTTTTTTAATCTTGTCTTGATTCCCTCTTTCAAACATGACTTTAAATATCGTGTCTTCATCTACAGGATTATCGTAATGGTATGTCAGAAGAGATGCGACAGCGGCCGATCCACAGCTAAAGTCATATTGCTGGCGCACTACATCGCCAAACAACATTTCTTTGTAGCTTTTGACCGGCACCGAGAAAACGCCTCGGCTCGGCATATAATCCAACGCGTGAGAGGATGCTGATAGAGCCAGCATCCCCAATATTACTATTCGCCAAAAAACCATATCATTCTAGTGTCAGGTTAACGACCATCGAGTTTTGAATCAGGACATTATTACCAGTATTTTGAATCACGCTAGTAACGCCAGAGCTAGAAGCAAGTGCTCCTGCTCCAATCACGTTACCACCGTTGATTGTGTGGTTAGCAATGTTGCCTTGACTCAAACCTACGACTTCCGAAGACGCTGTCACACTATCTAAATCTATGGTGTACTGACCACCTCTAGAGCTATCCATCATTTCACTGGATAGCTCAAGGTCGTCAGCCAGCACAAGATCATCAGCATAAGCGTTGACAACTAACAATCCACTTATCGCGATTAGTGCTAAGCGCATGACAATCTCCAGTTACTTAGTGTTAACCGTAGCGTTGGTGACTACAGACTGTTGAACTAAAGAGTTTGCACCCGCTGTTTGGCTGACTGTGGTAATACCGGCAGCGTTGTTAAAGCCTGTCATGTTGTTGGTATTACGCACTTGCACACCTGCACCGGCACATTTACCACAACCGCCACGATACATTGAACCCGCTTCACCGTATTCAACCGATACATCTGAGATTTCACCATCTAGATCAGATTTTGCTACAACCATATCTACTTCAAAGTTCAACTCATGTTTGGTCGTTGTATTGATGTTGTTGGCACTGTTTGACCAAGATTTGTTGTTGTCATTACCACCACCGGTCGTAATGGTGTTGTCATCATCACCATTATTCGTGTCAGTGTTGGCACTGTCAGTCCACGTTTTGTTGTTGTCGTTACCGCCACCCGTTGTGATGGTGTTGTCATCATCACCATTGTTCGTGTCAGTATCGGTATGCGTATTGTTACTAAACAATGTATTACCATCATCACCAGCGCCATTACCATTATTGTCATTCCCGGCACCGATATTGTTTCCATCATCACCATTACTGCTGACAGAATGGGTGTTATTGCTCAGTACTGTATTACCGTCATCACCGCCACCGTTAGTGATCGTGTTGTCATCATCACCATTGTTAGTATCGGTATTAGCACTATTTTTCCACGACTTGTTGTGGTCGTCGCCACCGCCTTTCGTCAACGTATTGCCATCGTCACCGTTATTAGAGTGAGAAAAAGAGTTGCCGTCATGGCCGCCGCCAGTTGTTATGACGTTACCATCATTACCCGCACCATTACCGTTGGTTTGGTCACCACCACCGCCGCCACCACCGCTACCAGCTAGTGCTGAGCCGCTCATTAAGAATGCTGCCATCGCGATTGCTAAACCAGTTTTTTTAAGATTCATAACCTTTCACTCCGTTGTGTATCCATGTCTGAATTTGATGTTTATGCTCGGAAGCAACGGAAGTATAGGTAGGGGATCGGGGCTGAACTTCTCACATTTGAGACAAGCAACCGCTCTAGCGTCGGACAAACAGAAACCAGATGATATGCGCCTAATTAATACGTTTAATTAACAGCAAGTTGTAGATGGTGAAAACCATAAAAGTGAGGCAAGTATGAAGATATTGGCTCGATTTGGCCTAATTAGAGTGTCGTACTTTTTCTTCTTTCATCAGTATTTTTTGCTACTTCAAACGATGAAAATCAGCTTCTATCGCCCGTGTTCACTCAATTTCAAACACTTACCAATAAATTAATGAGAAAAACATCAATTACATAATTTTGGCCTAAACTTACCTACTAACCATTATTGATAGTTTGATGATTAAATAGTTTGAATCATCCCTCTCATACTCAGATTTTGAATATACTTGTTTGTGCACCTTGCAAAGAACAAGGGCGTAGGTAAGAAATTTGCTTGTTAATAGCGTCTAGGAGCTAGCTATTATGACCAAAAAGCACGTGGTGATACTGTCAGATAAAAATCTGCACGCCGGTCTCATGGAGAGACAACTGTATGAAGAGTTGGATGTCAGTGTATCAACGATCCCCCACTCTCAATTTACCGCTGCGGGTTCGGAACAGATCACCGATCTGGCATTACTCGATTTCACACAAATAAAACCGCTAGTTCAATCAAACCAACTGCCTAATTTTGATCTGCTGGGCATTGACGTTTTGGTGCATAACACTCCCAAAGTTGAGTTAGACCACCCGTTTCTTTATTGGCATTCGTTAAAAGGCATATTAGTTAATACGTCACCAATACAGCATTTACATCAAAGTGTGGGCTACATTCTTAACGGCGGGCTTTGGCTACCAAGAAAATGTTTGGAAAAGTTGGTGCAAATAAAACGCGATCCAAGTCTTATTCGTTGTGACATGTACAACACTCTAACCAACAGAGAGAGACAGGTGTTAGATCATCTGGCCGCGGGACAGTCAAATAAACAGATCGCAAAGCAGCTGTACTTATCAGAAAGTACAATTAAGTCTCACATTTATCGTGTATATAAGAAGCTGGATATTCACAAACGTAAAGATGCCATGCGTATGACAAAGGTGATCGACAATTATCAAATGTAAAAAGCTTAAGGGAAAAAAAAGCGCCTTATTCGGCGCTTTTTTTAGAATTTCTTCGGTGCAAAACCAGTCATCACTTCAATACGTAACTGTTTACCCATTTTTGTCATTGGGTGCACAATAACAAGGCCTTTAACTGATTTTTTCAGTTTACCTAAATCCGCCTGCTCTTCTTTGGTGATTTCACGGTAAAACGGCATATCTTGTAGCTCTTTACGCTCTTTGTTTAGATCGTAAGTTTGCTTACCTTTTAGGGATGCCTGCTTCTTAATTAGCGCTTCTAAGTCATCCGTAAATTTACTGATCATAGCTTGATCACCACGAGACTTAGCGGCATCAAGTTTGTGGCGGCAAGTATCAATACGGTTAGTTAGCTTCTGGATGTCTTGTTTGATAGTCATGGTGATCAACTCTTCATATTTTGAGGGCGCGGAGTATAGCATAGGTATCACTCCTTCCGTAGAACAAATAATACCAGTGCTCAGCGATAAAAGAGACAACTTATTGTGCTAGCCTAATAACAACCCGTTTCGTCCGTCTGAGAACGCTATGATGCACATACGCTATACCCCATTTCTTCTTATTGCTTGCGCGCTATTCAGTCCTGCCAGTGCTGCTCTTGATACGATTGAATTCAAATATCTACCACCAGCGAACCCGAATGAGCAACAAGCCCAATCTGCGATAAAAGAGAGTGAGATAAACCCACTGGTTGCCGATCTCGCCAATCAATACTTCCCATTTAGTCAAACCTTAACGGTGCAATATGGTGGCGAAGAAGGACCATTATACGATCCTGAAATTCATACCATTCATATACCTTACGAGTTTTACCATCAAGCCCTGCAGTATTTTATCGCAAACAACTATCAAGAAAAATATGGTCGCTCACCTCAACTGGGCACCATAGATACGCTTCTGCACACCCTATTGCATGAAGCTGGGCATGCCTATATTGCCGATCGAAACATTCCGGTTCTTGGCAAAGAAGAAGACGCCGTAGACAATTTTGCCGCCATCATAATGCTTGAATATATCGAAGGTGGTGATGAAGCAACAATCAGTGCCGCAGACATGTTCGCTTTCGAGTCACAACAGCGTCCGGATTATTATGATTGGGGTGAATACATTGATGAGCATAGCTTCGATCTACAGCGCTATTTTTCCACGCTATGTCTCGTTTACGGCAATGATCCTAAAAAATACGCCACATTACTTAACGAGATTGAGCAAGATTATCTTAGTGAAAGGCAACAATTCTGCCGTTACCAATATCAAGCAATCAACAATAACTGGCATCGCTATTTGCATGAACCTTATCAGCAGAAATAAACACATAACACTTAAGAAACCATAGATCAACATCAAACAAAGATAATTTACAACGATAATTAAATCTAAAACATTTAAGTTTCACATTTCTTTGCCGACAACTCTGTTAACATCTTTGCTACTAAATAAATGAATATTTACAAAGTAATAATGGATCTGAGTGAATTAGTGCAGGAAATACTATGAATCTAACAATAAGAAAGCGCCTCTATATATTATCAATTGTTCCCTTGCTTCTGATGGCGATCGGCATGATGAGTGTGGCCTATTACAAAACGACAGGATTGACGGCACAGCAGGTGGCAGCAACCCGAACCAACATGATGGAAATGAAGCAAAATGAGCTTACTGCCTACCTCCAAATGGCAAAATCTTCCATTCAGCCTTTTCTTGATCGTGGTGCATCACTAGAAGAAGCACTCCCAACCCTAAAAGAGCTTGAATATGGTCAGTCTGGCTATATCTTTGGTTACGATTCCAAAGGGGTACGAATCGTTGTCGGCAAAAATACTGATGGTATTGGCAAGAGCTTTTATGACCTACAGGATCAAAAGGGTAATTACTTAATTCGAGATCTTATCAAAAACTCGAAAACGGGCACCTTCACTACTTACTACTTTCCAAAGTTAGGCGAAACCGTCGCGCTACCTAAACTCAGTTACTCTATTTTTATCCCCGAATGGGATTTGATGTTGGGCACGGGGTTCTATACTGATGATATCGACGCCATCGTCGCTCAGATGAACCAACGCTCAAACCAAGCACTAGAGAGTACATTAACCGCAATTGCGACCTTCTGTTTCGTTATTGCTGCGCTGGTGGCTATTTTCGCCGTTGCCGTTAACCGCACCATCATGAGTCCACTTGAGCAATTTGACCGCTCAATCCAATCTTTTGCTAACGGTGATGCCGATCTTACGGCGCGTATGGAAGCGTTTAGAGCCCCTGAGTTTGCCCGCTTGAGCAATAACTTCAATGCTTTTGTCGCCAGTCTGCAGAACATCATCAGCAGCGTCAGTCAAGTTGGTGTGCAAGTGGTGAGTGAAACCACCAATATGTCTAATCGCGCCGCTCAAGTCGATCAACTAGCCACAGGCCAACGAGAAGAAACCGAGCAAGTTGCTACTGCGATGACTGAAATGACGACCACCGCTCAAGAGATCTCAAGCAATGCTAGCCAAGCGGCAGACTCTGCGAAAGAGGCGGATGATAATGCCAAAGAAGCGCAGCAGATTGTCAACTCTGCTGCTTCGTCAGTTGAAGCTTTAGCGGATGAAGTGCTCAGAGCCACACAAGTAATTTCTCGCTTAGAAGGCGATGTACAAAATATCTCCTCTTCACTGGAGGTGATTCAAGATATTGCAGAACAAACCAACTTATTAGCGTTGAATGCTGCTATCGAAGCCGCTCGAGCAGGTGAGCAAGGACGCGGATTTGCTGTGGTTGCGGACGAGGTTCGTAACCTTGCCAGTCGTACTCAACAAAGCACTGGTGAGATTCACCAAATGATTGAACAGCTCAAATCAGCATCAGATGATGCCGTCAAAGCGATGGAATCTAGCCAATCTCGCAGCTCTGATACGGTCAGTGAAGCTAATGCAGCTGCCGAAGCTTTGGTTAAAATCCAACATTCGATTGATACCATCATGGATATGAATGCGCTGATCGCGACTGCAACCGAGGAGCAGAGTTTGGTTGGACAAGAGATCTCTGAGCGTATTGTAATCATCTCTGACCAAAGTTCTCAATCCGCTAAATTGGCCAACGAAAACCGCGCTGGTAGTCAAACACTCAATAGTCGTGCAAATGAATTGTATGACTTGGTTGACCGTTTTAAGGTCTAAATCTACGCCAACCAATTGAGTCGTGCACTTAAAATGAAAAAAGGCGAGCATCAGCTTCGCCTTTTTTCATACTAATCTATGATGCAAAATCATATAACTAGATAAACATGCCATCCGAACCTTTTGGATTTGGACCGTACTCGTTATGGCCTGGTGCACTGTCGCCCACCATGAAATAAATCAGAACCAAGATACCAATGATTGGGATCAAACTGATCAGTAACCACCAGCCAGTGCGTCCAGTATCGTGCAAACGGCGAACACCAACAGCAATACTTGGAATCAGTATCGCTAAGCTATAAACAAAGCCTAATACCACCGTACCTAAAAGCCCATCAACGAACCCTAGTAGTAAGGTAAAAATAAGGTTAATTAAAAAAAACATCCAATATTCTTTACGTCTTGAACGACCACTAAATACGGCATATTTTTTTAATACTGCGAGATACCATTCCATCTATTTACTCCTAGTTTAATTGACTTACCTAATCGGTCTTATACTCATTTCCAGTTCTTGTCAGCGCAAGATCTTCTACCAACACTGACCAATCAATATAAGAAGGTTGATAACCTATAGCGTGACAAAACTAAATTAAAGTGTGTTGATTATAAAACTCGCTTTATATCAATAATATTACTCTCTAAATCGAATCCGTTCAGCCATTCAATTAATATGTGCAAAAATGATGACCATTTAACCAGCAAAACGCCGTTGAACGTGCTGTAACTTGTAACGGAAAACCGGGCTTATGTATGGCTATCAAACATAGGTGCGCAATTTAGGTGGCAGTAACGTTGAGCCTCTTTAACCAAGTGATGGAGTAGTTCAGGAGCATTAACTTAGCCGTAGATTATAAACGAGTTGTTTCTACAACACGTGTCGCCAACTGATTTAGGATCATGCTATGGGTTATTTCTATCTATCAATTGCTATTGTTGCTGAAGTTATTGCAACCGGCGCTTTAAAATCCGCCGATGGATTTTCCAAGTTAGGGCCGAGTATTGTGGTCGTCATAGGCTATGGTGTGGCTTTCTATTTTCTATCCTTGGTGCTGAAAACGATGCCGGTTGGAATTGCCTATGCGATATGGTCTGGACTTGGCATTGTTCTTATCTCTACGATCAGTGCTGTAGTATTTAAACAAAAACTCGATTTACCTGCGGTGATCGGTATGTTTTTAATTATCAGCGGCGTCGTGGTAATGAACGTATTCTCCAAATCTGTCGGTCATTGAACAACACCCAAGCTTTGGGGCGTTTCATGAGGGTTGAGATGATGCCCTATTTCACAACCGCGCTCGTAGGGTCCCATCGCCCAGCTCGCAAACCACTTTGCACCACTAAATAGCGATGGCTTGGTACGCTTCAACAATATGAGCAACGTCTTTGCTTTGCTGCATGCGGCGATAATGATCTAAAGTCTTGGCCAGGTATTTTCCAGCCACTTGAGACTGCTCTTCGCTGGTAGCTTGCCAAATAACCTCACCCACCGCATGAAGTTTACGCTCAGGATCAGGCTCGGAAGAAACGAATAAGATTTCGTAAATCCGCTGATTGTCTTCCACCAGAGCTTCTTGATGTAAACTAAAATCTAGCTCAATCAAAGCCTGTCTTACGCTGTAATGATGATGCACAGGGCATAATAGAAAATCGATCGATAGCTGCGAATAGGCCGCCCGAATGCGCTGAATAAACTGCACCATGAGATCTCCCCCTACCCCAGCGATAATCACCAAATGTCGACCTTGATACTGATGTAGCGGCAAAGTGGCGACATCAATACAATGCGTATGCCATTGCGCAGAAGAATCGTGGCAGAAACGCTGTAAATTGGCTTCGACCTCACGCATCAGTTCAGGAACGATATCCACAAAGTGCACATGCCCTGCCGCCCGACGAGCGAGCAATGTCATACCGAGAAAGCCGTGGTCGCAGCAACAATCCCAAATATGCTGGTATTCACCGCTCACCATCTGATCAAGGTGCTTTAATCTTTTGCTCAATTTCACAGGGCATTCCACATTCAATATAAAAACCGCCGTATTGTAATGTTTTTCTGCGTTTTGGCTAATATTACCCGATTGGGCTTACGCCACTACCTTCGAAATTGCGTTGGTTTTTTATCAAAAAGCGCCAATAAAAAAGCAGCCCGAAGGCTGCTACAACATGTTTCTCTCAAGGCTTAATAAAGGGCGCCACCACGCTTATCACTCTTGTTGTACCAAGTTATAATTTTCTGCCATATCGCCTTGGACTTTATTGCCATCTACGTCCAGCATCATCAATACACCTTCACCCACAAAGAATTGCTGTGAGTCATCCTCAGTAGACAAGGTGACACTGTCACCCTTACTATTCCAAATAAACTCACCTGTGGATTTGTATTGGCCTTCACTACCTTGGCCTAGATAGTTTTGCTCGTAACTGTAAGTCGCATCAAAATTAAGCGTCAGTGATGTCGCGATACCTGAACAATCTGCACATGGTAATGTGCCAATATACACGCCTTCCCAATCGAGAGAGTTACGTGCACTATGCTCTAAACGGCCTTCAGCAGAGCTGACAGCCTCTTCTGGACGAATTATCGTACTGGTTGCCTCAGACAGGGTCGACGTTGCTTGAGAGACCACAGATTGAATGCCATCTGTCACTTGTACGGTAAGGTTCTCCGTTACCTGCTCTGCTGGGGCTTGAGCTAAAGGCTGCTCTGGCGTTTCATCTTGGCAACCGGCTAGCACGAAAACAGCGCTGGTTAGAATTAATAGTGTTTTATTCATCTTTCTTCCTTATTCAACGAATCGGATATCGTCTTCTAATATTAGAAGTGTTTGCGCCAATTACGTCAGAACAAACACAATTTATTGATCCGCGTTTGTCAGAAGAGCTTGAATTTAGTGATGTTTCTTGTAAATCCAGCCAAGTTTTCCATCACTATAATACACATTAACAATGACTAAAAATCAACCAGCACCATAGTTAAGTTATTATTTTTCAATAGTTTAGTTGCATTTACACTGTAAACTAAAAATGGCGTCACATCATGACTCGCTCGTCATCTTTTGTAAGGGGGCGACGCCATTCATCAACGCTTCAATAAACAGAGACAAGGCTTTGGGTTGATAACGACGTTGCTTATAGACCAAGTAAGCTTGGCGAGCGCTGCGATGATATTGTGGCAATATTTGCACTAGATTATCACGCGGAGTGATGTAACGGATTGGCAACGAAGCAACACCGAGGCCTTTTTCTACCGCGGCAATCACCGCAATAATGTCATTCACTACTAACTTCGGCTTAATGGTGATCACTTCCACCAGCGACTCTCCTTGATAAATAGGCAAATCAACCATGTGATCAACCGAAACCCATGACTGTTCAGTTAAGTCGGTTAAATTATCAATCTTGGCGACGTTTTTAAGGTATTCAGGACTGGCATAAAAACCATGTTTAGCTTGGAATAGAGGCCGAGCAATCATGTCATCTAAGTCACTAATATCAAAGGTCATCAACAAATCACGATCAGTTTGCGGTATTCGCTGTTCTTGACTCAACACCAGATCAAGTTCGACCTTAGGGTATTGCTGTAAAAACGTTTCCACCACCGCGCCAACAAAGTTGCGATAAAAATTATGGGGTAGCGCTAAACGGATCTTACCTTCTACATCATGGCGATCTTCACTGATTTGCGCACAAGCACTTTCAATGATTTCCATACCACTCTTAAGCTGATTAAACACACGTAAGCCGGTTTCCGTCGGCAATAGCTCTCGACCCTGTTTCTCTAACAAGCGTGTATTCAAGCGCGACTCTAAACCAGTTAGACGCCGTGACATGGTTGAAAGCGGTAAGTTAAGTTGCTTGGCGGCACCTTGCAAGGAGCCCATCTCGACCACTTTGCTGAAGAGATAAAGATCATCAACGTTTCCAAATATGGAAGTCATAATTTCAAACCTACTTGCTTTTGTTAATTTTGAATGGTTATAAACTCTTTCGCAAGTAGCACTGAGACATACATCCCCCTTCTATCACTCTCAAGGAATGAGATGCACCAAGAGACTAGCTGTGACTGACAAACTCTACCAATACGTACTTTATTTTGTTCTGGGCACAACAGCGGCATTCTCGTTGTTTTTGATCGCCTCAGATAATATTGCCCCTTTTACCACTCAAGCGTCACTGCATCGCAGCGTTGCAACAATTGCACCCGAAGTTTCTGGCGTTATAGAGTCCGTAGCGGTTAAAAATGGTCAATCAGTACATAGCGGTGATACTTTGTTCACGCTTGATGATCAAAGCTACTTACTCAACGTTCAACAAGCACAAGCTGAATTGGCACAAGCAAACGAAATGTTTGAAGCCAGCCAACAACAACTGATTGCTGCCGAGCAACTCTTCTCGCAGCGTAAGGAACAGTGGCTAAATAGCCAAGCGAAACAAAAGCGCACGACAACGCTGTTTAAAAAAGGGCTCACAACCGCTCAGGAGCTTGATGACAGTAAAACCAATGTCAACGTTGCTTATAGTGCTCTCCAAGCCGCCAAAGCCGAGATACAACGCATAAAAGCACAATTGTCGGATTCCACCAGCAATGCGGCTATCGAGCTGGCCAAAGTAAAGCTCGCCAGCGCCGAGTTAGATGAAAACCATACCCAAGTTCGCGCCTCTGCCGATGGTATTGTGACCAACTTACAACTGCAAACTGGCAGTTATATTGCGCAAGGCACCACCGCACTGCTGGTGGTCAACGAAGCACAAGCTTGGCTCAGCGCCGACTTCAATGAAAAAGGCATGTCACATCTCCAAGTCGGCAACATTGCTCACATTGCCTTTGACGCCCTACCCGGCCAAGTATTTATCGGTCATATCGAAAGCCAAGAACGTGCGGTGCGCGATATTGAAAATAGCCATGGTCAACTTTCCGATGTCGTCAATGACAGTCGTTGGATCCGTGAGCAGCAAAAAATTCGTGTCCGTATTCGCATCGAGCAACTTGATCCCAAACTGATTTCTGGCGCGCGAGCTTCAGTTAGTGTGAACAATGGTTCTGCCCTAATCGATAGCATTAGTGCAGTTTGGATCCACATGGTAGCGCTGTTTCGTTAC
>NZ_AFWF01000090.1 GCF_000222605.1 Vibrio ichthyoenteri ATCC 700023 | reverse complement strand
ACTTGGAAATGGTTTAGCAAATAGATACTGCAAGGCACTGCGGCCATTGGCATCACGTTCATGGATGTCTTGACCTGAATCTACTAGGGCTTGTAGGGCTGGGTGATGATCGGCAAAGTGCAAATCTGATTTGACCTTTTTAAAGATCCAAAACCATTCCTTTAACATGTGGTACCTACGTAACGATCAAATAGCCAGATGCTTCAATCAGCGCGAAATCGCGGCTTGTGTCTTGTGGCGTCTGATTTAGTAATGAATAGAAAAACAGCAAACAGAATGAGCGTTATTATAATCAAAATCAAGTGGTTATAGTTCTTTTCTTGGTGATTCGTTTGATGTGGGTTATCAGATGCGGAGCGAGCAGAAAATAAGGACCAAAAGTCACTTAGTGATCGAAAGGTTGGTGTTAGGTTCCAAACACAGCCTTTTAAAATGAGTGTAAGTCGCTGGTAGATTTTATAAGCCAAGATTAAATGCATATTAGTTATTAATGAAAAAAGGTATTTCATTTTTTTTGCCATGACAGCTCTAAGCGAGGAAGATAAATTGAGCTTGTTCATTGTTTTGATAAAAATAGATAA
>NZ_AFWF01000091.1 GCF_000222605.1 Vibrio ichthyoenteri ATCC 700023 | reverse complement strand
CAGAGGGGAATGCGTCAGTTTTGAAAAAAGTATGGCGTTAAAATTATTTCATACACCCCATCTTCAGATAGTCATCCAGAAGTGACCGAATTTCTACAAGCATTGAATTGTCAAGTTAATGATGTAAATGTAATTGCAGTAAAAGATGAAGTTGTTTCAATTGATACAGCGGAACAATTAATAAAACATCTTGAAATTAGTATGTCGGAAAAGCTTATTGGGAGTGGTTATACTATTATTTATGATATTGATACTTTATATATATCATTCACTCCTGCGGGAGAAACAAAGGGTGAAGTGCAAAAAGAGATGTTATCGATAATAAAGCTAATGACATTTGATTGTGGAATAATAAGAAGAATTATAATTTGTCCTGTGCAAAGCACCCAACCGCTTGATAATTGTGATAAATGTCAATCCTTATTAATTGAAGCTACTCTTTCATTTTCTGATGCTAATCAATATGCGAAAAAACAGATATCAACATCAACGATTTGGAGGCAAATCGATTTTTCACTTCCACCAAGCTTATCTAATGTTTTTGAAAATGAAGAGTTAGTGGAGTTCCCACTAAGAA
>NZ_AFWF01000092.1 GCF_000222605.1 Vibrio ichthyoenteri ATCC 700023 | reverse complement strand
GTTTACTTGTTTTCAGATTTTAAAAAAACCTGAAGGCAAAACTAAATAAAGCTACCTAACCATAAGACTTTATTTAGAAAAAATACCACTGCGGAGTGGTAGTTCAGTTGGTTAGAATACCGGCCTGTCACGCCGGGGGTCGCGGGTTCGAGTCCCGTCCACTCCGCCACTTATTCAGAGTTTCAGCTCTTTAAAACTGAAAATAGGGGTGTAGCTCCAATTGGCAGAGCAGCGGATTCCAAATCCGCGTGTTGGGAGTTCGAATCTCTCCACCCCTGCCATATTCTGTGCATTTTTATGCAAATAAAAAAAGCCCACTAGCGATAGTGGGCTTTTTTCTTACCTGTAATATTATTTGCGCTTACGGCGCACTGCCTTGCGTTTGGTTGTTGTGCCTTTTGCTTTAACCACTCGACCACCTTTAGCAAAACGGTAACCTTTCTTTAGTGTACCGTTTGATTTCAAGCCTTCTTTAGCCATTCTGTTTTACCTCTAAAATTGTAATTCGTTTGTCGTGGCCTGTTAGCAGCTCACGTAAAAATTTATTTGATTTGTACATTTGCCAACCAAGGAATGCGATTGCACCTGATTCCATTGTCAGCCCCATTTCAATGGCGTACCGGACAAGAACTAAATCACTTAATGCCACCGCGTCGCCTCGCTATTTCATCTAGTAATAATTGCCGCAACCCAAATGTATCGGCATACACCAGCGCCAACCCGTACCAGTAGTATTCTGGTACAGTCTTTAGCGCCTCAAATCCCTCTGTCACGGTCTGCGCATGCTCTGGAACGAACGCCAACACAAAAGGAAAAGAGGTCACGATTAACAATAAATAATCTTTAACACCTCGGTTTGCCATGCCGGATAAATCTTGCTTTATGATCGCCGTCGTTTTTGCTTCTGCTATACGCTGGCGACTCTCCGACGCACTTGTAAACCAGTTTGCGAGATACGCGCCAATCGCGCCCCACATCCCCATGTTACTTAGTTGCCGTTGTGTGCTTTGAATTGCAGTAAGAAACAGCCACTGCCGCGCCAGCCGCGCTCATCAAAAACACGATAAAGTAATGCTTACCTTTCATTAAATAACTCCCGCCATTTTACAGCCTTTGTTGATATACGAATCCGTGTATGGGTTTACGCCGTTCTCAAACTGAATCATGGCGGTTACCATCGCTGGAATATGTGTTTTGTTCAGGCGCTCCGATACGCCTACACCCATTTTGCTAGCCACAAAATTTGCATAGCCTGCCGTGTGATTTTCACTTGCTGGCGCAAAGCGCTCTAAGATATCAATCACTGAATAACGGTTATGTACCGTCATGTAATTGCTGATTAACTTAGCACCTGCTCGGATGCCATAAACCGACTCACTGAATCGAGCAAATCGACCTTCTGGCTCCACACCTGTTTGACCTTCCCAATCATTGGCCTTGTTGTACTCAATGTTTAGAGGGTTTTTATTTCGAATGCCACGCGGCATCAATTCTTTTCCGCCCATATATAAAAGGACTCCCACTCCGCCGATAACGACGATTGTTTTAATTAATGACAAATTGCGCCCCTTGGAACTCAGGACGTTCACCAAACGGAAAACCATTGCTTTGCGGATAGGTAGAAAGTCGCTTTCTATCTTGTAGCAAAGTCATATATTGCTCTTCCGTTAGTGGTGACGTTCGCAACTCAACCGGATAAGCCTTATCCTTTTCGTATTGGTCGAGACGAGCAAGAACAGAATCAAGCTGTGCGTTTCGCCACTCTCGTTCTTGGCGCTCTTTAAATGGTCGCTCTAGTTCTTGTTGATATAACCAAGTATTCGATGACTCATCCCAAATCGAGAACGGCGCACGTTCAACGGTTGTGTGCGTATTGGGTAGCGGCTCATTAGATTCAATAAAATAATCATCTTGGCCTTGGCCTTGGCCTTGCTTGCTGTAAGCGATACGCCCGATGTTATCAACTTGATAAACCCACTCACCAGCAACCAACTCGACGTAAAATCCCTCTTTTTTTTGCAATGGCTTTTCAAAAGAGATCGCCGCAGACACTTCGAACGGGTAAACGTCAATAACGCATTTATTCGCGTATTGGTCGTAATAGGTGCGACCGATGTAATAAACGGTTTTCACCCACTCACCATCAACAAAATAAGCGCGCTCACTGGCGTTTAGTTCTGGTAGCGGTGTTAGTGTCGATTTCGCTGGCAAGCCTGTATTGGCATAAATCACACACTCTTTTGTTTGGGTGTATTGTCCGTTGCTATCAAAATGATGAACCGCCATAACACGGTCATGTGTTGCAAATTCAAACTTCATTATTCAGCCCTTGTAATACAATTCCAAAGCAGTGAACGAGGGCGAGTTTCAGCCCCAGTTCCTGTGATACGCCCTGTTACGGTCACGGAGTTGGTCGCTCGTCCGCCAGCGTTAACACCTACGGGCTTATGACTACCATTACCCACATACTCACCAAAGTTCACAGCACCATAAGAGTGCGCGTGAGGGTCAGAAGCAAACCCTAACGGCTGTACTGATTGCGCTTGGCGTGTCAATGGCTCGACACCATCACCAGCTACACGAAAATAATCATCACGTGAATCTGGAAGCACACCGCTAGGGTAAACCTTTGCCAACTCAGGATAAGCGGCCTTATCGAACGCTTGGCCTATCATAGGCAAATACCCTTTAGGCACTGACGCCAAAGGCCAATACACCGGAGCACCAATCAAAGCGCCAGCGCTGCCACTCGCCGCGCTAACAACAGGCGTGTTAAGCACCATTAATGGCTGACTCATCAGTAAACCTCCCCAATGTAAACCACATCATTTTGGCGACCCGTAATCACCACATCATTGGTTGCTGGCAATGTCGCAATACCATCCGCTTTCAAGCGCATAAAACCGCACACCACAACCACCCCTTTATTGGCGTCACTCGCCTGGATTAATAACCCTTTGCGCTTAACGTTGCCTAAAATGGTGTGAGTACCGGATGACGTCAGCGCAACATCTTCCAGCGCTCGAACACGACTCACCGTGTCAACCATCTCGACCTTTTGCACTTCGGGCGCATTAGTCAGTCGCACATCCTGTACTAACGGAAAGTTACCCACGTCGATTTCCATCCCTGCTGGAAATTCGACACTTACACCGCCCTGAATCGATACAGGAACAGTCCCAGCCACTTTTACAGGTGCTAACACTTCCGACACATGAACAGGGCTTAAAATGTCCGTGACGGTCACGCCACCTTCCAGCGCCATTCGCTGCTCTCGAATCGATATCGGCGTATCGCTTAACTGGAACTCAACCGTGATTGCTGTATCGTTCTCATTAACCAAAAACATGCGCTTAGTGCGAAAGGCTTCGATGTTCACAATGTCACTGCGCGAAAGCTCAATAGGCGTTAATGAGTCACCTTTAAGCACAACGTTTTGAGTGGCGTTGCGTAGGATTAAAATCAGCGCATTGCGACCGATATCAAACGCATACTCTCCACTAGGTTGTAATGTAATCGTGCGACGCATTATTTCCCCTTGTACGCTTTCATTGTGAACACCATCCCACCGACAACCGCTAGCACAATCATGACCTTAACCAGTGCGTTTGTTTGGCTAGACTGACCACCCGTTAAGGCGCTCTCCATCTTCGCTAACACATCGCTTGTCATGGTGCTGGCAAAGTTCAATGTCTCTTTGTTGTTTGCCGCACCTTGCATAGCAAGGTCTTTCAAGTTGTTATTAGTTGAGGTGACCGTTTCAAGTGCACTTTCTTGGCTGTTTGCCATCGCTTCCAGTGCATTGTTTACCGCTTCCATTGCGCCAGCGACCGCGCCGTGGTCTGTCACGGTTGTATTTATCGTCGAACCACTGACACCGCTGATAATTGTTCCGGCGTTATCACCTTGAACACCGACACTGCCGGACGTGTTTGTGGTGTTATTGGTGGTTGTATTACTTGAACTTGACCCACCGCCCATAGCTCTATAACTCCAAACGGAGCACGAACTCTCCGCACTCTCGAATCTCTACTAACTCAAAAGCCAAGCCGTGTTTATTCAAAAATCTGCACTCGCCTTTGCGTTTCGTGTGAATTCGTATTGTGCTAAATCCGCGCTCTTTTGCTTTGGTGGCGATAAGGGGAGCGCATTCCGCTAACAACCCCTTACCCGTAAACCCAACCACAACCAATTCCAACCCTTCCGAACGCAGCAAACAGATGCTGTAGTCATTAATGCAATAGATATGCTCTGCGCCTTGCGCAACTCGCTCTTTTGCTGTCTCGAAATAGTCACCGAGTGATTGTGAAAGCGACCTAGCGGCTTTTTGCCAACTAATGCGCTTAAATGGTTTACTTCTTACCACGCTTTTTTCGTCCAAATAGAAAGTAGCCAGCGACAAGAACGCCACCGATTAACAACCAAGTCGGCACACCGTTGTTACTGCCAAAATTGACTGTCCCCCCCGTAAAGCCGTTGTTGTTATTGGTCGTGCTTCCTGCTGATGATGGACCACCGCCCAAGTCAGCATTAAAGCCGCCGCCACCTGTATTAATACCCGGTATCACCGCGCCCCCTTAATGGCGATATACGCCCCTGCTGCAACCGCAGCAAACACGGCAAATTTCAAAGCCGCATTACCGGACTGCTCGACGGCATCACCCGTTTGCTCAACGGTATCGCCTGTCGTTTTGACTAAGGCGACCGCACCCACTAACGCAATGGGAATAAGTAAAGGAATTGCCATGCCTTCCCCTTACTTACGAGCAACCAAGAACACCAAGCCACACAACAAAAGCACACCGCCAGCGCCAAACATCACCATTTGTTGCTTTTGCTTCGCTTCATCGATTTGATTTTGCGCGTTGCCTACGCTCGCCCCTGCATTGCCGACACTTCCGGCAGCGTTGCCCACTTGCTCCGCGGCATTTCCGCCAGCACCTGCAATGTTGCCAATACCGTCAAAAATGCCTGTTACCGTATCGGTCACGCCACCAACTACCCCGTTGATTGAATCTAAAATCGAATCAAACATGGCTTACCCCTTACTTTTTAGTGAAGAGATCAGGACGCACGACTTCGGTTGACTCAATCAAAATAGGAATGTTAGACACACCCTTGCTGCACGTTACGCGGAACTTCAATTCGTTAGCGTGTAGCGTTGGGAAACCGTAGCCAGCCAAGAAACCGCGCTGAATAGGGTTAAACACGTACATACCTGCAATTGGTGTGCATTCGTTTTGACGCAACATGTAATCGTTGATCTCTTTCGGCGCTTTGAACTCTTCCACGTAGTCACGTTTGATTTCTAGCTCGGTGACCGCGTCAGACTTAAAGAACATGCGACGAATAAAGCGGTATGGCGCACTGACTAGATTGTCAAAGTCGTTATCACCAATCGCACCCGCCTGCATTGACTGGTAAGTCATGCGAGGTAAGAAAATGCGCGTCGCTTGTGCATCACTCACAACCGCATGAATTTCAATTTGTGGCGCTGTTTGGCCTTCTTTAGCCGCACCCACTGAAATTTCCAGAAGAATAGAGTCGTTACGCTCGGTAACAAACGCGCTGTTAGTGATACCGCCTTGTTCACGTAGGGATGTATCAGAGAACGGAACAACAAAAATACCGTCTACGATTGGTTCGCCTTTGTGCTCTTGAACCATCACAAGGTCTGTACCGTTTGGCGTATAGATAGCTTCGTCGTTTAGAGTCAGCTTGATTTCTTTTAGCTGCTCTTTGCTTAAGTTGGTTTTGATGATTAACGATTCGTACGTTAGGCCAGTTGGAATGATTAACGATGCGATACCGTCAAACGTTAGACCTGACATTGAAGTCATTTTTTTAATGCGTGCGTGAATCGTCATGATTAGTCATCCAAACCTAGTGGATGCTTAAGAGACTCAAGCGCATCAAAGTTATGCACCGCGTACATAACACCCATCATGGCCACAACTGACCATGCGATAATTTTAAAGTCGCCTTTCTTTGGCATTTGAGATTACCTCTGTGTTTGTGTTTCTAAGAGGCACTTACTGTAGGGTAGGGAAATGGTATCGAGGCAAGCAAAAAAAACGCCTTATACCTAAAGGTATAAAGCGTTCAGAAGTTTGATTTAAGTCACTTTTTAAGCCGCGAATTTCGTTTTGAAATTCAGCTTTCCGCGCTTGTAGTTAGTTTTGTGTCCGGGCAATTTAATAATATATTCCAGTTGAACAAGGCTTTTGATTTCTTCAAAGGGGACGCCTGTCTCCTCTGCAAGATAAGCGGCATCCTTGTCACGTTCCTGCATACCAATCCATTTATAAGTACTATTCCCGATAATTGTTTTAGGTACTTCCTGCCCTCGTTGAAATAGGGTTGATACCACTAACCCAAACTTACGCCCCACACTGATTAAGTTACCTAGATACCCATCCGCTTTAGCATTGCCTTGGCAGAACTGCGCAACCTCTTCGAGAACACAATGCAGCTTCTTGCGATGTTTACCATCACCCAATGACCACACCACACCGCAGAACAAATCAAAGTCACGCTGTTTCGCTACAGGCGGCGTGTAAGCAATCTTAAATCCCTTAGTGGTTTTTCGACCTATTGCCGCCGCTCGATGAAAGTCCCCGATGGTATTACACACCGTGACCGCCTGACCTTTAAATGCGCCGTGGTAGTCTCCGTATGGGTCAAAAAATAACACTTGGTCAGTCGCTTTAATGCGGTTAAGTAGCTTAAGGGCGGAAGTCTTCCCACCCTCAGACGTTGCCACATAAAACCCATGCTCATTGCGATGTGAGTTATTGGCGTTTTTAGGCATAGGAAACGCAACGCTAAGCGGCTTCTTTGCCATCTTCGCCCCCTTGCGCCTGCGCTTTGGCCTGTAGTTCTAACTGCGCTTTAATGGATAAATGCTGCTGATAAATACCATATCCGATACCTGCCAAAGTCATACCCAGCTCAATCTCTTCACGCCATTTAGCCAAGAACTCAGGCGCGGTAATATCGTACTTATTCGCAACCGCTTCGACCTTTGGCGATATGGTATCGATAGCTTCGGTTGGAATGGTTAAATATGGGTTCTTAAGTACTACCTGCGAGGCCTTCTCAAAACCTTTCATTAGCACAGTGGTGCACATGGCAATTTCTTGCGCGCCTAGTGCGTCACTTTGCGGCTCAAGTTCACCAGCTTGCGCGGTTTCTTCTGGCGTATCGATAGCATCAAGCTGCGCCGATAGTGCTAATTCTTCCTCGCTTAGCTCCCAGTCTTTAGTCGTTGGCTCAGTCATTTATGCCACCTTACGCGCAAGCGCCCCAAGACCGACAACCGTTAGCAAAATAGCGCCACCAATAGCCCAACCGGACACGCTTTTTTCACTCGGTGGAAGTGGCTCGGATATATCATCCGATACTATATCGGATACTATTTCCGGCTCTGGTGTTAATGGTATTTCTGGCTCTGCTTTTTCGGTTAACGCGTCAAGTGACTCGACCATATGATTACGGATGTATTCTTGGCGCTTTGGTAAATGACTTTGGTCAGTACCGCACTCAGGACAAACTACATACAACTTGCCCGTTCGCTTTCCTTCAGCTTCCATCACTTTCGCGGGACTTTGGCAGCATGAGCAAACTAAATAACCCTTATGAATTGGCATGAGCGATACCTCCCTGTAGTTCTTTGATTTGCTGCTTTAGCGTTTCAATCTCTTGAACAACGGTTTGATTAAACTCATTCTGAAAGCCAGCAAGCTGCTCCACTGGCTCAAGTTGTTGCGCCGCAGGTCTAGTGACAAAGCCACTTAGCATATTGGTGCGAGTGGCTTTAAGTTCATTGAACTTATCCACCATTTTCGATAGTAATTCTTTCAAAAGTATTCCCCTGTCTCTCGACGTTAGAAAAAGCCCCTGTTTCACAACGTTGGCAATGGATTAATAAACGGCCTCTGTCTCACGACGTTGACCTAGTAAGTAACCAAACGGTTATTTTTCCAAGCGACCGATTGATAACGGTCAATAGGAACTTTTGCACCACGTAACAGTGGTGCGATGAGGCACTGAACTCCCTGATAACTCCAACCTGTTAGCGTCATTAACGCTTCTGATAGACCCGAGTTACAGTTATTTTCAGTGCTCCAAGACAAGCCGCTCCGCGTCTTTTTAAGATCAAAAGCAAGACGTGAAACGTCCTTTTTCAAAACGAGAGCGTATTGCGCTTTGCAGGTTTCGACGATTTCGCCTAGCCATGAAAACCCAATCACACGGCGCGTTGTTTCGCCGTACTTGCCTAAATCGGTTTCGTATTCAATTGATGCATTCTTTGCAAGCTCACAGAACAGCCTCCAACGCGAGTTATCCGCCGCCTGACGTAATTCCTCTAGTTGTTCATCAAAGGCCGTATCTGTCGCATCTGCGCGGCGCAATTGACGCCATAAGCTGACCGATGGAGAGCCGAACGCCTGAAACTGGCGAATACGATGTGTAGACGCCCAAGCGCGGACGCGGTACGCGCTTTCTTCGGCTTCGGTCTCTGGCATGTGTTTGCCGTTGATATTCTTAGATATGTATTTAGCGATGTAAGCCGTTGCGCCACCTTGTGACGGGTCAGCGTATTTAACGGTAAATCTAGGTGAAATATCGTCGCCTAACTCTGCGCGGTCTTCTTCAATCGCCACTTCACGCAAATGAAAAACTAAAGCCTTGATTTGATTCTTAGGGCAGAACAAGAACATGTGAGCATGAGAGCAACCGTCTTTGTGCGGCTCAGCCACACGAAAACCAAAGTAATCAATCTCGCATTTAGCCAAACGAGCGCGGGCACGCTTCCATTGGTTCATTAGATTCTGATGACCTTCTTTGACGGTCGCGCCGTTCCACTTATGGGAATTAGGGTGATATTTACTTGGTAGTGTCCAGTTAACAAACACGCCCTCATAACCTAAATCTAGTGCGCGTTCTTCGTTACCACGAGATCGCACCATCATTTCGATGCGGCGATTTTCAGGGTTAGCGGTTGTGCGTTTGATCACTTCGTCAAGATTGAAGACTTCGCCCGTTTCGACATTCATCACCGCCATAGCCTCGATATAATCAAGGGCTTCGCGCTGCTTAGTCTTCCAATTGGCAAAGGAAACGGCTGACACGTATTTACGTTGATTCGCTTTCTTACCCACTCGACCCATAGCGATTTGTGCGTACTCGATGTATTGAGCGCGTAAGAAAAGGAACTTGCGCATCATCCAATCAGGACAAATACAACGACGAATAGCGATTTCAATTTCGCGCTCTGCTTCTTGGTCTGAATCAAACTTTTTCTTTAGGCTAGGCGCAACAATGCACACGTCACCTAACGATTCACGGATAAGCGAAAAGGCCGCTTGTAGCACATCAAGGTAAGTGCGTTTTTCGCTTTCGGAATCATCCTGCCATTGCAGCGAGTCAATAATACCAACGTGCTTTTGCATAAGCTGACCGCAAAGCATTTCAAGGCTAGAGTCACACATCAAAATATGATGGTCTAAACCCATTAGGCCTGTTGGTTTACGATGACCGGCACGAGTTTCCGCAAAGCGAAATTTATCTTCGATAAGCGGTGCACTCTTAAGTGCTTTCTTGATAAGAATATCTTGGAATTTTGACAGGTTCGCAAAAGTAGCCTTTGCGCGTTTTTTGCGTAGGCCAACTTGGTACTCAATATCGTTACGAACGATAACGGGCAGTTTTGAATAAAACTGCGCCGCTAGTGTGGTAGGTATCATTTAACTCTCTCAGGAATTGCTAGAGCAAAGGTTTGAAAAACGACGTTGTCGAATTTGACTCCAAATGATTCGAGTTCAGAACGACTAAGAAAGGCAATAAGTTGCTCTTGGCCATAAAACTTAATACCAAGGTCGCACACTTCAATCTCTTCAAACCACACGGCTAACGCAGGAACATTGAGTCTAAAACCTGATTCAATTTTGCTTATTTTTATCATTTCATCGACTCCATAAATCTTTGTGCTCTGGCTTGTGCGCCACGCTTCATTTCGACTTGACCACGACGACTAAAACGGTAATCGCTACCGCTTTGCTTTTGTGCGCGGTAGCCATTAGGAAAGTGTTTCGCCTTGATGCTTTCAAGGATTGATAAACCCTTCTCAGTCATGATTAACGACCTCTTTCACCGTCTACACTTGCAACAATGCGATCGGAAAGCGTGTCGTAATAACCATTCATATATTCAAGCTGAACAATCAAGCGTACTTTCTCGCGGCGGTCTAGTGTTTCGAATTCGTCACTTTCAGTGATAAACGCACTTAGCTTTAAGATCTTGTCTTCTAGTTGGTTCGCTTCTTCGTTCATGCGCTCAATGCGGTTTTTCATTACTGATTCCCTTCTTGTGATAGGTCAGAAAACACAAGCTCACCGCGTAACATGCGGTCAGTTAAATTCACGCAATCCACATAACGAACCGAGCCGTGACGTAGGTTGGTAACTTCTGGAATCTCGCCCAAATCCATACGCGCCTTGATTTGCTTAACGCCCATTTTGGATATACGGGAGTACTCCGCAGCAGTCATAAACTGAACAATTAACATGTGATACACTCCCACATTGGTTTATATCGGTTTCTACTAGTGTGCGCCGTTCGGCGTACGATGTGGATACTACTCCGAAGGGCGTATAGGGGTCAAGCATGGAATTGGGAAAAAAAATCAAGGCAATAAGAATTGCAGAAGGGCTTAGTCAGCCAGAAATGGCACAACTTGTTGATATTCCAGTTGGAACACTGAGAAACCATGAACAAGAAAGGAAAGGTTTAAAGGCTGAAAATTTGACAAAAATCACAAGTAATAAGCGTTTCCAAAAATACACCTTTTGGTTAATGACTGGTGAAACCCTTCCCAAGTCTGGGCAGATTAGTCCGGATTTTTCTATCCTATTAGAACTCGGCATTGTCGAAGACGATGCAATCAATCAAAAGAGGGCTTAACCCTTTGTTTTGTTAAGTTTTACGCATGGGGAAAGTTGAATGATTGTTACAAATGAAAGTGGCTTTTTTTCAAGCTATGCGCCTGAACAAGTGTTCACCAGAAAGCGCGATGCGGCGCAATTAGATAAGCGACTCGAACTGCAATCTAAACGTGAAAACGTCAACAAAGATTATCGGACGCTTGATGAACTGATCGCCATTTGGTACCGAATGCATGGCAAAACACTAAGCGACCATATACGGCTTAGAAAACTGCTATACCGAATATCTGAAAGCCTAGGCAATCCAATAGGCAGCGATTTGACTAGTGAAATGTTCGCTAAGTACCGCGAGAAACGCACACTAGAGGTCAGCCTCAAGACTGTTAACCGCGAGCACTCCTATTTACGTGCGGTGTTTAATGAACTGGATAGGCTAGGGGTGATCACCTTTGATAACCCACTAACGAAAATACGCCAGTTTCGAGAGTCAGAATGTGAGTTGAGATTCTTGAGCCATGACGAAATAACTAGACTGCTAGAGCAGTGCAGAAAGTCAACGAACAAATCATTAATACACCTTGTTAAGATTTGTTTGGCTACTGGTGCGCGCTGGGGCGAGGCTGAGAACTTGAAGCCCTCACAAATTGCCAACGGTCAAATAACGTACCTAAATACGAAATCAAAGAAAAACAGAACAGTGCCAATAAACGAAATACTATTTAACGAACTAATGGACGTTGAGCCGTATTCAAACAACCGTAAGTTCATAGGTGCGCTTGCAGCTTTTAGGTCGGCACTAGCAAGGGCTGAAATTGATTTACCAGCAGGGCAGAATACGCACGTATTACGGCACACCTTTGCAAGCCATTACGTTATGGGCGGCGGTAACATTGTGAAGCTACGGGACGTGCTAGGCCACAAGGAAATAACCACCACAATGCGCTATGCACACTTAGCCCCTGACCATTTAGAGGACGCCTTAAAACTTAATCCTTTGAATATGCATCAATAGCAAAAAAGTATGCAGTCGATTTTTAGAGGCTTAACCTTGGTTAGGCTTCTTTTTTGTCTGAAATATAGAACAGGTGAACATAGTAGAACCTAAGACAACCCGATAAGTGATTTTTTGAAACTGTAAGTTATTGTTTTTAAATGCTGATATGAAGGTTTCCAAATCCGCGTGTTGGGAGTTCGAATCTCTCCACCCCTGCCATATACTAAGCCTCAGCAGAAATGCTGGGGCTTTTTTACGTCTGTATTTTATAGTTTTTCGCCAATTGGTAGAGCAGCGGATTCCCCTGATACAAAATAGCGCGTGTTGGGCGAAGCTTTCGAATCTCTCCCACCCCTGCCATATACTAAGCCTCAGCAGAAATGCTGGGGCTTTTTTACGTCTGCACGTTATAGTTTTTCGCCAATTGGCAGAGCAGCGGATTCCCCTGATACAAAATAGCGCGTGTTGGGGCGAAGAGTTCGAATCTCTCCCCCCCTGCCATATATTAAGCCTCAGAGAAATACTGGGGCTTTTTTACGTCTGTATTTTGTGGTGTGTTTGAGAGTATCTCGTTTCGATATACGATGATGTTCAGCCTCTTCTATGCTTCACGTTGAAGAAGCGATCTCAAACCTGTACTTTTAATTCTATATTCCAAACGAGCGCTTCTCGCCTCTCAATTCTCAACTCTAAAAACTCCTGCTCTTCTCCCGCAACAACCCGTAACATTTCTCCTTTGCAGCCTAAAACTGCCCTGACATTCACTGAAGTTCCACTGACATTGGTTGTTTATCATACAGGCAGTTTAAGAAAAGAGGTGTCCTATGAAATTCAACACTAAGCTAGTTCTAACATCACTTATCTCTGTCCCTTTGCTAGCGGGTTGTGTCACTCCAGGAGAAGATGATCCTAATGCTGCAACCAAGCAAGGGGCTGTTGGAGGTGCACTGTTAGGGTTAACTTTAGGCGCGTTGACAGGGGAATCGGATCTAGCCGTTAAGGGAGCATTAGCTGGAGGCGTCGCTGGCGGGGTAGCTGGTGCAGGCCAAGATCTACAGAGTAATCGTGATAATATCCGTCATGATAGTCGTAATGACGCTATTGTTGGAATTGCAAGTACCGGTCAAAAAAACGCAGAATCACAGCAAAACTGGCAGCAGTTGGAAAATTTTGTTGGTGAATGGAACGTCAATATTCAAAATCATATCGTTTCGATTGATCATCAGCAAATCACCGCGACAGGTAGCCTTAAATCACTTTCTTCAGCGGATGTGAATATTACTAGTCAAAATGGGCTAAAACTAAGTGGAGCATTCCACTACGATCAGGCTAATGGGTATCAAATGCAGATTGATAACCAAGCGAAAGGAGTATCAGTGGGCTTTGTTGGTGAGTCGTTGGAGAGCGGCAATAAAGTGTCGTTTTATCCCACTAATGTTGATGATGTCATTTATGCTGATATCCCCTCAGCAAACGTTCGTTTGGAGTTGAGTTTTATCGGCAACCAAGTTTGGTTGATTGACAGTTATGCTCACGTCGAAGGTAAAGAGCAGAAACTGCAAACCTTCAGATTTACCCGAATTAGCTAATAAAAAAGCCCCGCTCAATGAGCGGGGCTTTTTGTATATTCAGATATAAAGGCTGCTATTATTTAAGCATTGCCGCATTACCGTTTTCACGGATGTGCTTAAGAATACCTTTAACGCCACGAGCACTTGAAGCAACGATGTTGCCAGAAGTCATGTAGTCAGTACCGCCAGCAAAGTCAGTTACGATTGCGCCAGCTTCACGAGCGATAAGCTCACCTGCTGCCATATCCCAAGGTTTTAGACCTAGTTCGAAGTAACCATCAACACGGTTTGCCGCTAGGTAACAAAGATCTAGAGCAGCAGAGCCTGTACGACGGAAATCTGCACAGTCAACAAATAGAGCAGACATGATCTTGAAGTAAGATTCAGAATGCTGCTTCTGTTTGAATGGGAAACCTGTTGCCAGGATAGTACCTTGTAGATCTTTTACTTGTTTAACGCGGATACGTGCGTTGTTCAGCTGAGCGCCAGAACCACGTTGAGCGGTAAATAGTTCGTTAAGCATTGGATCGTACACACAAGCTACCTCAGTACGGCCTTTTAGGCGAACTGCGATAGATACAGAGAAGTGTGGTAGACCTTTAACGAAGTTAGACGTGCCATCCAGTGGGTCGATGATCCATTGTACTTCTTTATCGCGACCTTCAATTAGGCCATTTTCTTCAGCAACGATACAGTGGTCTGGGTAAGACGCTTTGATTGTATCGATGATCAGTGCTTCTGCTTCTTTGTCTACGTTAGTAACAAAGTCGTTCGTGCCTTTTAGAGTCGATTCAATCTTCTCAGCATTTTCAAGTGATTTGGCAATATGGTTGCCAGCTTTTCGTGCAGCACGAATAGCGATATTAAGCATTGGATGCATACTAATTTCCCAACGGATGTTAAAGAACAGAAAAACGTCCGGAAGTATAACAGAATAAATCGGAAAGGGAAGTGGTTAAATTTCGTACTATCAAATCGACGGGTTGAATCCCTACGACCATTTTTCTTTCCAGTGTGATAATATCTCGCAGCTTTATAACGCGATAGGTAATCAGTCATGCTCAACAACGTCAAAGTGGTCTTAGTTGGCACTTCTCATTCCGGAAACATTGGCTCAGCAGCGCGAGCAATGAAGGTGATGGGGTTAACGAATATGGTCTTGGTTGACCCTCAATGCGAGGTCGACGACCAAGCTGTTGCACTGGCCGCTGGCGCGAGTGACATAGCCCTAAATGCGCAAATTTATCCAACCTTAGAAGAGGCGGTTTCTGACTGCTCATTAGTGGTTGGCTCAAGCGCTCGTTCACGCACGTTAGATTGGCCAATGCTTGAGCCACGAGAGTGTGGTGAAAAATGTGTAGAGGAAGGTCGTTCTGCGAATGTAGCGATTGTTTTTGGTCGTGAACGTACTGGTTTAACCAACGATGAATTACAGACATGTCATTACCATGTTTGTATTCCTGCTAACCCTGAATACAGTTCACTGAATCTTGCGATGGCGGTACAAACGATCAGTTATGAAATTCGTGTTGCCCACCTTGATCAAGAGCAACGTGGTTACCCGGAAGCTGAGATTCCAGAATATCCTCGTCACAAAGAACTAGAAATGCTTTATCAGCACCTTGAAAAAGTGATGGTTGATACCCAATTTATCTCTGAAGACCAACCGAACAAAGTCGTGAATAAACTGCGTCGTTTGTTTAGTCGTGCACGTCCAGAACAGCAAGAGATTAATATCTTGCGTGGGATATTAACGGCGGTTGAAAAATCGATTCAACGCTAATATTACGCATTGCCTATCTTCCAGTAATACCTGACTAAAATGGTCAAATAAATACTTGACCATTTTAGTCAGGTATGAAAAAATTGTTACCACATGAACAATGTGGATATGGTGTTATATGAGACTTACATCTAAAGGAAGATACGCAGTTACGGCTATGCTAGATGTGGCGCTACACTCTCAGCAAAACCCTGTACCGCTTGCCGATATTTCTGAGCGACAAGGCATTTCTCTGTCGTACTTAGAGCAACTGTTTTCTAAATTACGTAAAGCAGGTTTAGTTGCGAGTGTTCGTGGACCTGGTGGTGGTTATCGCCTTGGTGATGATGCGCAAAATATCGCTATTGGTACGGTAATCGCGGCAGTAGATGAGTCTGTTGACGCAACTAAATGCAACGGTAAAGGTGATTGCCAAGGTGGTACACGCTGCCTCACTCACACATTGTGGCGAGACCTCAGTTCGCGTATTAGTGACTTTCTGAACAACATCACCCTAGGTGAGTTGATGAAAGACAACGAAGTCCTCGAAATTTCCGACCGACAAGACCTAGATCTTGCGGTAAACCATAGCTTAACCAATCGCGACTCTTTGAGTGCGGCTATGGGAATAAATGTCCGCTCTTAAGCGGTCAGTAAGTTTACATTGGAGTAAAGAATGAAACTGCCGATTTATCTTGATTATTCTGCTACTTGCCCTGTTGATCCGCGAGTTGCTGAAAAGATGGTTCAGTGCCTGACGATGGATGGTACGTTTGGTAACCCTGCGTCACGATCACACCGTTACGGTTGGCAAGCCGAAGAGGCAGTCGACAATGCTCGCGAACAAATCGCTGAGCTGCTAAACGCAGACCCTCGTGAAATCGTATTTACTTCTGGCGCGACTGAGTCTGATAACTTAGCCATCAAAGGCGCTGCGCATTTCTATGCGAAGAAAGGTAAACACGTAATTACCTGCAAAACAGAACATAAAGCGGTACTCGATCCTTGTCGTCAACTAGAACGTGAAGGTTTTGAAGTGACTTACTTAGCGCCTGAAGCAAATGGCCTAGTAGACCTAGATAAGCTGCAAGCAGCGATGCGTGAAGATACGGTTTTGGTTTCTATCATGCACGTGAACAACGAAATCGGTGTTATCCAAGATATCGCAGCGATTGGTGAACTATGTCGCGAACGTAAGATCATCTTCCACGTTGATGCTGCACAATCTGCTGGTAAAGTTACGATTGATGTACAAGAGATGAAAGTAGACCTAATCTCATTGTCTGCGCATAAAGCGTATGGCCCTAAAGGCATTGGCGCATTGTATGTTCGTCGTAAACCACGTATTCGTCTAGAAGCGCAAATGCACGGTGGCGGTCATGAACGTGGTTTCCGTTCGGGCACGCTAGCGACCCACCAAATTGTTGGCATGGGTGAAGCTTTCCGCATTGCGAAAGAAGATCTACAAAAAGATTACGATCATGCTTTAGCTCTTCGTGACCGTTTATTTAATGGTGTGAAAGATCTAGAAGCGGTAACGGTAAATGGTGATTTTGATCAGCGCGTACCCCACAACCTAAACATCAGCTTTGCTTTTGTTGAAGGTGAATCATTACTGATGTCGTTGAAAGATCTTGCTGTTTCATCAGGCAGTGCGTGTACATCAGCAAGCCTAGAGCCATCATATGTTCTTCGTGCTCTTGGCCTGAATGATGAGTTGGCACACAGCTCAGTTCGTTTTTCATTCGGTCGTTTCACGACAGAAGAAGAAGTGGACTATGCAATTGAACAAATCCGTGTAGCAGTAAATAAGCTACGCGACATGTCTCCTCTATGGGATATGTACAAGGAAGGGATCGACTTAAACACGGTTGAGTGGGCACACCACTAATCAGTTTGCGTCCCAATTGATGTAGATGTAGAGGATTCGAGGTAGATATTATGGCGTACAGCGAAAAAGTAATTGATCATTATGAGAACCCACGTAACGTTGGTTCTTTTGATAAAGAAGATCCAGCAGTAGGTAGCGGCATGGTTGGTGCTCCTGCATGTGGTGATGTTATGAAGCTTCAAATTAAAGTAACACCGGAAGGTATTATCGAAGATGCGAAGTTTAAAACTTATGGTTGTGGTAGTGCGATTGCTTCAAGCTCATTGGTAACTGAATGGGTTAAAGGTAAGTCAATCGACGAAGCAGCAGCAATTAAGAACTCAGAAATTGCCGAAGAGCTTGAACTTCCACCAGTGAAAGTTCACTGCTCAATCCTAGCGGAAGATGCAATTAAAGCAGCAGTTGCTGACTATAAGAAGAAACATCAGTAAACTCGACTTTGTCATGATGGGAGTTCGTCTCCCATTTTATTGGTAATAGAAACAATCAAGGTGCAGTATGGCCATTACATTAACAGATGCAGCAGCTAGCCGCGTAGGTGCTTTCCTAGAAAATCGTGGGAAGGGCGTGGGTTTGCGTCTCGGTGTAAAAACGACAGGTTGTTCGGGTATGGCTTATGTACTTGAGTTTGTCGACGAGTTAAATGAAGAAGATGAAGTCTTTGAACACAAAGGCGTGAAGGTAATCATTGATCCTAAAAGCCTCGCTTATCTTGATGGCACAGAGCTTGACTACGTAAAGCAGGGATTGAACGAAGGTTTTGAGTTCAATAACCCGAATGCGAAAAGTGAATGTGGCTGTGGTGAAAGCTTCAACGTTTAATGATTGATCTCCTACTTGTAAAGGTAGGAGAGATTGCCAAGGGCTAGATTTAAATGAATCACTTCGAATTATTTGGGCTACCAACTCAGTTCACTCTGGATGGTAGCCTTCTTTCTTCTCAGTTCCGAGAACTGCAAAAACGTTTTCATCCTGATAATTTTGCTACAGCTTCTGAGCGTGATCGCTTAATGGCGGTGCAGAAAGCTGCGCAAATCAACGATGCTTACCAAGTACTTAAAAAGCCCATTTCTCGTGCCGAATATTTGATTGCCCTTAATGGTATCGAATTGCACGGAGAACAGCAGACGCTGCAAGATCCGATGTTTCTTATGGAACAGATGGAATTACGCGAAGAACTGGAAGAGATCCCAAGCAGTTCCGATCCTGAAGGGGAGCTGTTTGCGTTTGATGAGAAAGTAACAAAAACGTATAAACAGCAGTTGCTCGAGATAGAACAAGAAATTAATAACGCTCAATGGACTCTCGCTGCTGATCGCGTACGCAAGCTTAAATTTATTGCCAAATTAAAACATGAAATCGAGTTAGTGGAAGATAAGCTACTCGGTTAATTTCAGAGCAAGGACTAACAATGGCGTTACTTCAAATTGCAGAACCGGGTCAGAGCTCGGCACCCCATGAACATAAATTGGCGGCCGGCATTGATCTTGGCACCACCAATTCATTGGTTTCGACTGTTCGTAGCGGCGACGCGGCGACTTTAGAAGACGAGCAAGGCCGTCGTATTCTGCCTTCTGTTGTTCACTACTCTAGTGACGAGGTTGTCGTTGGTCATGAGGCATTTGCTCATTCTGAACAGGATGCGGCCAATACCATCATCTCAGTGAAGCGTCTTATCGGTCGTTCACTGGCCGACATCAATCAGCTCTACCCAGCGTTGCCTTATCAGCTTGTTGCGAGTGACAATGGGTTACCGATCCTCCAAACGGCTGCGGGCAACAAGAACCCAATTGAAATTTCAGCCGATATTCTAAATGCACTCAAAGTGCGTGCTGAAACGACATTAGGTGGTGAGTTAGCGGGTGTTGTTATTACCGTGCCAGCTTATTTTGATGATGCTCAGCGAGCGGGTACTAAAGACGCCGCTAAATTAGCTGGCCTGCATGTTCTGCGTTTACTCAATGAACCGACAGCGGCTGCGATTGCCTATGGCTTAGATTCGGGTCAAGAGGGCGTGATCGCGGTATACGACCTTGGTGGTGGTACTTTCGATATTTCAATTCTTCGTCTGTCTAAAGGCGTATTTGAAGTGTTAGCGACGGGCGGTGATTCGGCGCTCGGTGGTGATGATTTTGATCATCTATTAGCGGAACACTTATTGAAGAAGATGGGTATCGAGAGTGTATTGTCTGCTGAGCAGAATCGTACCTTGCTTAATGTTGCCCAGAAAGTGAAACAATCTTTCTCCACACAAGATAGCGCGGACGTAAACGTTCTTGATTGGCAAGGCTCGGTAACACGTGAAGAGTTTGAAGATCTTATTCGCCCATTGGTGAAAAAGACCCTGATGTCATGCCGTCGTGCGTTGAAAGATGCTGAAGTTGAGTTAGAAGAAGTCAACCAAGTGGTTATGGTTGGTGGCTCTACTCGCACATTGCTGGTACGTGAAATGGTTGGTGAGTTCTTTGACCGAACCCCATTGACCAGCATCAACCCAGATGAAGTGGTTGCGATTGGCGCAGGTATTCAAGCGGATATCCTAGTTGGTAACAAGCCTGACTCAGAAATGTTGCTATTGGATGTTATCCCGCTTTCTCTAGGTATCGAAACCATGGGCGGTCTAGTGGAGAAAATCATTCCACGTAACACCACCATTCCGGTTGCGCGTGCACAAGAATTTACCACCTTCAAAGATGGTCAAACTGCGATGACGGTTCACACCGTGCAGGGTGAACGCGAAATGGTAGACGATTGTCGCTCACTGGCTCGTTTCTCATTGAAAGGTATTCCGCCAATGGCGGCGGGTGCAGCGCATATTCGTGTTACTTATCAAGTTGATGCTGATGGCCTATTGTCGGTAACGGCAATGGAAAAGAGCACCGGTATTCAATCTGAAATTCAAGTGAAGCCTTCTTACGGGTTAAGTGATAATGAAGTCGCGGATATGCTACGTGATTCGATGACTTTTGCTAAAGAAGACATGCAAGCTCGCGCTTTGGCTGAGCAACGTGTTGAGGCCGATCGTGTGATTGAAGGTTTGATCGCAGCGATGCAAGCTGATGGCGAAGAATTACTTACCGGCAATGAAGAGCAAGCGTTACTGAAAGTAATTGAGACCCTTATTGAACTGCGCAACGGCGATGATGCCGATGCGATTGAGTTAGGAATTAAGGCGACGGATAAAGCAAGCCAAGAGTTTGCGTCTCGTCGTATGGATAAATCGATTCGAGCTGCGTTATCAGGTCAGTCTGTCGATGATATTTAAGAGTAGAAGTTATGCCTAAAATTATCGTATTACCTCATGAAGACTTATGTCCTGAAGGTGCTGTTTTAGAAGCTCAAGCGGGCGAAACAGTATTGGATGTGGCACTAAAGAATGGTATTGGAATTGAACACGCTTGTGAGAAGTCGTGTGCATGCACAACTTGCCACGTTATTGTTCGTGAAGGTTTTGATTCATTAGAAGAAAGTGATGAACTAGAAGATGACATGCTTGATAAAGCGTGGGGCTTAGAGCCGGAATCTCGTCTTGGTTGTCAAGCTCGTGTTGCAAAAGAAGATCTTGTGGTAGAAATTCCACGTTACACTCTGAATCACGCATCAGAAGATCATTAATCTGCTCTTTGAGTTGAATTTATCGTTTATTTATCACTATTCATTTAGTGGCTTTACGATAAATTCAGCTATCTTGAACAATATCAATACTCAATTTTAAGGAAGATGACGAATGAAATGGACCGATTCACGCGATATCGCGATTGAGCTTTGTGATAAATTCCCCGACACCGATCCAAAAACAGTACGTTTTACCGATTTGCATCAATGGATTTTAGAGTTGGACGATTTTGAAGATGAACCGAACCACTCAAATGAAAAAATTCTAGAAGCAGTGATTCTGTGTTGGATGGATGAAGCGGATTAAAGCGCGATGTTATATATCGTCAAAAACTATTAAAAAAACGGGCCCTATGGCCCGTTTTTTTATCCAATTGACATTTTTGCGTGACATAATGCTAACATCGAATCTCAATACCAAAGTCCGCCTTAATACTTAATCAGGGGATTTCGGTATAGAGAAAAAGGCGTAGTCAACGCCATAATTAAGACAAGGAGAAACCATGTCTACACAGATGTCGGTATATTTAAGCCAAGCTGAAGCTGCGGCAAGTTGGGGTAACAAAGCTCTCGTTTCTTTTACTGAACAAGGGGCGACAGTGCACCTTGCTGATGGCTACGATCTTGATGCTATTCAAAGAGCGGCGCGCAAAATCGTCTCACAAGGTATCACTGATACTGCGCTCGAAGGTCAAGGTTGGGATGTCGAAGCTATTTGGGCGTTTTACCAAGGATTCCGTGAACCAAAGAAAAACACCAATGTGACTTGGCAGCCACTAGAAGCCGCTCAGCAGTTTGAGCTTGAAGCTCGCATTCAAGCGACGACATTCACTTGCGATATCATCAATAAATCAGCTGAAGAAGTGGCGCCGCGCCAACTGGCGACAATGGCGGCTGAGTTTATTAAATCCGTTGCGCCTGAAGGTACGGTGACGGTTCGCATTGTGAAAGATAAAGATCTGCTCACTGAAGGCTGGGAAGGTATTTACGCCGTAGGCCGTGGTTCAGAGCGCACATCCGCGATGCTGCAATTGGATTTCAACCCAACTGGTGATGAGAATGCGCCTGTGTATGCGTGTTTAGTAGGGAAAGGAATTACTTTTGATTCGGGGGGTTACAGCTTAAAACCTTCAAACTTTATGACGGCAATGAAATCAGATATGGGTGGTGCCGGTACGATCACTGGTGGTCTAGGCTTGGCGATTATGCGCGGCCTCAATAAGCGCGTAAAACTGATTTTATGTTGTGCGGAGAATATGATCTCAGGTCGAGCGCTCAAGCTGGGCGATATCATTACCTATAAAAATGGCAAAACAGTTGAAATCATGAATACTGATGCTGAAGGGCGTTTAGTGTTGGCTGATGGTTTGATTTATGCCAGTGAGCAAAAACCCGAGATGATCATCGATTGTGCGACTTTAACTGGCGCGGCGAAAAATGCGCTAGGTAACGATTATCATGCACTAATGAGTTTTGATGAAGCGTTGTCTCATCAGGCTCTGACTTGCGCGCGCGAAGAGAAAGAAGGCTTGTGGCCACTGCCTGTTGCAGAGTTCCATCGCTCAATGCTGCCATCAAACTTTGCTGATTTGTCGAATATCTGTAGCGGTGATTACTCACCAGGTGCGAGTACGGCAGCTGCATTCCTTTCTTATTTTGTTGAAGATTATAAAAAAGGTTGGTTGCATTTTGATTGTGCGGCGACTTACCGTAAAGCTCCGTCAGACAAGTGGGGCGCGGGTGCTACAGGTGTAGGTGTGCGCTCATTGGCTCGCATTTTGGTTCAATAAACAAATTATCAATATGAGCAGCGTTTAGACTGCACAATGAAATTAAAAGAGAAGTAGAAGGAAATCATATGGCTCTAGAAAGAACGTTTTCGATAGTAAAGCCTGACGCGGTAAAGCGTAATTTGATTGGTGAAATTTACAATCGTTTTGAAAAAGCAGGCTTAAGCGTTGTCGCGGCAAAAATGCTCCATCTTAATGATGAGCAAGCGAGTGGCTTTTATGCAGAGCATGAAGGTAAAGAATTTTTCAATGACCTCAAAGCATTCATGACGTCGGGGCCTGTGATGGTGCAAGTGCTTGAAGGTGAAGAGGCGATCACTCGTTACCGTGAGTTGATGGGTAAAACCAACCCTGAAGAAGCGGCATGTGGCACCATTCGTGCGGATTACGCATTGAGTATGCGTCATAACTCGGTACACGGCTCTGATAGCCCTGAATCTGCGGCGCGTGAAATTGCGTTCTTCTTTCCTGAGTCAGAGATTTGCCCACGCTAATCTCAATCAGCAAGAGTTAAAATGAAAAGAGCCTCAATCGAGGCTCTTTTTTTGTTGGTAGAATTACAATATATCGAGGGCTTTCTCTATTGCCGCAATAACTCGCTCTGCATCATCTTGGTCATTGTAAATGGCAAAAGAGATTCGCACAGTACCTGCAATTCCAAGTGCATCCATCAATGGATGTGCGCAATGGTGGCCCGCACGTACAGCAATACCTTGTTGGTCTAGTAAGGTAGCGATATCTTGATGATGAACGCCATCGACCACAAAAGAGAGCACCGACGCATTGGGTTGGTAGCCAATCACCTGTACATCCTCATGTTGGCTTAGCTGTTGGTAAACTTGGTTCACCAAGGCATGAATATGCGCTTCAACATCTTCTCTCGCAAATTGGCAATACCACTCAATGGCGGTTGCAAGCGCGAGGGCGCCAGCAACGTTAGGGGTGCCGGCTTCGAATTTACCGGGCAGTTGGCTGTAGGTTGTGCCAGCAAAGGAGACCTTCTCAACCATCTTGCCGCCACCGTGCCAAGGTGGCATAGCTTCGAGTAGGGCGAGCTTGCCATAAAGAACGCCAATCCCAGCAGGAGCAAATATTTTATGACCAGAAAACACCATAAAGTCGGCGTTTAACGATTGCACATTGAGAGCTTCGTGAACAATGCCTTGAGCGGCATCGAGAACCACAATAGCACCTTGCTGATGAGCAAGATCGATCATCGCTTCAATCGGTTGACGAGTGCCTGTTACATTGGTGGTATGAGCTATCGCGACAATTTTGGTTTTATCGTTTAGTGCTTGTTGAAACCGATCAAGGTCGAGTTGGCAATGCTCATTCATTGATATCTTGACTACCGTCGCGCCGGTTTGTTCAGCGACGATTTGCCAAGGTACGATATTGGCATGATGTTCCATTTCGCCAACAAGAATTTCATCGCCTACCTGTAGGGTATTACGCGCGTAGGTTTGTGCAATAAGGTTGAGTGCTTCAGTCGCTCCACGAGTCCAAATCACCTCTTTTTCGCTCGCCGCATGAATAAAATTTGCGACGCAGCGGCGAGCCGCTTCAAATTGGCTGGTGGCTTGGGCCGTCAAGCTGTGACTACCACGATGAACGTTGGCATTTTGGCTACTGTAATAGCGGCTGATGGCATCGATCACCACTTGTGGTTTTTGCGTTGTCGCTGCGCTGTCTAGATAGACGAGCGGTTGTTGATTAACGGTCTGACTTAATGCAGGAAATTGAGCGCGAATAGCGGCGATATCGAGCATTAGCTTTCACCCATTTCGTGATAGTGTAAAACGGGCATGGTGACCATTGGTTCAGCGATAGACCAAGCGTGGGCTTTACCTGATAGCTGAATCACGATTTCCATGGCAAATTCCAAGGCACTACCGGGCCCTTGGCTCGTTAGCAGGTTGTGGGTGACATCGTAAGTAACCCGCTTTACTCGCCAGTTGTGAGCTGGAATGTGATTTTGAAAGTTTGGATGACAAGTCATCAACGCTTTTGGATAAAGTTGATGATGCGCCAGTACCAGCGCTGGGGCGGCACAGATGGCTGCGACTAACTTTCCTTCGTACATTTGCTGACGGACAATCTCTACCAGTACCGTGCTATCACGGAATACTTCGCTGCCACCTACGCCACCGGGCAAAATCACAGCATCGAACTCGTCATCCGCAATATCCACTAAGCGGCAATCGGCCGTCAATATTACGCCCCGAGAGGCCTTCATCGTCAGTTGACCTGAAGAATCGGCGCTGGCCACAACCACCTCATAGCCAGCACGGACCATGATGTCGATGATGGTGATGGCTTCCATTTCCTCACTGCCAGTGGCGATCGGGACTAATACTTTTTTACTCATAGGATTACCAACTCTGCTCTATCTGTTTGATGGCATGGTACAACTGTTCATTTGCCGGTACGGCAATGGCGTGAATGCGCGCCGTTTTAATTAGATGGCCTGTTATAAAGTCTATCTCACTGGTTCTTTGGTGCTCAATATCTTGCTGCATAGAAGAGAAATTATTGGCCGTAGCTTCAATGACATTAGTGACTGTTTGGCGTAACTGCTGTGCATCGGCTTGTAAGCCTTCAGCTTGCATGACCAAAGCAACTTCAGCAGTGATGTCATTTAACTGTGCAGTGTAGCGAGCATGAGCTAATTCACCGTTACGAATTTTATGCAGTGCGGTTAATGGGTTGATGGCGCAATTGATGGCCACTTTATTCCATAATGCTTGCTCTATTTGTTGCTGCCAATGTACTTGCGGTAAGGCGTGATTTAACACCTCGACCAAAAACTCACATTGTGCCCCTTGGTGATTGACCGCCCCAATTAAGGTTTGCCCTAATCCGGTATGCAATACCTGCGTACTTGATGGGCGATATGCGCCATGGGTTGTGGTGGCCAATAGCAGTGGATTGTGCGGAAATCGCTCTTGAGTCGCTTGTGCAGTACCCATGCCATTGTGCATCAGCAGCAATATAGCATCGTTATCGATGTGGGAAGCGATGGACTCGAGCACGGATTGTACTTGCGGAGCTTTTAAAGTGACTAACACCACATCGGCTTGAGAGAGGTATTCAAGATTGCCATTAACAAACTGAGTGGCTTGGTATTCATCACGCTGGATCGCAATGTATGAGGCATCACTGCGGCTCCAAAGGCAAACCTTGTGTCCTGCTTGAGTGAGATAACTCGCCCATAAAGAGCCAATTGCACCGGGACCAACAATGGCAAAGTTCATGAAAATGACCGATTTGGATTAATGGCAAAAGGATAATGACCTCCTCAAGGAAAGCAAATAAAAAAGGCACCCGAAGGTGCCTTTATTGTCTGTTTGAGCAGAATTAGAACTTGTAAGTAACAGCAAAATAGTGGCCAACACCTGATGACTCAAATGCATCACTATCTTTAATACCATAAACATTGTCGTAGAGTTTTAGGCCATAGCCAACTGCGAATTGGTTGTTATGCCAGTAGATACCATTGAACATAGAGCCACCAGTACTTGAAGTGCTGTACTCGTCTTTCATACCAAATTGGTAGTCTAGGTAGCCTTGATAAGTAATAAATGAACCATTTTCAAAGAAGAAGAAAGGCTTGAACCAGTTGGTTGAAAATTGGTAGCCGTTCCAGTCTTTTTGCTTTATGTCGTAGTTTGCGTAAAGGTTGAATTGCATTTTGCCAAACCATGGCACCATTACGTCAGAACCCAAACCAATCATTGATTGGTAGCCTGGATTTTTCTCTGCGTAAACAGGCTGACCATTGTCATCTAGCTTATCGGTTTTAATTGAATACTTTGCACCGCCATCAATAACGGTGTAATTGGCAATGTAAAGTTCTTGTACTGGGCCAAAAGATAGGTCGGTACCTGTCAGTGCGTCCAACGAAAGACGTGGAGCAAATTTAGCGAATAAACGGTCGTTACCAGCTTTATCGCTGCTGTCATCGTCATTTAGGTTGAATACATCTACATAACCATAAAGATCAAACATACCTGAACGTCCACCAAATTCCATTTCTAAATAGGTGTGATCGGTATTGCCTGGTTTTTCATTTATGGTATGCATTAAGTTGAAATTAATGAACTTGCCATCATTTTTATGAATGTCATCAGAGTAATCAGCAGCAAAGGTTTGGCCAGAAACTGCAGCCACAACGCCAAGAGTTAATAGTTTTTTATGCATAAAAGAAGTCTCTTAGGAAAAATGTATTGTTAATTCTTTATGTGGAAGTGGTTGCACAATCTAATCTGCTTTCACTTGTTGGCTGGAATAATAGCGATCTGCTTCTTAAAAAAAAGTGCTGTTTGATGTAAAAATTCATAAAACAGGCGATCTTGATCACACTTATTGACAAAGTAATTACAAACAAAGTTAGTTTCATTAATTTGCAACTAAATTGCATGAGGTATCGATTACGCAAGCGCTTGCTTAAAACTTGCTGTTCATCAAACAACCAACAGGAAGGGTTAATGATCGAGTTTCGTTAGTGCTTCGTATGTGTTATCAAATAGATGTTGCAGGGTTTATAAATGACAGAAGTGATGCTTTTTCCACTCGGTTCAGTGGTATTGCCTGAAGGTAAGATGCGATTGAGGATCTTTGAACCGAGATATAAGCGATTGATCGCGGAAGCGAGCAAGCGTGATGGCACGTTTGGAATTTGTCTGTTTGAGCGTAGTGAAGATAATCCTAAAGGAACGCTATCGCATACGGGGTGCTTGGTGAAAATTGTCGATTTTGAAACGCTTGACGATGGTCTGCTCGGCATTACTGTTGTGGGTATTAAACGTTTTGCGATGGGACGTGTCCGAGTTGATTTCGATGGGCTACGCTTTGCTCAGGTAGATTGGTTACCCAGTTGGGATATTCATCAACTCAGTGACGAGAAACAATATCTCGCCCAGCAGTTAAAACGAGTTTACGAACGCTTTCCACAAATTAAAGCGCTCTATCAACAGTGTTATTTTGATGATGCGTCTTGGGTCACTCAGCGCTGGCTGGAGCTTCTGCCTGTGGAGTTACAACATTTTGATTTTTTGTCCGATCAAAAGGATTGCCGTGAAGCAATCAATTATTTAATGACGGCTATCGAGAAAGAGTGATCGTTTTTGGTCGCTGTGCGTAGTAACCTTAAAATCAAACACCGCAAGGAAGTTGGAATGAGTTTACCTGACACCAACGCATACACACGTGCCGACTGGACCGAGTGTATGGACAAAATAAAGCAGCGGGACAAGCGTGCCTTTGCTTTGGTGTTTAATCACTTCTCCCCCCGCCTGAAACAATTCGCTTTCAAACATATGGGCAATGAACAGGTAGCTATCGAGTTAGTGCAAGAAGCTCTTGCGACAGTCTGGCAGAAAGCCGCCCTTTTTGATGGCAGTAAGAGTTCGCTATCCACTTGGGTTTATACGATTGCCCGCAATTTGTGTTTTGATTTGTTGCGTAAGCAAAAAGGACGGGATGCGCACATTCTTGCCGATGATATTTGGCCTACGGATTATATCCCACCAGATTTGATAGAGCACTATTCCCCCGAGCATGAGCTGTTGAAAAAACAAGTGCTGAAGTTTTTGGATTTGTTACCAGAAGCTCAGAGAAAAGTGGTACAAGCTGTGTATCTAGAAGACCGACCACATCAGCAGGTTGCTGACATGTTTGATATTCCCCTCGGTACTGTGAAGTCACGGTTGAGATTGGCCGTGGAAAAATTAAGAGACTCAATTGAGGCGCAACAATTATGAGCTATCACCCTAAAATAGAGATGTTGCAGGCCTACGTTCAGGGGGCGTTGGACGAGGTCGATGGCTTTGCTCTTGCCACTCATATCGAATCATGTCCAGCATGTCAGCGCCACGTCGCGCAGTTTGAAGATCAGGCTGGCCTCGAACTTGAGCTTGCTCCTATTCGTGAGCCTATTGATCTGAGTGACTTGTTTGAGCAAATTGTTGCACTAGAACCCTGTGATGAGCCTATTCGAGTCGCACGTAAGCCGAGAGTGGTTGAAGTTAACGGCAGACGTTTTACCTTGCCCTTAACGTTGAGCCGCTTCAGCGACAATATTGGAGAGTGGCGCAGTTATGGTGGTAAGGTATTTAGTGCTCCTGTCGAGCTAGTCGCTGGTGCGCGGGTGAACTTGCTTTACATTGCTGCTGGCGTTCAAATTCCTCAACATACACACAAGGGCATGGAGTCAACGCTTGTACTGCATGGATCTTTCAGTGATGAGGATGGAGAGTATTACGCTGGAGATTATTTGCTTAAAGATGGCACGACCAAACACAGTCCCTTTACTAAGGCGGGCGAAGATTGCTTGTGCCTAACATTTTTAACTGAGCCGATGCTGTTCACTCAAGGGGTTGCCCGTATTTTCAATCGGTTTGGTAAGGGGTTGTACCCGTAGCGCCTTTGCTCCGGTTTGATGTGTTTATGTTGGAAAAACTAAGGGTCGCATTTGCGACCCTTAGTTTTATTTTTCTTGTGTTGATTCGATGTCTTGTTGATCGCGTAACCGCGCTTTATCCAGCATATCTGTAAAATAATCACGCATTGTATAAAGCATCACAAGGCTCGGAATCACCATCAGGGCAGTGATGATGAAGAACATTGACCAGTCATTGAGATAATCGACCAGTTCGCCACTAAAGGATGCTAAGGTCGTTCGGCCAAAGTTGCCTAATGAGGCCAGCAGAGCGTATTGGGTTGCTGAAAACGCCTGACCTGTAACCACGGTTAGAAATGATACAAACGCGACAGTTGAGAATGCTGAGGTAAAGTTATCCACGACCAGTGTAGCAAGGAATAAGGTTTCATTCGGTCCTACTTTGGCAATCCATGCAAACATCAGATTACTCGCCGCCATGGCGATGCCACCGATCATCAAGCCACGTACAATGCCAAACTTCACATTGACCATACTACCGATTAAGGTGAACAGCATGGTTAACCCCCAGCCGATAAGCTTAGAGTAGTAACCGATTTGCTCATTGGTAAAACCGATGTCTTTGTAAAATGCAATCGACATGCGGCCAAGAAAGGCTTCACCGATTTTGAATAAGAACACAAACAGCAATAGGGTCAGCGCAACACGAAAGCCATTGCGCTTAAAGAAATCGATAAACGGTTCAAGAACCGTCACTGTAAGCCAAGCCACCACTGGATTACCAACGACCTTGTTATGACGAGCTTCGGCCTTGGCCTGCAGAGCATCGCGTTTGGTTACTGGCTCTCCAACCAACAAGGTAAATAGCATCAGTAGGCCAACAATGACCGCCATACCATAAAATACGCCATTCCAGCCGATGCTGTCGGCGTTAATAAAGGCTAAATAACCCGGTAGCGAGTAACCAGTCCACCAACCGATAACAGCCATGGCAGACGCTTGAGGCAGCTTCTCAGACTGTGATTTCGGAAAGGTATCGATTCGATACGCATCAATCGCAATGTCTTGAGTTGATGAAGCGATCGCAATGCATAATGCCAGCATTGAGGTCATCATAAGATTTTGCGCCGGATCAACGCCAGCGATCATCAAGGTGCAGACCAACACGACGCTTTGGCATAAAAAGATCCAACTGCGGCGCTGACCGAGTGAACTTAGAAAAGGCAGTTTTACTCGATCAACTAATGGCGCCCAAAGGAAGTTAATTGCGTAGACGGCAAAGACACTACCAAAATATCCAATAGCTGTTCGTGTGAGGCCTGCATCTTTTAACCAGCCAGACATGTTGGAGCCAATCAGTACCCAAGGAAAGCCGCTCGAACAACCGAGCATAAAGACCCACAGTAAGCGTTTATCTAGGTAACTACGAATGGTGTCTGACCATGACATTGAAGCGTTAGCCATAACGAATCCTTGAAAAATCGTGATTCAATATTAGAAGCGAAGAGAGAAAAGAAAAGGCTCTCATTGAGAGTGAGAGCCTAGCTGTATTAGTCGAGAACAGTGATTTTTTTAATCACGATCGCTTCTACAGGGACATCACGATAACGGCCAACAGAGTGAGTTGGTTTTTTTGCCATTTCTTGCACAACATCGAAGCCTTGAACCACTTTGCCAAACACTGCATAGCCCGGTGGGCGAGAGTTAGCATTGAGGAAATCATTGTCTGCTAAGTTGATAAAGAATTGACGAGTCGCAGAGTTAGGATCGTTGGTGCGCGCCATGGCAATCGTTGCCACGTCATTTGGCAATCCATTGTTCGCTTCATTTTTGATCGGTGCGTAAGTTGCGGCGCGATTCATATTGGTATCAAAACCGCCACCTTGCGCCATAAAACCTGGGATCACGCGGTGAAACTGAGTGCCGACATAACTACCATCTTCAACGTATTTCAGAAAGTTGGCCACAGAAACAGGAGCTTGTTGACTATCGAGTTCGATAACCACTGAACCTAGATTGGTTTCCATCTCGACTTTCGGTCCGGCAAAAGCAAGATTGGAAACCAGCGCAAAACACGCAAGCGCGTATTTCCACATTAGAAACGCTCCTGCATGTAGCTTTGCAGTTCACGGTCATTGGCAATTTCACGCAGAGCAAGGTTAGCCACGTCATTTAAAACCAATTCGATTTCATCGTTTGATGCGCTGAGTGCACCATTACGATTAGCGGTCGCGGTGTAGACTTTTACCAGTTTACCTTTTGGCGTTTCTGCTGTTAGTTCAATAACTAACTTCGCATCCATTTCATTTTCCATGATGGAATGCTTAACAGAAACCAGCATTTCTTGTACTTGCAGTACCATAGAATTATCGCTGTTTACCGAGTTACGGAAACCTTGAGATTGGAATTGCTCTAGCAGAGCGTTCTCTAGCGTAATGCGCACATTTTGTTTTGAATGGATAGGTTCAATATTTGAACGACCACTGTCAACAAGTGCTACATATTGCGCCGAACGTACATCTTTACTGGTTAACGAGAATGTACTGCCATTAACAATGTTGCTGTTGCTCAACTCTGCACGAGGAGAAAAATTAAGCTGCTCTTGTTGAGGTGCAGAACAAGCGGTGAGTAATAATGCCATTGACGCGGCGAGAACCAATTTTCTCATTGTCATTTCCTTTTCTATTTTTTGCACAGAAGCCAAAATTTTTAACGATAATAGAGGACTACTTAGTCGCTTGTAAAATCACAAATTTTTTATTTACTGCAACCACAGAGACGTTTGACTTACCAAACAGACGTTTTAACTTCACATCGTATCCGAGGTGGCGGTTACCGATAACTAATAATTGCCCACCAGTGCTGAGAACATGGCGTGCATCACAGAACATCTGCCAAGCAATATGATCCGTCACTGCTTGTTGCTGATGGAATGGTGGGTTACATACGACAAGGTCATAGTCCGCTTCTTTCATTCCATCTAAACAGTTATTAGCGATACATTGAAAACGTTCTTCTTGGCCTACGTTGTCAATCAAGTTTTGCTCGGCTGAAGCGACAGCCATGAAACTTTCATCAACGCAGGTAATCGCCATATTCGGGTTTAATTGCGCCAGCTTGACCGATAAAACGCCATTGCCACAGCCTAAGTCAATTGTACGTTTGTGGGTGTCATCGGCGGGTAAATTTTGCAGAATAAAACGGGCTCCTTGATCTAAGCTCTCTCCTGAATACACGTTGGCTAGGTTTTTAAGCGTAATGTTGTGTTCATCAACAGACCATGTGGTAAACGCGTCTACTTCCGCTGCTTGTGCACTGTTAGCATGACAAAAAACCAAACGATGCTTTTTCCATGCTAGCGATGTCTTCGTTTCGCCAAGGTATTTTTCAAATAGCTTCAAGGTTGAAGAGTGGATATCTTTCGCTTTATTGACCGCTACCACTGCCACATTACTTGGTAGGGCATTTCGCAATTGAGTTAGTTGCCACGTTAAGTAACGGTTGTTGCGCGGGATTTGCATGATGACTAAATCTACATCTGTAGGGATAGCGTCTAAGCTGGTGGCTATTTGCACCGCATTGCACTGGTTTTCAGCGAGATTGTTTTGCGCAGCTTGCTGAGCAATAAAAGAGTCCGTCATCATGGTGACATGATGCTTGTCGGATAACCAGCAACTCAACGCACCAAAGCTGTCATTGAGCACCAAAATCTTTTGCCCATCAGCCAATCCCATCTCTTCAACATGTTGAATTAGATACTCATCACCAGCGTCCCATGCCTGCAATGTTTCATTGTTACGTTTCGGATAGCGAAAGAGAGTTAAAGTACGATCGTAAAGAGAAAGATCAGTTTTCATAAATGGAACGCTTTGTGTTTTTTGATTGAAATAAATTGTCGCAGATGCAGGGCAAAGTGAAAACTAAAACCTTTTGATTTACGTATCATAAGATTATGATGAACTAATAATAATTAGTCATTCTGTTAATAGGAAGTGGTGAAGCACTATGTTAGAAGAAGTCATTAAAACCAAACTCCACCAACAACTCTCACCTCAACACCTTGATGTCATTAATGAAAGTTACATGCACAATGTAGCGCCAGGATCAGAAAGCCATTTTAAGGTTATTGTGGTTAGCGATGAATTTGAAGGTTTACGCTTGATTGCACGTCATCGTCTTGTTAATCAAACATTGGCTGATGAGCTTGCGAACCATATTCATGCACTCGCGATCCATACTTATACCCCAACAGAATGGCGTGACTTACAACGTGCTCCAGATAGTCCAATGTGCCTTGGCGGCAGTAAGTAATTTGTAGGGCGGCGATGGCAGTTTTGTTTGTTTGAAGATTGACCTTGTTAACAATGTGGAAACAAATATTCAATTGCAACAAAATAACAAGAAATGTTTCATTATGTTAATTGTCAATAATATTTTTTATGCTCACAACAAGTTATCGATGTGCGATGGGTCAAAATTATGATTATTCTTTGGCCTTTTAAACTCAATTCCTAGCATTTATTGACGCCATACCCCTGATTGGTCATGGCATCAGATTCGGAAATGATGATAGACTATCGCACCTGATAAATCTCACATGATGTATGTGAAGAAATTATTGCTAGGATGTTGCGATTTTGGCGATACGTAAGCGCCAAAACCGGACACTGATGTCGTGTCTAAAAGTTACGCAATTTAAAGAATCTTTTTCCCGATAAAAGTAGTGCAAGTGCGTATGATTACAATAAAGAAGGGTCTGGATCTTCCTATCGCGGGAACTCCTGCCCAGGTGATTAGTGATGGCAAAGCCATCAAAAAAGTCGCCTTGCTTGGCGAAGAGTACGTTGGCATGCGTCCTACCATGCATGTCCGCGTAGGCGATGAAGTGAAAAAAGCGCAAGTTCTTTTTGAAGACAAGAAGAACCCTGGCGTGAAGTTTACTTCACCAGCAAGCGGTAAAGTGATCGAAGTTAACCGTGGCGCTAAACGTGTCCTTCAATCTGTAGTGATTGAAGTGGCAGGTGAAGAGCAAGTAACTTTCGATAAGTTTGAAGCTGCTCAACTAAAAGGTTTGGATCGTGAAGTGATCAAATCTCAACTAGTTGAATCAGGTCTTTGGACTGCTTTACGTACTCGTCCGTTTAGCAAGGTCCCAGCAATCGAATCTTCTACTAAGGCTATCTTTGTTACTGCAATGGATACTAATCCACTCGCAGCACAGCCTGAGTTGATCATTAATGAGCAACAAGAAGCATTTATCGCTGGCCTCGAAATTCTCTCAGCCCTAACTGAAGGTAAGGTTTACGTTTGTAAATCTGGCTCAAGTTTACCTCGTTGTTCTCAATCAAATGTCGAAGAGCACGTTTTTGATGGCCCTCACCCAGCTGGTCTTGCCGGCACTCACATGCATCACCTATATCCGGTAAATGCTGAGAATGTGGCGTGGAGCATTAACTATCAAGACGTTATCGCTTTCGGTCAATTGTTCCTAACTGGTGAGTTGAATGTAGATCGTGTTGTTTCATTGGCAGGCCCTGTCGTGAACAAACCACGTCTTGTTCGTACCGTTGTTGGTGCAAGTCTTGATGAATTGACAGATAACGAGCTAATGCCTGGCGAAGTGCGCGTGATTTCTGGCTCAGTACTTAACGGTACACAAGCTGCAGGTCCTCATGCTTACCTTGGTCGTTACCATCAGCAAGTGTCTGTTTTGCGTGAAGGTCGTGAGAAAGAGTTGTTCGGCTGGGCTGTCCCAGGTAAGAACAAGTTCTCAGTAACCAAATCTTTCCTTGGTCATATCTTCAAAGGTCAGTTGTTTAACATGACAACGACAACGAACGGTAGTGACCGTGCAATGGTTCCAATTGGCAACTACGAACGTGTAATGCCGCTTGATATGGAACCAACATTGCTACTTCGCGATCTATGTGCAGGTGATACGGACAGCGCGCAAGCGTTGGGTGCACTTGAGCTGGATGAAGAAGATTTAGCATTGTGTACCTTTGTATGTCCAGGTAAATACGAATACGGTCAACTGCTTCGTGAATGCCTAGATACCATTGTAAAGGAAGGGTAATCCATGCTTAAAAAATTCCTTGAGGATATCGAGCATCATTTTGAGCCGGGTGGCAAACATGAGAAGTGGTTTGCGCTTTACGAAGCTGCAGCAACCCTTTTCTACACTCCGGGTCTAGTGACTCAAAAAAGCTCGCACGTTCGTGATAGCGTTGATTTAAAACGTATCATGATCATGGTTTGGTTCGCGGTATTCCCAGCAATGTTCTGGGGTATGTACAACGCGGGTGGCCAAGCTATCGCAGCACTTAACTTCCAATATGCTGGCCAAGAACTTGCTGACATCATCGCAGGTAACTGGCACTACTGGCTAACCGAAATGCTTGGCGGCACCATGAGTGCAGAAGCGGGTGTTGGCAGTAAGATGCTACTTGGCGCGACCTACTTCCTACCAATCTACGCGACAGTATTCCTTGTCGGCGGTTTCTGGGAAGTGCTTTTCTGTATGGTGCGTAAGCACGAAGTTAACGAAGGTTTCTTTGTTACTTCTATCTTGTTTGCACTTATCGTTCCACCAACTCTACCTCTATGGCAAGCAGCACTAGGTATTACCTTCGGTGTTGTGGTTGCGAAAGAAATCTTTGGTGGTACAGGTCGTAACTTCTTGAACCCTGCATTAGCAGGCCGTGCATTCTTGTTCTTCGCATACCCAGCGCAAATCTCTGGTGATGCAGTATGGACAGCGGCTGACGGTTTCTCTGGTGCAACTGCTTTGAGCCAATGGGCTCACGGTGGCGAAGGCGCTCTATTCAACAAAGTAACAGGTCAAACTATTACTTGGATGGATGCGTTCATCGGTAACATCCCAGGTTCAATTGGTGAAGTTTCAACGCTTGCGCTTATGATCGGTGCGGCAATGATCGTTTACATGCGAATCGCGTCTTGGCGCATCATCGCAGGTACGATGGTTGGTATGATTGTAGCGGCGACGCTATTTAACATCATCGGCTCTGATACAAATCCAATGTTTAGTATGCCGGCTCATTGGCACCTAGTTTTAGGTGGTTTTGCGTTTGGTATGTTCTTCATGGCAACAGACCCAGTATCAGCTTCATTTACCAACGGTGGTAAATGGTGGTACGGCATCTTGATTGGTGCGATGTGTGTAATGATTCGTGTAGCAAACCCAGCTTACCCAGAAGGTATGATGCTGGCGATTCTATTCGCGAACTTGTTTGCACCTCTGTTTGACCATTTGGTTATTGAGAAGAACATTAAGCGGAGACTAGCACGCTATGGCAAATAATAACGACAGCATTAAAAAGACGCTGAGTGTTGTTGTCGGGTTGAGCCTAGTGTGTTCAATCATCGTTTCAACAGCTGCTGTTGGTCTTCGTGACAAGCAGAAAGCGAACGCTATTTTAGACAAACAATCAAAGATCGTTGAAGTTGCTGGCATTGACACTGAAGGTCAGAATGTTCCTGCGCTATTTGCAGAATATATTGAACCTCGTCTTGTTGACTTCAAAACGGGTGATTTTGTTGAAACAGCGAAAGATGGCTCAACGGCAGCAAATTACGATCAACGTAAAGCTGCAAAAGATCCATCTGAGTCAATCAGATTAGATGCGCAAGATGATAAAGCGAAAATTCTACGTCGTGCTGACACAGGTATTGTATACCTAGTGAAAAGCGGTGATGAGATTTCTAAAGTTATCATCCCTGTTCACGGCACTGGCCTTTGGTCAATGATGTACGCGTTTGTTGCTGTTGAAACTGACGGCAACACCATCGCGGGTATTACTTACTACGAGCAAGGTGAAACTCCTGGACTTGGTGGTGAGATTGAAAACCCAAGCTGGCGTGCACAGTTCGTAGGCAAGAAAATGTTTGATGCAGACCACAACCCAGCAATCAAGATTGTTAAAGGTGGCGCTCCAGCAGGTTCTGAGCACGGTGTTGATGGTCTTTCAGGCGCAACACTAACCGCGAACGGTGTTCAAGGTACATTTGACTTCTGGCTAGGTAAAGATGGCTTCGGTCCTTTCCTTGCTAAAGTCCGTGATGGAGGTCTGAACTAATGGCTAGCGCAAAAGAAATTAAAAAGAGCATTTTAGCGCCGGTATTGGATAACAACCCAATCGCGCTGCAAGTGCTTGGTGTGTGTTCTGCACTAGCAGTAACAACGAAGCTAGAAACAGCTTTTGTTATGACACTAGCGGTAATCTTTGTAACTGCACTGTCTAACTTCTTTGTTTCTGTTATCCGTAACCACATTCCTAACAGTGTGCGTATCATCGTTCAAATGGCGATCATTGCATCTCTAGTAATCGTGGTAGACCAAGTGCTAAAAGCTTACCTATACGATATCTCTAAACAGCTATCAGTATTTGTTGGCTTGATCATTACGAACTGTATCGTAATGGGCCGTGCAGAAGCATTTGCTATGAAGTCTGCACCATTACCATCATTCATTGATGGTATTGGTAACGGTCTTGGTTACGGTTTCGTACTTATCACAGTGGCGTTTTTCCGTGAACTACTAGGTTCAGGTAAGCTGTTTGGTTTGGAAGTACTTCCATTAGTAAGTAACGGTGGTTGGTACCAACCAAACGGTTTGATGCTACTTGCTCCATCAGCATTCTTCCTAATTGGCTTCATGATTTGGGCTATCCGTATTCTGAAACCAGCACAAGTCGAAGCGAAGGAGTAAGGGCATGATTGAACATTACATTAGCCTATTAGTTAAATCGATTTTTATCGAAAACATGGCTCTATCGTTCTTCTTGGGTATGTGTACGTTTCTTGCCGTATCTAAGAAAGTTAAGACTTCGTTTGGTCTAGGTGTTGCAGTTGTGGTGGTTCTAACCATCGCGGTTCCTGTCAACAACTTAGTATATACCTACGTATTGAAAGAGAATGCATTGGTTGCAGGTGTGGATTTAAGCTTCCTTAACTTCATTACTTTCATCGGTGTTATCGCGGCACTTGTACAGATTCTAGAAATGATCCTTGATCGCTTCTTCCCACCTTTGTACAACGCGCTAGGCATCTTCCTGCCATTGATCACGGTTAACTGTGCGATCTTTGGTGGCGTATCATTCATGGTACAACGTGACTACAACTTTGCTGAATCTATCGTGTATGGTTTCGGCTCTGGTGTGGGCTGGATGCTGGCGATTGTCGCTCTAGCAGGTATCCGTGAGAAGATGAAATACTCTGACGTGCCTCCGGGTCTACGTGGTCTTGGTATTACCTTTATCACTGTTGGTTTGATGGCGTTAGGCTTTATGTCTTTCTCTGGTGTTCAACTGTAGGGTAAGCACCCATAAGTAAGGAATAAAAAATGCAAAGCATTATTCTTGGTGTAGCGATGTTTACCATTATTTTACTTGCTTTGGTTTTAGTGATTCTTTTCGCTAAATCTAAGCTAGTACCTACAGGTGACGTTACTATTTCAGTTAATGGCGATCCGGAGAAGAGCTTTGTGACTTCTCCTGGTGACAAGCTACTCAGCGCAATGGCAGGCAAAGGTATCTTTGTATCATCTGCTTGTGGTGGTGGTGGTTCTTGTGGCCAGTGTCGCGTGAAAATCAAATCTGGCGGTGGTGATATTCTACCAACAGAGCTTGATCATATTTCTAAAGGTGAAGCACGTGAAGGCGAGCGTCTAGCTTGTCAGGTAGCGGTTAAAGCCGATATGGAAATTGAACTTCCAGAAGAAATCTTTGGTGTTAAGAAGTGGGAATGTACGGTTATCTCTAATGATAATGAAGCGACTTTCATCAAAGAATTGGCTCTGGCAATCCCTGAAGGGGAAGAAGTTCCATTCCGTGCTGGTGGCTACATTCAGATCGAAGCTGAACCACACCATGTGAAATACGCAGATTACGATATTCCAGAAGAGTATCGTGGTGATTGGGATAAGTTTAACTTGTTCCGTTACGAATCAATCGTTAAAGAGCATTCAATTCGTGCTTACTCAATGGCTTCATACCCAGAAGAGAAAGGCATCATTAAGCTTAACGTGCGTATCGCAACTCCGCCGCCAAATAATCCAGACGTAGCACCAGGTGTGATGTCGTCTTACATTTGGTCACTAAAAGCGGGTGATAAGTGTACTATTTCGGGTCCATTTGGTGAGTTCTTCGCTAAAGATACCGACAACGAAATGGTCTTCATCGGTGGTGGTGCAGGTATGGCGCCAATGCGTTCTCATATCTTTGACCAACTTCTACGCCTTAAATCTAAGCGTAAGATGTCTTACTGGTATGGTGCGCGTTCTAAGCGTGAAATGTTCTACGTGGATGATTTCGATGGCCTAGCGGCTGAGAATGAAAACTTCGTATGGCACTGTGCACTGTCTGATCCTATGCCAGAAGATAACTGGGATGGTTACACAGGCTTCATTCACAATGTTCTTTACGAGAACTACCTACGTGATCACGAAGCGCCAGAAGATTGTGAATACTACATGTGTGGTCCACCTATGATGAACGCGGCCGTTATCGGCATGCTGAAAGATCTAGGTGTTGAGGATGAAAACATCCTTCTAGATGACTTCGGTGGCTAATTTCTACGTAATTGAAGCGCTAGCACCATCAGCTTGATAAATCCTCCCTAGCCATATAGAGAACTATGCGTCTAGGGAAGGATTGATTAGTTTTTTTGCTATCAAATCAATTGCTTGATTTTAGTGTTACGACACATTGATACATGGCTGGCTCTTGAGCTAGCCATTCTTTTTTCAGAATTAGTGAATATAAGATAGCTGATGAATATCAACAGCTACCCTATGTTTTCTAAACTACATTAGGGGTAAACGAGTGAAAAAGTGGCTTGTTGTCTTTGCTTCTCTATTGGTTCTAGCTGGCTGTGAAAAATCGGTCGAACAAGTTCATCTAAGCGGTCCAACTATGGGGACCACTTATAATATTAAGTATATTGAGCAAGAAGGTTTACCAACACCAGAAGTGCTGCAGACGGAAATTGACCGTTTACTGGAAGAAGTAAATGATCAAATGTCGACTTACCGTCAAGACTCTGAATTGAGTCGCTTTAACCAACATCAAACCAATCAACCTTTTGCTGTTTCTGCGCAAACTGCGACGGTAGTGAAAGAAGCGATGCGTTTGAACGGTCTGACTCTAGGCGCTCTCGATGTCACTGTAGGACCATTGGTAAATCTATGGGGTTTTGGTCCTGAAGCGCGCCCTGATGTTGTTCCAACCGAAGATGAGTTGGCGGCTCGTAAAGCTTACACCGGTATTCAACATTTATCCCTTGAGGGTAATGAGCTGTCAAAAGACATTCCTAACCTATATGTTGATCTGTCTACTATTGCTAAAGGTTGGGGCGTGGATGTTGTCGCCAATTATTTGCAAGCTGAAGGCATCCAAAATTACATGGTTGAGGTCGGCGGTGAAATGCGTCTGAAAGGCGTGAACCGTGAAGGGATAGGTTGGCGCATCGCGATTGAAAAACCAACGGTAGATGAACGTTCAATCCAAGAAATTATCGAACCTGGTGATATGGCAATTGCAACAAGCGGTGACTACCGTAATTACTTTGAAAGTAATGGTGTGCGATACTCTCATATTATTGACCCAAAAACGGGCTACCCGATCCGTCACAAAGTGGTTTCAGTGACCGTGCTTGATGCATCATCAATGACGGCTGATGGACTTGCTACCGGTTTGATGGTGTTAGGCGAAGAGCGTGGTATGCAAATCGCCAATGAGAATAATATTCCGGTGTTCATGATTGTGAAAACGGATGATGGTTTCAAAGAATTGGCTTCTGAAGCGTATAAGCCATTCTTAAATAAATAGTTAGCTAAGTGAGTATGCGATTATGAATACATTTCTAATTACTTTTGGTGTTTTTATGGCGGTTATTGCTGCGATGGCAGTGGGCTATATTTTCCAAAAGAAAGTGGTTAAAGGCAGCTGTGGTGGTTTGGGTACCGTGGGTATCGAAAAAGTGTGTAACTGCCCTGAACCTTGTGATGCGCGTAAAAAGCGCGAAGCCCGCGCAGCAGCTCGCGCTGAAAAGCTTGCCGCATGGGAAAAAGATCGCATCGCGTAATCTGACCTAAAATCAAAAAACCGGCCTTGATGCCGGTTTTTTATTATGTGCAGTGAAAGCTTAACTGGCGACCACTTGATTTCGACCTTGATCTTTGGCTAAGTAAAGTCGGTCGTCTGCGAGCTTGATTTGTGCGTCGAGGCTTTCTTGCATCATTGCCACGCCGATGCTGATGGTGACATTGATGGTTGTTTCTTGATAAGGAATGCTTGTGTTGGCAATCCGTTTGCGCAGTTTTTCTAAACGAGTAGCAAAGTCATCAAAAGAGCCACAGGCTTGAATACAAAACTCTTCTCCGCCAAATCGAGCTACCACTTCATCGGGGAAGTAGAGTTGCAAAATTTTCGCGACAGTCAGCAGTACTGCATCACCACCATCATGGCCATAAGTATCGTTAACGACTTTGAAGAAATCGATATCGAGCATAGCGATATTGCGCGCCGCACAGCCGCTACAAGCTTGGTTGAATAAGTAGCGACGATTCCAAAGGCCGGTTAACGCGTCTTGATTTGCCATTCTGTAGAGCTCGTTAGTTGCTTCTTTCATATTGAGCACTTGATGGACACGACAGTAGAATTCTTCGGGGTTAAACGGTTTATTGAGGAAGTCGTTTGCCCCCGCTTTTAGAAACTGCGCGGTTAGGGTGGGATCTTCACTGCCGGATAAGCCTAAGATTGGCAAACGCGTTCGGTCGCTTTGTTGGCGAATATCTCGAATCATCGCAATACCATCTTTTTCAGGCATGTCGTGGTCAGTAATGACAAACGTAATATCACTATCGTTTTGTAATATGTTTAACGCCTCTACGCCATTTTGAGCCTGGCTCGTCGCGATGTATTGATGCTCAAGTAATTGAACCACGTGGTTACGTACGGTTGCTGAGTCATCGACAACCAAGCATTTGTGCTGTTGGTTTTTTTCTAAGCGTTGAATCAACGGAAAAATATACGAGACGGAAGCAGTACTATCTTTGAGGAGATAATCGACCACACCCTTCGCCAGCATTTGTTCGCGCAATTCAGGATTGAAAAGGGCGGTGAGTACGATGACTTTATATTGGTGAGTAAGTGCTAACTCGATAACTTCGCCATCTTCTCCATCGGGCAAACAATAGTCGAGCACAGCGCAAAGCAGATCGGGTTTGGCGTCTAAAATGACTCGCGCTTGACGAATATTTTCGGCGGCAAAAACTCGGTAACCAGCTTGGCTTAAGAGTTGTTCGAGGTAATTGCGAAAGGTGAGGCTATCCTCAACAATTAAAACTTGGTTGTTCACGTAGTATCCATACTATCAAACTTGTTAATAGTTATCATAAAGCGTTATCGCCAATTGCTCTATGACTAAGGGCGCAGAATGAAGTGCGAATAAGATTTTTCTTCCTCGGAAATATTATTTATACTGTATTTTTAAACAGTGTAGTGTGGCGGTTATGACTTCGGAACGAGTGAGGAAAATTATTCATGTTGATATGGATTGTTTTTTTGCCGCAGTCGAAATGCGTGATAATCCGCAATATCGCGACCGGCCACTTGCGGTCGGTGGCAGTGAAAAACAACGTGGCGTGATCAGCACTTGTAACTATCAAGCTCGTCAGTTTGGTGTACGCAGTGCCATGCCAACAGCGCGTGCATTACAGTTGTGTCCTGACTTGTTGGTTGTGCGTGGCCGTATGGAGGTTTATAAGCAAGTCTCAAGGCAAATACGCGCCATATTCGAGCGTTATACCGCATTGATTGAACCACTTTCTCTTGATGAAGCTTATCTTGATGTCACTGACTCTACGTTATGTCGTGGCTCTGCCACGTTAATCGCCCAAGCAATTCGACAAGATATCGAACAGGAACTGAATCTCACGGCTTCAGCCGGCATTGCGCCGATTAAGTTCCTAGCCAAAGTCGCTTCCGACATTAATAAACCCAACGGTCAATGTGTTATTCCTCCGGAGCAAGTTCAGTCAGTGGTGGATAAACTGCCGTTGGAAAAAATTCCAGGCGTGGGTAAGGTGAGCTTAGAAAAATTACATCAAGCCGGTTTTTATCTATGCGAGGATATTAAAAAAAGTGACTATCGTGAGTTATTGCGTCGCTTTGGCCGTCAAGGTGAATCTTTATGGAAACGTAGCCACGGCATTGATGAGCGTGAAGTTGTGACTGAGCGCGAGCGAAAATCGGTCGGTGTTGAGCGTACATTTACTCACAATATTGTTAGCTATGATGAGTGTTGGCAAGTGATTGAGCAGAAGCTGTATCCTGAGCTGGAAGTTCGTCTGCTCAAAGCTAGCCCAGATAAATCGATCATCAAGCAGGGTATTAAAGTTAAGTTTGCCGATTTCCAGCAAACCACGATTGAGCATATCTATCCGCAATTGGAATTGAATGATTTTCGCCAATTGTTAAGCGAAGTTTTAAAACGCCAAAATGGCCGGGAAATCCGCTTGCTTGGGCTGAGCGTTATGCTTAAGCCTGAAGATCAAAGCAAGCAATTGAGTTTCTTTTGATAAAGCATGCTTGAGGTTGGAGTTAATCGCTGAGGATTTTGAGTTTATTTACGCCCGGGCTCTTGGTATCAGAGGGAGTGTGCTACTCTATAATCCTTAATTTCTATGTAGTCTTTTCAATCCACGTCATCATGCACAAACAGTCATTAGTTGCCGATATCATCGCCGCCCTTCAAGATAAGTTAGTTATCGCTCACTCCTCAACGCAAACCGCTATCGATGCTGCGACGGATGATCAAACCGTGTCTGAACATAAATACGATACCTTAGCTTTGGAAGCGGCCTATTTAGCTCATGGTCAAGCGATGCGAGTTCAAGAATGTGAGTATGAATTGAGTCTAATGCGTAATCTTCCTATCCGTAGTTTTACTGAGAGTGCTATTGGTGTTGGTGCCTATGTTGAGCTGGAGGATGAAGACGAAGTGAGTAAGTGCTTCTTTATTGCGCCTTGCTCTGGCGGTTTAGAAGTGGTGTCACAGCAGTGTTCAGTCTATTTGCTTACCTTGTTGTCTCCTTTGGGCAAAGCACTCAAAGGGAAGTTCGAAGGCGATGATGTGGTGGTTAAGATTGGCGATAAATCAAAGGCCTACCAAGTCGTGACAGTAAGCTAACATGTCTGATGTTGATTGATGGTATAGTAATAATAGATTCGGATAACGATTGAGTGACACCATGAACAAACAAATCATCAGCCTTTCTCTTATATTTCTGAGCGCGACCGGTTTTAGTGCCAATAGTCTTGCTGGGCAATGTCGCATCGATATCAAAAACCAGGTGACATTAGATGGTGAGAAGCTAGAAATTACCCATAGCGATGGTGACTCAGCGGTGGTTGATGGTGACAATAACTTGTTTATTGGTGGTGACAAGATTCAGCTTACAGCGGATCAGCAAGCTGCGATTGAGCAATATCGTCAGCAAATGAATGACTACCTGCCAAGAGCAAAACAATTGGCTGATGACGGTGTCGCGCTGGCGAATGACCTGATTGATGACGTAGCAACCAGCCTTGAAGCTCCAGGTGCTTTTGATGACGTAAAAACTGCGGTCAAAGATTTCTATGCTGATGTAGAAGCGCGTTATTACAAAGATGGTGATTTAATTTTGCCTGCTCAGAGTTTTGATGAAATGACGCAATCTTGGGCCAATGACTTTGCAAAAGCGAAAGAGATTTTCACCAGTGAATTTCTTTCAGATGCGATGGGTGTGTTATCAGAGAAGATGCAGCAAGATGGCGGCCTGAATTTAACTGAGCTCTCTGAAGGAATGTACGCACTCAAAGAGAGAGTCGAAAAGCGTATGGCAGAACATGCTGCTGAATCGCAACAGAAAGCGCAGGAGTTCTGTGAGTCTTTAGATCAAATGGCTGAACAAGAACAAGATGTATTGAAAAAAATCCCACAGCTAAAAGATTATCAAGTCTTTAGTATTTAAAGATTAAATGTTATCTCATTAGGGAGCCTTTCGGGCTCTCTTTTTTATTGTATGTATAAAAACGCTACAGTGAGATCCTCGGCTAATTGCGCGTTATATCAAAATAATTATCTAATACAGCTTGTGAATAATTCATTTTATCTATAATGTACTAGCTTACTAGTTCATTGATATTTGTGTGAGTGGTATGACACAACAACATTCTTCTGATCGCGAGCATTTTGGCTCTCGTCTTGGCTTTGTACTTGCCGCCGCTGGCGCAGCCGTTGGCCTTGGTAATATTTGGGGTTTTCCTACTCAGGCCGCCAGTAATGGTGGCGGTGCTTTTTTGCTGGTTTACCTAGTGATGATCCTTGTGGTCGCGTTCCCTATGCTGGTGGTTGAAATGGCGATCGGCCGCTATGGTCAAGCGAACCCTGTTGATAGCATGCGGTCATTGACTCACAATCCGTTGGGCAAAACCGTTGGTGGTTTTGTCGGGTGGGTAGGTCTAAGTGTCCCGTGTGCGGTATTGGCTTTTTACAGTATTGTTGGTGGCTGGTTGATTTGTTTCATGCTGGGCGCGATTACTGATATTTTTGGTCTGCAAGCGGCGACGGAGTGGTTTAAAGGATTTAGTGTAGAACGTAACCTGTTTGGTACTCTCGTTTTCTATGTTCTCACCATTTTGATTGTACAAGGTGGGGTAAAACAAGGTATCGAGAAATGGTCAACACGCTTGATGCCAGCTTTGTTTGTTTTGTTTGGTTTGCTGTTCGTTTACATCATGACGCAAAATGGTGCGATGGAAGGTTTGAAACACTATTTAGTGCCAGACTTCGAAAAAGTCTTTGATCGCAAACTGATTTTAGCTGCAATGGGGCAAGGCTTTTTCTCTTTGACCATTGGCGGTTGTTCAATGCTGATCTATGGCTCTTACCTTAGTAAAAAAGAGAATTTGCCAAAGATGGCGATGAACGTAACGCTGGTTGATACCGCTGTTGCCTTTATTGCTGGCCTTGTGGTGATGCCTGCGATGTTCGTGGCGATGCAAAAAGGCGTACAAATCTATGCTGAAGATGGCTCACTACTGAGCTCAGACACATTGGTCTTCACTGTATTGCCTTTAATGTTTGATAGCTTAGGCTTGCTTGGCCAAATTTTCTCAATCGCTTTCTTTTTACTATTAACAATTGCCGCGTTAACGTCTTCAATTTCTATGCTGGAGTGTCCGGTATCTCTTGTAGGGGAACGTTTTAATACCAAACGTGGGCCGACCAGTTGGGTGCTTGGTGGCATTATTGCTCTGTTCAGCGTAGTGATTGTTTATAACTTCGGTGCGATGTTTGGTTTAGTTGCGACCGTTGCGACCCAATATTTACAGCCAATGGCAGCACTGTTGTTCTGTTTGTTTGGTGGTTGGGTATGGAGCCGAAATGCCAAGATTAAAGAGCTTGAGCAGGGATGCCCTGAATTTAGCCAAGGCCTATTTGGTAAATTATGGCCGGCGTATGTAAAGTTTGTTTGCCCACTTTTGGTTGCAACCGTGATTTGGGCTTCATTCGGTTAATTGCAATGAATGAGCGATAAATTCAGCATACAAAAAAAGCCCGCGTGATTCGCGGGCTTTTTTATTAGCATGCAAAGCTCGGTATGTATGAGCTTAAGAGTGCGTATTGATTTGACCGGTCGTTAGCGGCTCTAAATCCGCATCGATGATCTCTTCAATAAAGTCTTCAACCACTTGTTCTACTTCGTCATCATCTTCTTCGAAGTAAGCAAGGTGGAAAATAGCGTCACCTTCATTGACCAAAGGCAGTGTTTGTTGGCCAATAACGATACCGCCTTTGCGTGCCGTTAGCTCAATTTCACTGTGACCCAATGGTGCACTGATGTACGCCAATACCTGGCCTTTATCTACTTTTTCCCCTAGTGTCACTAAGGTTCGTAGAATGCCATCGCTCTCTGCACGTAACCAACTGGTTGATTTTGCAATCACGGTATTTGGTAGCTTTTTACGGCTCGCACGTAACATCCCAATAGCTTGTATTACACGCTGTACGCCAATATAGCCGGCACTGATACAAATCGGCTCAAAGCGCAGAGCCTCGCCCGCTTCGTAAGTCAGCACAGGGATACCTAAACGTTCAGCTTCACTACGCAGCGAACCATCACGCAGGGGAGCATCCACTGTTACAGGTGTTGCAAACGCTTGGGCAATTCTTAGCGTTTCAGGGTTGCTCAGATCCGCACGGATTTGAGGCAAGTTGGTACGATGAATCGCACCAGTATGCAAATCTAAGATGTAGTCACAGCGTTTTGCTACTTGAGAGAAAAAGGTGTGCGCCATGCGTGAAGCTAGCGAGCCTTTTTCACTACCCGGGAAGCATCGATTTAAATCACGGCGGTCAGGCAAGTAGCGAGACTTATGAATAAAACCAAATACGTTCACGATCGGCACCGCAATTAGGGTGCCTTTCAGTTTGTTCACATCAATGGTGTTGATTAACTGACGAACGATTTCTACGCCATTTAGTTCATCGCCATGGATAGCAGCGTTAACCATCAATGTTGGACCAGCCAAATGACCATTGATGATTTCGACTGGAATCGATAAAGGAGAGTGAGTGTAAAGCTTGGCAGCTTCTAACTCGATTACCTTACGTTCTCCCGGTGCAACTGTTTCACCGAGAAATTCAAAAGCACGATTCTTTTTAGCCTTTGCCACGAGTTTTAGTCCTTTTGCTTGCCGCGTTTTTCTCAATAAATTCGACAATCATTCCAGCGATGTCCTTACCGGTAGCGGCCTCAATACCCTCAAGACCTGGAGATGAGTTTACTTCCATGACTAATGGACCACGGTCAGAACGAAGTAGATCGACCCCAGCCACATTTAGACCCATTATTTTCGCAGCAGAAACCGCAGTGCGACGTTCTTCTGGCGTGATTTTGATCAGTGACGCGCTGCCACCACGGTGCAGGTTAGAGCGGAACTCACCTTCAGCACCTTGGCGCTTCATCGCGGCAATCACTTTGTCACCCAGAACGAAACAGCGAATATCGGCACCGCCAGCTTCTTTAATGAATTCTTGTACCATGATATTGGCTTTTAGGCCCATGAAAGCTTCAACAACGCTTTCTGCCGCTTTGCGAGTTTCCGCTAGCACAACACCAATACCTTGAGTACCTTCAAGTAGCTTGATAACAACTGGCGCACCGCCAACCATTTCCAGCAAATCTTTAACATCATCTGGTTTGCTTGCAAAGCCAGTGATAGGCATACCAATGCCTTTACGCGATAGCAGTTGCATTGAACGCAATTTGTCACGAGAACGTGTAATCGCTACCGATTCGTTGATTGGGTAGACACCCATCATTTCAAATTGGCGTAGCACTGCAGTACCGTAAAAAGTCACAGATGCACCGATGCGAGGAATAATAGCATCGACACCAGAAAGATCTTCACCTTTAAAGTGAATTTCTGGTTTATCTGAATTGATATTCATGTAACAGCGAAGAGCATCAACTACTTTAACTTCATGGCCTCGAACTTCACACGCTTCGATTAGGCGACGAGTCGAGTAAAGATTCGCGTTGCGTGACAGAATACCAATTTTCATTATTTGTTTTCCTCAAACGGGATTAAAAATGATTCTACAGGATCGACTTGGATGCGGTGATGCATTGCAGTGCGACCTAATAACATACGAAAAGCCATGTTCTCGCGGTTGTTTAATGTGATTTCAATTGGCCAAGTTTGACCGCCGAGGCTCATCTCGACTTGAATCACATAGCGTTTTTCTTCATGACCACCAGAGTCACGAACAACGCGTTCATCGATAACTTTAGCTTCGCAAACGACTTCTACTTCCGTGTTGTGTTGAATAGGGTGCAGCCAAAAGCGTACCCATTGTGTCTCTTCCTTGTAAAAGCTCTCTACTTTGAACGCGTGTAAGCAAGAGGTTCTGGCGCCGGTATCAATTTTAGCGTTAATTTTATCAATACCAAGACATGGTAGGGACAGTGTTTCACACCAGCCTACGAGCAGTTTTTCTTTCTTCATCACAATTATTCAGTTCGTTGATATACAAAAATGTGTTGGTTTCATCGTCTGCCGACGAGAACTAAAATCTCTTCAGCAATAGCCAATAGAAATAGGCTAGTAAAGGGTTATGCCTGCAAATGAATATTTCAGTGCACAACGAAATACACGATTACCTAATACAGATTAGTATATGAGAGAAATAAGACACCCCAGGAAGGAGCGCTCCCAACATAACAACACGGTGTTATGGTGCTTGAAGAAGGCAAGATGGTTTGCCAAAGACGCTTCAAGGACGGGGACTGTAACAACCTGATATATCCGTGACTAACGAAAATAATTAGTAATGACGACAAAATATTTTTATCGTGGTCAGTAAAAAAGCCAGCTAATCCAAGCTGGCTTTTCGGATAACTTCTACTAATGATTCACTGAGTTGCTTATGCTTTCTCAGGGATATTTTCTAGTAGCGCCACCATTTGTTCCCAGAACAGCGCAACCGTGCTGATCTCAACTTTTTCATCTGGTGAGTGTGGGAATTTGATGGTTGGGCCGAAAGAAAGCATATCCATTTCTGGGTATGGTTCTTTAAATAGACCACATTCAAGCCCCGCATGGATCACCATGATATTTGGCTTGTGGCCATAGATGCTCTCATAAAGATCACGGAAGACCGCCATGATTTCTGAATCCGCATCTGGTTTCCAGCCTGGGTATGCGCCACTGAATGCCACATTCGCTCCAGCAAGTTCAGCCACTGATTTGAGTGTGCTTTCCACTTGCTGACGACCCGAGTCAATTAAAGAACGGATAAGACAAAGTACGGTGATTTTGTCTTCTTCAGTGACAATAACACCTACGTTTAGTGAAGTTTCAACTACACCAGCAATATCATCACTCATGCGAATAACGCCATTTGGAAGAGCGTTAAGAGTGGCAATGAAACGTTGTTGGCTTGCAATAGTAAAGACTTGAGCTTCAACTTCCATTGCTTGGTTAAAGCTTGCAATATCGGTTTCTACGCGGCCGAGTTCTGTGCGCAGTAACTCAGTGTAGAAATCAAAAAGTTCAGCCAGTTTTGTTTCGTTTTCAGCAGGTAGAGCAATCGTTACAAATGCTTCGCGTGGGATCGCATTACGTAGGCTACCACCGCGGAATTCGATCAGGCGGAGTTCAAGCTCTTGAGCGTGGCCAGCAAGGAAGCGACCCAATAATTTGTTTGCGTTACCACGGCCGGTATGAATGTCACAGCCTGAGTGACCGCCTTTAAGGCCTTTAAGCACTAATTGGCGCGTAACGTAACCAGCAGGAATCGCTTCACGAGATAGAGGCAGAGTGACTTCGCCGTCAATACCACCAGCGCAACCCATGTAAACTTCGCCTTCTTGCTCTGAATCCGTGTTAAGTAGAATATCGCCTTCTAACCAACCCGCTTCCAAGCCAAACGCGCCCGTCATGCCCGCTTCTTCATCAATCGTAAGTAAAACTTCGATTGGGCCGTGTTTGATATCTGTTGATGCCAGTACAGCTAGGCAAGAAGCCATACCAATACCGTTGTCTGCGCCTAGCGTTGTGCCTTTTGCAGTTACCCACTCGCCATCAATGTATGGTTGGATTGCATCAGTAGTGAAGTCATGCTGAGTATCTTCATTCTTCTGCGGAACCATATCAATATGAGCTTGAAGAACGACGCCTTTTTTATTTTCCATTCCCGGAGTGGCTGGTTTTTTAATAAAAACGTTACCGGTAGGATCTCGGCGAACATCGAAGCCTTGTTCTTGTGCCCAAGTTACAATGTACTGAGCGAGAGCTTCTTCATGTTTTGATGGATGCGCAATAGAACAGATCTTATCAAAGAACTGCCACAGTGGTGCAGGGGATAAGTGACTAATCTCAGAATGGAATTCAGACACGGATGACTCCTTATTTGGTACTGGGCGATATCATATTGGTTAACAAGTTATCCAACATAGGATGAAAAACTATAAATTGCCCATTAACTAGTGCGAGCTAGCATATCACTGTACTGAAGTAGAGAGTAGAGGTAAAAAAGCGATTTTCTTGTTGTACAAGATCGCTGCAAATAGTGGGATTTTTAGATAAGCAATCGTTTTCATTCTTGTGTGATATTTCAGCAACTCTCATTGCTAATTCTGTAATTAACTTACAGAATTCTCGTGATGCAGATCAATTATTGAAGTTTTTGTGACTTTTATCACCAATTTGCTTGTAATTTATTTTCTTTGGGGTATATTTATAACCAACTTCTAAAGCGAAGAAAAAATGCTCAAAGGATGAGTCCGATTTATCGCCTCCAAGGAACCGAGAAATCAATGTTTGTTATTTAATTAATTGATTTAAAAGGTGATAGTATGAAAGGTTTACCAAGTGCAATGTTCTGGATAAACAGCTCTGTTTATACGAGTAACTTTGTATACCCAACAAGTTTTGGCTATTAGTTTTTAGCTTGTTACCGAACAGTTTTGTTCACCCCTATTATTGGAATTTATTTACAGCTTTCTTTTTTAGCTGACATGATTCAACCGCCACTCAATTTGAGTGGCGTTTTTTTATCTGCAATATGTACATTTCTTAAACACCATCTGTATCTTTTCTTAAAGTGATCATTTAAAGCGCAATAATAGGCATATAAAAGAGGCTTAATAAGCTCTTCCTTGGCCAAAAACTGAGTGAAAGTTTACAACATGGCTCGAATTTTGGTCGATTGGTTCATGGGTTTAAAATATCTTTTAACCTATGAATATAAAGGGATTTGGCTGTTATAATGGTTGAATTAACCATTGGTTGCTCTTTTTCTAGAGTAAAAAAATTGATTAGAGCATTAAATCTATCTGGAATTTGCTATTTGATAACTTTATAATTGCAGCCAATCGATTACGCAAACGTTTACTTTTTATCTTGATGGGATTTAACCATGTTCGAGAAACTTTTTAAGCTCAGTGAAAATAACACGAGTGTCAAAACTGAAATCATCGCAGGTATCACTACCTTTTTAACGATGGCTTACATCATTTTTGTAAACCCTGCGATGCTAGCTGATGCTGGTATGGATAAAGGCGCGGTTTTTGTCGCGACCTGTCTGGCTGCGGCGATTGGCTGTTTTATTATGGGCTTTGTCGCTAACTACCCAATTGCGCTTGCTCCAGGCATGGGCCTAAACGCCTTCTTCACTTATGGTGTTGTGCTGGGTATGGGCCACACATGGCAAGTCGCACTTGGCGCTGTGTTTGTCTCTGGTATTCTATTTATGGCTTTGAGTATCTTCAAAGTCCGTGAATGGATCATTAACTCGATTCCACTTTCTTTGCGTACTGGTATTTCAGCCGGTATCGGTCTTTTCCTGGCTTTCATTGGTCTGCAAAATGCCGGTATTGTAGTCGACAACCCAGCAACATTGGTGAGTGGCGGCAACCTAGCAAGCTTGAAACCAGCTTTAGCGGCGTTAGGTTTCTTCCTCACGATTGGCTTGGTTTATCGCGGTGTTCGTGGTGGCGTAATGATCGCGATTCTAATTACCACTGCAATCGGTATTGTGCTTGGTGACGTGCAATGGGGCGGTGTGATGTCAACACCTCCAAGTATTGCTCCAACATTTATGCAAATGGATATCGCTGGCGTGTTTGAAGTTGGCATGATTTCGGTTGTGTTCGCTTTCCTCTTTGTTGATTTGTTTGACACCGCTGGCACCTTAGTCGGCGTGGCAACAAAAGCGAATCTGATTAAAGAAGATGGCAAGCTACCTCGTCTAGATAAAGCCTTGCTAGCTGACTCTACTGCGACCTCTGTTGGTGCGGTATTAGGTACTTCAAGCACGACATCATTTGTTGAATCAACTGCCGGTGTTGCAGCTGGTGGACGTACTGGTTTGACAGCGGTAGTAGTTGGCGTGCTGTTCTTGTTAGCAATCTTCTTCTCACCGTTGGCGGGTATGATCCCAGCTTACGCAACAACAGGCGCGTTATTCTACGTGGCTATTTTGATGATGTCGGGTCTAGTCAGTGTTGATTGGCGTGATCTAACGGAAGCAGCACCTGTCGTTGTTACCTGTTTATTGATGCCTTTGACCTATTCTATTGCTGAAGGTATTGCTCTTGGCTTTATCTCCTATGCCGCGATTAAACTTCTTAGCGGCAAAGGCCGTGAAGTTTCAGTGAGCGTATGGGCATTGGCGGCGTTGTTCGCGATTAAATATCTGGTTGCTTAATGCTACGCCCTGAGCGGGCAAAGACTTTATTTCGTGACGTTTTATCGGCTAGGTAAACGGTTCACTGCTTTAAAGTGACGAGTTTCACATCGCCATAGTGGTTTACGCTACTATGGCTTTTATTTTTTTGAAATGACGAATTCTCCATTGGTATTGCTCGACGCTTTCGGTAGAATAATCGTTTGCGTCGCTTTTCCCCTATTTGCCAGTTGTTACTCGCACGGTAAGCCATTTTTGGTTTTATTTTGCCTAATACGGGGATGCAAACTTTAAAATTATTAGGTTATTACAATGAGCAAAAAATTCATTATCACTTGGGACGCCATGCAAAATTACTGTCGTCAGCTTGCTGAAAAACAGATGCCAGCTGAACAATGGAAAGGCATTTGGGCGGTAAGTCGCGGTGGTCTAGTACCTGGCGCTATTCTTGCGCGTGAGCTAGGCATTCGCCATGTCGACACTATTTGTATCTCTAGCTATGATCATGATCATCAACGTGACATGACGGTTCTAAAAGCACCAGAAGGTGATGGCGAAGGTTTCCTAATCGTCGAAGACCTAGTGGATAGCGGTGATACAGCACGTAAACTACGTGAAATGTACCCGAAAGCGAAATTGATTGCTGTTTGTGCAAAACCATCAGGTGCAGCACTACTTGATGATTACGTGGTTGATATTGCTCAAGATACGTGGATTGAGCAGCCATGGGATACCACAGTGCAATTTGTGGAACCAATTAATCGCAAACAAAAGTAAGCGTTTAACATGATTTTAAAATGACCCTTCGCGGGTCATTTTTTGTTTATGCTGTCGTTAAATGTGAGTTGTGCTATTCAACATGGCATCTTGAGTAAACTTGAGTATATTATGTTGGGGTAGTCATTAGTTAGGTATCATCATGTCTGAACTGGATAATCAAAACCTTTCCGAAACGTTATTTGTCAATCACAAGCAAGCGAAAGAGACTTCAGAGTTCACTCGCTATATGCCAACCAACCGCGCTTTGCTTGATGAGATGCGTGAAAATTCAGGTCAGCGATGGTATCGCAATCTTCGTCGCTTGCAATGGGTGTGGCAAGGTATCGATCCGATCGAAATGGAAAGCGTACTGGCCAAAATCGCCGGTTCAAACCATTCCCGCACTCATGAAGAGTGGCTTGATACGGTGATGGGCTACCATGGTGGTAATTGGACATTTGAGTGGACCAAGTTAGGGATGCTGCATCAAAAGCGTGCCGGTGAAATGCAAGGCGAATCAGCCGCCGATGAGCTGTTTAATGCCTCTTTGTGTTATAGCATTGCCGGTTATCCTCATCTAAAGAACGATAACCTTGCCATCCAAGCTCAAGCTTTATCAGCCAGAGCCTATCAAGATGCGGCTGAAAAAACCCAGTACATCATTAAGCGTATTGAAGTGCCTTATAAAGGTAAAAAAATCATTGCTCACCTGCATCTCGCCTCGACGGATAAGCCTAAACCTGTGGTCATCGTGAGTGCTGGTTTGGATAGCTTACAAACCGATATGTGGCGCTTGTTCAGAGATCATCTCGCACCGAAAGATATTGCGATGTTGACTGTGGATATGCCATCGCTGGGCCATTCTAGTCATTGGTCGTTATCGGAAGACTCTTCTTGTTTACACCAAGCGGTGCTGAATGAACTGCCAAATATCCCATGGGTGGACCATTTCCGTGTGGGTTTGATTGGTTTCCGTTTTGGCGGAAACGCTTTGGTGCGTTTGTCATTTATGGAACAGACTAAAATCAAGGCTTGTGTCTCTTTGGGCGCCCCGATCCATGATGTTTTCTCGTCTCCGGCTAAATTGAAAAAGATGCCGAAAATGTATCTCGATCTACTGGCGACGCGTCTGGGTAAAGAAGTGGTTGATATTCATAGTTTATCAGGGCAAATGATGGCGTGGTCCTTGAAAACGCAAGGCTTCTTATCGAGTCGTAAAACCAAGGTGCCGATTTTGGCTATGAGCCTTGAAGGCGATCCTGTTTCACCTTTTAGTGATAACCAGTTAGTGGCACTTTTTAGTGATTATGGAAAAGCGAAGAAAATCAGTTCCAAAACAATTACACAAGGATATGAGCAATCCCTCGGTTTAGCGATCAAATGGTTAGAAGATGAGTTGTTGAGATGACATTTGCTCTAATTTAGTTAACAGTAATGTAAGGTTAAGTTAATAACCTGCTGATAATTAAAATAGAAAAATGGAGAGTCTATATGTCAAAAGTGACAAAAATCCCGACTCATTTTCGCTTGCTAACGAGTTTAAGAGCCATCGACCCTTACCTCAGGGAATCGCAAAGTAGGGAAGAGTTTTATTTATTTGATTGCTTGGCTGTTTGCGTAGATGACAAGAAGTCTCCGGAAGAGCGTGAATTTTGGGGTTGGTGGCTTGAACTTGAAATGCAAGGTCAAGAATTTGCGGCACGTTATCGAGTCGGGAAGTACGATAAAAAAGGTGAGTGGGTTGATAAGGCTATTCCTAAAGACGCGATCGCTGAAGTAAATCGAATTCAAAACGTTTTTCATCAAAAATTGGTTGAATTGCTAGAAAAAGAGTATGCAATGTCACTCTCGCTGCATGACAAATCGGTCGAATTTGTCTAAAAAGGCCAGTTAATAAAACGTAACCAATAAAAAGGCGCTTTTAGCGCCTTTTCTGCTTGTTAAATGTGGCGTTGATTGATAAAACAACAGCTCTTGTTTTTTTTATAATTCAATCGATCATGACAACGAATCAACAATGCGGAACTGTGACACAGCCACAAACAGTGGTTGTTAAACTTGGTACCAGTGTACTGACTGGCGGAACGCTACAACTTAACCGTGCTCATATGGTGGAGTTGGTACGTCAGTGTGCAGAGCTCAAGAAAATTGGCCACTCAGTGGTTATTGTATCGTCTGGCGCAATTGCCGCAGGCCGTGAGCACCTTGGTTACCCCGCACTGCCCAACTCGATGGCAAGCAAACAGTTGCTTGCTGCCGTGGGTCAAAGTCAGTTGATTCAAACTTGGGAAGCGCTGTTTTCCATTTATGGTATGAAAATCGGTCAAATGCTGCTGACTCGTGCCGATCTTGATGATCGTGAGCGTTTTCTTAATGCTCGCAATACAATTAATGCCTTGGTTGAGCATGACATCATTCCGGTTGTGAATGAGAATGACGCTGTGGCGACCACTGAAATTAAAGTGGGTGACAACGACAATCTATCGGCACTTGTGGGTATTTTATGCGGTGCGGACAAGTTATTGCTGTTAACCGACCAAAAAGGTCTGTTTACTGCTGACCCACGTAAAGATCCGAACGCTGAGCTTATCAAAGAAGTCAAAACCATCGATGATACGTTACGTAAAATCGCTGGTGGTAGCGGTACCAATCTTGGTACAGGTGGCATGGCAACGAAGCTACAGGCGGCAGATATTGCTCGCCGCGCAGGCATTGAAGTGATCATTGCTGCAGGCAGTGCTCCTGATGTTATTTTTGACTCGTTGGGTGATGATCCACAAGGCACGCGCTTCTTGCCATGCGAAGAAGCGTTAGAAAACCGCAAGCGTTGGATTTTAGCGGGGCCAGCCGCGGTAGGGGATCTTGTGATTGATGACGGCGCCGTGAATGCCGTACTAGCGAAGGGCAGTAGTTTGTTGGCGAAAGGTGTTGTAGCACTCAGTGGTGAGTTCGCTCGTGGTGACGTTGTTCGTGTGACGGATCAAGCCGGCAAGTTGATTGCGCGTGGTATTTCTGCTTATTCTAGTGTTGATATGGATAAGATCCGCGGTACGCACAGTAAAGACATTCATTCAGTATTAGGTTACGACTACGGTTCAGAAGTCGTACACCGTGACGATATGGTCGTCATTCAAGAATAAAAGAATTAGAAAGGAAGAGACGTGGATTTAATTAATATGGGTAAAGCGGCCAAGGAGGCGGCTTTCATACTCGCGACAGCATCGACTGCGCAAAAAAATCAAGCATTAGCACTGATTGCAGATGAACTTGAAGCTAGCGCGACTGAGATCCTTGCGGCGAATGAAAAAGACATCGAGTTAGGTCGTCAAGCGGGATTAACCGATGCATTACTTGATCGTTTATTGCTCAATGAAGAGCGATTAACAGGCATCGCAAATGATGTCCGTAACGTCATCAATTTAAATGACCCTGTCGGCAGTGAGATCGATAGCAAAGTGCTAGAAAATGGCATGTCATTGGCGCGTCGCCGCGTACCACTTGGAGTGGTGGGTGTGATTTACGAAGCTCGTCCAAACGTGACGATTGATATCGCAGCATTGTGCTTGAAAACGGGTAACGCTAGCATCCTACGCGGCGGTAAAGAAACCTTCTTCTCGAACATGGAACTGGTTAAGGTCATTCAATCAGCATTGGATAAAGCGGGTCTTCCAGCTGCGTCAGTACAATACATTGAAAAGCCAGACCGTGAGTTGGTGTCACAACTACTTAAACTGGATGACTACGTGGATATGATTATTCCTCGTGGTGGTGCGGGTTTACATAAAATGTGTAAAGAGAACAGCACGATTCCGGTCATCATTGGTGGTTTTGGTATCAGCCATATCTTTGTTGATGACAGTGCTGACTTGGCCAAATCACTCGATGTGGTTGAAAACTCAAAAGTACAACGTCCTTCTGCGTGTAATTCGCTTGATACCTTGTTGGTGCATGAGAAAGTGGCAGGAGAGTTTTTACCAATGTTGGCAGAGCGTTTGAATGGCAAGGTTACCTTAGTCGTTGAACCAAAAGCGAAAGCACTGCTTAGCAATGCGCAGGAGATGCGTGATGCGGTTGACGGAGACTTTGATACTGAATGGCTAAGCTACACGCTTGGGGTGAAAGTGGTTGCTGATGTTGCTGAAGCGGTTGATCACATGCGTGTGCACAACGCGAGCCATTCTGATGCCATCATGACCAACAGTCTTGAAAATGCAGAGCGCTTTATTAACTCTGTCGGCTCAGCTGCTGTGTATGTTAATGCTTCGACGCGTTTTACGGATGGCGCTCAATTTGGCTTAGGTGCTGAAGTCGCAGTATCGACGCAAAAGCTGCATGCTCGTGGTCCTATGGGCTTAGAAGAGTTGACCAGTTACAAGTGGGTTGGCAAAGCGAATTACTTGACTCGTAGTTAACAGTTATTGCTGTAATCTATCGTTATTTCTGCAAAAAGGGGCTAGATAGCCCCTTTTTCTTTTCTTCAAGTTATCAATTCCGTTACACTACGAGCATTGATATGGAGGTGATATGCATTGTCCTTTTTGCACTGAGACCGATACAAAAGTAATCGATTCTCGGTTAGTGGCTGATGGCCATCAAGTACGTCGTCGTCGACAATGTTTAGCTTGTAGTGAACGTTTTACCACGTTTGAAACGGCTGAGCTGGTTATGCCTCGAGTGATCAAATCGAATGGCAACCGTGAACCTTTTAATGAAGATAAAATGGTCGGTGGCCTACAACGAGCGTTAGAGAAACGCCCGGTCAGTGCTGATGCGGTTGAATTAGCAATCAGTATGATCAAGTCCAAATTACGCGCGACAGGCGAGCGAGAAGTTCCGAGCGATATGATTGGTAATTTGGTCATGGAACAGCTGAAAGAGCTCGATAAAGTGGCGTATATCCGTTTTGCATCGGTTTACCGCAGCTTTGAAGATATTCGTGAATTTGGCGAAGAAATTGCCAAACTAGAAGACTAAACGGATCGGTTAATGGCGACATTTACCCCACAAGATTTCCTCATGATGTCACGTGCGATTAAATTGGCACAAGGTGGCATCTATACCACGGCGCCAAACCCGAATGTCGGTTGTGTCATCACTCGTGATGGACAGATCGTTGGCGAAGGTTTTCACTTTCGCGCCGGTGAACCGCATGCAGAAGTACATGCTTTGCGTATGGCGGGTGAACTCGCTGAAGGTGCAACGGCCTATGTTACGTTGGAGCCTTGTTCTCACTATGGTCGCACGCCTCCGTGCGCCGAGGGCTTGATTAACGCCAAAGTCGCTAAAGTGATTTGCGCGATGCAAGATCCTAACCCGCAAGTTTCTGGTCGTGGCATTCGTATGCTGCGCGAAGCGGGAATTGAAGTGCAAGTGGGTTTACTTGAAGCCGATGCTCAAGCGCTGAATCCGGCCTTTATTAAACGCATGCAAACAGGTATGCCGTTTGTTCAATTGAAAATGGCGGCCAGTCTTGATGGTCAAACGGCGCTGGCTAATGGTCACAGCCAATGGATTACATCGGCGCAAGCAAGACAAGACGTACAAGTCTTGCGTGCTCAATCCGGTGCAATTCTCTCAACCAGCCAAACCGTGATAGAAGACAATGCATCTCTCAACGTTCGTTGGGATGACCTGCCTAAATCGCTTCAAGCGCATTATCCTGCAGAGCACTTGCGCCAACCGGTGCGCGTTATTCTTGACCGCCAAAGTAAACTGTCTGCAGATTTGAAGCTATTTCAAACCGGTGGTGAGAGGCTAGTTGTCGCCCCTAATGGTGATATTGAATGCCCTTTGAACGTCGATAACCAAGTTGATTTACGCGCAACATTTGAAATGTTAGCCAAACAGCACAATATTAATCATATCTGGGTGGAAGCGGGCGCCACATTAGCCAGTTCGCTGATACAACAGCAGTTGGTGGATGAAGTGGTGCTGTATCTTGCTCCTAAGCTAATGGGCAGTGATGGCCGAGGTTTATTCGGCGCATTGGGTTTGCAAGAAATGTCGCAAGTGATTGATCTTGATATTACCGAGCTAAAGCAAGTAGGGCGCGACATCCGTATTCTTGCTAAGCCAATCTATAAAGAACAGTAATTATGTTTACAGGTATTGTAGAAGCAGTCGGTACTCTGACTGCCATTACGCCAAAAGGCGAAGACATTAGCGTTACCGTGAGCAGTAATAAGCTCGATATGTCAGATGTTAAACTCGGTGACAGCATCGCAACCAATGGCGTATGCCTAACCGTTGTAGCATTTAATGATCACAGTTACAGCGCTGACTTATCGCTCGAAACGTTGAATAAAACCGGTTTTACCCATTATCAAGCGGGCGATAAAGTAAACCTAGAGAAAGCGATGTTACCGACCACGCGTTTTGGTGGGCACATTGTTTCTGGACATGTGGACGGAGTTGGTGAAATTGTTGAGCGTAACCAAGTTGGCCGTTCGATTGAATTTTGGGTCGCCATGCCGGAAGAGCTCAATAAGTACGTTGCAGAGAAAGGCTCAATTACCGTTGATGGTATTAGTCTTACCGTCAACGCACTACGTAAGAATGCCTTTAAACTGACCATCGTTCCGCATACTGGTGAAGAAACGACTATCGCCGATTTTCATGTTGGTCGTAAGGTTAACCTTGAAGTTGACGTGTTGGCTCGTTATATGGAACGATTACTCACTAGTCAGCAATCAGCACAACCAGAATCACGCATCACGATGGAATTTCTTCAGCAAAATGGATTTGCTTAAATCGTGAACGCAGAAGTACTCTTGTAAAAGAACATAAAGCGGTTATATAACGCGCAGTCAAAATAGGAACTAAAGATGCCAATTAGTACGCCACAAGAAATTATTGAAGATATTCGTTTAGGTAAAATGGTCATTCTAATGGATGACGAAGACCGTGAAAACGAAGGCGATTTGATCATGGCCGCGGAGCATGTGACTCCGGAGGCGATCAACTTTATGGCAACTTACGGTCGTGGTTTGATTTGCTTAACGATGACAAAATCTCGTTGTGAGCGCCTTGGCTTGCCACCGATGGTGCAAGACAACAATGCGCAATACACCACTAACTTTACTGTGTCGATTGAAGCTGCTGAAGGCGTTACCACCGGTATTTCTGCGGCGGATCGCTCGCGCACAGTACAGGCAGCGGTTGCCGTAGATGCAAAAGCAGCGGATTTAGTTCAACCTGGTCATATCTTCCCACTCGCGGCGCAAGAAGGTGGCGTATTGACGCGTGCTGGTCACACTGAAGCGGGTTGTGATTTGGCGCGTCTCGCTGGGCTTGAGCCTGCGTCGGTTATTGTTGAAATCTTAAACGATGACGGCACCATGGCGCGTCGTCCTGATTTGGAAGTGTTTGCGGAAAAACATGATCTCAAACTGGGTACCATTGCTGATCTTATTGAGTACCGTAACAACACCGAAACCACCATTGAACGTGTCGCGGAATGCAAGCTTCCAACCGAGTTCGGTGAATTTAATTTGGTGACCTACCGCGATACGATCGATAACCAAGTGCACTATGCCATGTGCAAACAAGGTACAGCGGATAAATCCCCACTGGTTCGTGTTCACCTGCAAGATACCTTTACCGACTTACTGCGCAGCGACCGTAATGCAGAGCGCAGTTGGACATTAGATAAAGCGATGAAACGTATTGGTGAAGAAGGTGGCGTTTTGATCATTCTCGGCAATGAAGAACCAACTGAATTACTGATCCATCGCGTCAAAATGTTTGAAGCGCAAGATCAAGGCAGTGCGCCGACACTCGCTAAGAAGCAAGGCACTTCACGCCGCGTTGGTGTTGGTTCACAAATCTTGGCGGATCTCGGGGTGCATGACATGCGCTTACTCTCTTCAAGCAACAAGCGTTACCATGCATTAAGCGGTTTTGGTTTGAATGTTGTTGAATATATTTGTGAGTAACCAACAGCGTTAAATCATTGGATTAAGCGAGATGTATTGTATGTCTCGCTTTTTCGTTTTAGGAATGTAAAAACCTATTAGATATTGCTCACAGTTTTGTGCTAGAATCCGGCGATTCTCACTTGATGAACATAGTTAAAGGAAAGCTTATGAAAGTGATCGAGGGTGGCTTCCCAGCGCCAAACGCAAAAATTGCTATCGTTATTTCTCGTTTCAACAGTTTTATTAACGAAAGTCTATTGTCTGGTGCCATCGATACTTTAAAGCGTCATGGACAAGTTAGCGAAGGCAACATTACTGTAGTTCGTTGCCCTGGTGCAGTTGAATTGCCGCTTGTTGCTCAACGTGTAGCAAAAACGGGTAAGTACGATGCTATCGTATCTTTAGGTACCGTTATTCGTGGCGGAACACCGCACTTTGACTATGTTTGTAGTGAATGCAACAAAGGTTTGGCACAAGTGTCGATGGAGTTTTCACTTCCAGTCGCATTTGGTGTTTTAACTGTTGATACTATTGATCAAGCAATTGAGCGCGCAGGAACCAAGGCTGGTAATAAAGGTGCAGAGGCTGCACTGAGCGCACTTGAGATGATTAACGTTCTTTCTGAAATCGATTCCTAATGGGGGCCAGTGTGAAACCAGCCGCACGTCGTAATGCACGTCGATTCGCTCTACAAGCGATCTACTCTTGGCAAATTACTAAAGAAAATGTTGCCACAATTGAAGAGCAGTTTTTATCTGGTGGTAAGTATGATGAAGAAGAACATCATGCTGCAGAGCCAGCTCTAACTGCACCAGACACAGACGTTGCCTACTTCCGTGACCTGTTAGCAGGTGTTGTGCTAAGTCACACAGAGCTAGATTGTAAGATTCGCCCATACACATCTCGTCCAATGCAAGATTTGGATTTGATGGAGTTAGCGCTACTTCGTCTTGCTATGTACGAGATGACTCGTCGCGAAGACGTTCCTTACAAAGTTGTTATCAACGAAGCGATTGAACTTGCAAAAGTATTCGCAGCAGAAGATAGCCACAAATTCGTTAACGGTGTACTTGATAAAGCGGCACCGCACGTACGTAAGAAATAATCGCCAGATTAGTAAAAAGGTCAGCAAATTGCTGGCCTTTTTTTATATACTGATTTCCTCAAAAATAGCCTGTTAGATATGACGCCTCCCTATGCCCGGTGAATTTAACCTGATTGAAAAATATTTTGTTGGCCGCCAAGTTCAGCGTGAAGATGTGTTGCTTGCTGCCGGTGACGATTGTGCTTTGGTACAAGCCCCCATCAATCAAGCGATTGCGATTAGCACTGATACGTTGGTGGCAGGCACACATTTTCTCACCTCGGCGAACCCGGCTTGGGTCGCACACAAAGCTCTAGCTTCGAATATCAGCGATTTGGCCGCTATGGGAGCAAGCCCTGCGTGGGTTTCATTTGCTTTGACCATGCCTGATGTCGATGAAGCTTGGTTAAAGCCTTTTTGTGATAGTTTTTTTGCACTTGCAGATCACTATGGTATTCACCTTATTGGTGGTGATACAACCAAAGGACCGCTTAGCTTAACCTTGACGGTGCAAGGCTTTGTTGCCGCGGACAAAGCGTTGCGACGTGATGGCGCACAAGTGGGCGATAGGGTGTATGTTTCTGGTGATCTCGGCGATGCCAAAGCGGGGTTGGATGTGCTATTAGGCCATGCTGATGCCAATGCTTGTTGTGCCGCAGAGTTGGAAAAACGTCACTATTTATCAACGCCACGAGTGGCACTGGGTCAAGCATTGCAGGGTATTGCGACGGCGGCGATTGATATTTCCGATGGTCTTATTTCTGATTTGCCACATATCCTTAAGCGCTCGGTTGTCGGCGCGGAACTGCACGTCGGCGATTTACCCATTTCAAGCCAATTACTTGAGTTTACCCGCAGTCAAGAATTAGCATTACAGTATGCACTCACCAGCGGTGAAGAATATGAACTGTGCTTTACCGTTTCTCCGCAGCATTTTGATGCGTTAGAGAGTATGCTGGTGGGGAGTAATACCAAAGTCACTTGTGTCGGTCAGATTGTTGAACAGCCTGGCCTTTATTTGACTTTACAAGGAAAACCACTCGAATGGCAGTTGAGTGGGTATGATCATTTCAACAATAATTAAGATGCAATTATGGCTAATCCTCTTTCATTGATTTCTTTAAAAAACCCGTGGCACCTTTTAGCTACAGGGTTTGGTAGTGGTTTGTCTCCGATTGTACCGGGCACCATGGGAACGTTGGCGTCGATCCCCCTTTATCTATTGTTAGTTCAATTACCGTTACCCGCTTATATCGTGGCGGTCATTTTTGCGTGTTTGATTGGGGTGAAAATATGCCAAGTTACCTCTGATGACATGGGGGTGCACGACCATGGCTCAATAGTCTGGGATGAATTCGCAGGCTTTTGGATCACCATGGCCGTGGTGCCGTTATTTCAATTGTCGCCGACAGATTGGAAGTGGCTATTAACGGGGTTTATCTTGTTCCGCTTTTTTGACATGGTAAAACCGTGGCCAATTGGTTGGCTCGATAAGCGTGTACATGGCGGTTTAGGTATCATGATTGATGACATCGTCGCTGGCGCAATGGCGGGTGTCGCGTTGTATTTAGTCGGTAAATACGCCGGTTGGCTGTAAGTGAAGCACCTCTCGACGAGAATCGAGAACACTTCGTTTGAGAGTCAGAGAGATACTGATTAGTTGAATGAAAAAGGGTTGACTGATAAAGCCAACCCTAAAAATCCTTCTCGCTTCTCGCTTCTCGCTTTACTTCAACTTTTCTAAATCTGCTTCTATTTCAGCAATCTTACTCGACACCACCTTTTCTAGATGACGCAAATCAGACAGAATTTTCTGTTTAACATCCACGTCAGCCATTTTTTACGGGTTTAGTTATTTTATTGAGTTCATCGATCACTAGCGTCAGGTTGCGGTTGATTTCCGTTACTTGTTTGTATTGATGGCTGCCACTATCAACTAAGACATTTTTAACTTGGCGTGGGTATTTGAACTTGACGCTTTTGGCAAATAATTCGCCTTTCTGTTTGCGGAAATAGATTTTTAACACGTCTTTATGTGCTTCTTGGCGCAAAGAATAGCGCTCAATTTGCTGGGGATCTTGAATGCCTAAACCAATAAGATTTGCAAACATAGGCTACCTCATAAAATAGGGTTAAAGTGGTATACTCATCAAAGACTTTAGGTATGACCTAGAGCATCCATCTATTTAATGTAGCAGCCTATTTTATTTCGAGATAGCCTTCGCCTTGGCTATTTTATCAACTTGTGGGTGGGATCAGTTTGGCGCCAATTCTTCCACATTGGCGCACAGAGCTTCTCGCAGTTGTTGCTCTTCTTGTTCACTGAGTTTACCGCCTTCAGCCCCCGTGATAATAAACAAATCTTCAGCACGCTCGCCAATGGTGGTGATCTTCGCTGCATGCAAATTAATATGCAGATCGGCAAATGTTGCTCCGACTGTGGCGAGTAAACCCGGAGTATCAAGCGCAACAAACTCTAGAGTGGTGCGCTTTTTACTCTTGCTTGGTAGAAAGTCCACCTTGGTTTTGACTTTAAAATGCTGCAAGTTGCGTGGCGTGCGACGAGTACGGATTTTGGTTGGTCGACCATCTTGCAATACGTGTGTTAAGTGTTTTATGACCGCTTTATGGCGACCAACTTCAATCGCATCACCATGCTGGTCTAAAACCATAAAAGTATCGAGTACATAACCGTCTTTGCTGGTCATGACCTGTGCGTCATGGACGTTGAAGTTTCGTCTATCTAATTCAGCGACGACGGTGGCAAACAGCGCTCGCTGATCTTTGTGATAAACAAACACTTCGGTTCCGCCACGGGTGGCTTTTTCGCTAATTAACACTAAAGGTTTGGTTGGGTCATCATGACGCAATAAGTGACTACAGTGCCAAGCAATTTGCTTGTGGGTATGACGCAGGAAGTAATCGGCTTTAAAGCGTTGCCACAACACTTCGATTTCTCGTGCGGTAAAACCTTCTTTACGCAATACCGCTGACGCCATTTGTTGGTTATGGCGGATTCGTTCTCGCACATCAACGGGATTTTCTAAGCCACGGCGCAGAGCGCGTTGCGAAGAATAGAAGAGTTCAGCCAGTAAGGTTCGTTTCCAACTGTTCCATAACTCGGGGTTAGTGGCGCAAATGTCGGCGACGGTGAGGCAGACCAAGTACTCGAGATACTCTTCATCTCGCACCAGCTTGGCAAATTCGGTGATCACTTCTGGATCGTAGATATCACGGCGTTGAGCGGTGACTGACATCAGTAAGTGGTGGCGCACCAACCAAGAAACTAGGTTTGCCTCAGGGGTAGAAAGGCCATGTTCGATACAGAACTCGTACGCTTCTTTTGCACCGATAACTGAGTGGTCACCGCCGCGTCCTTTGCCAATGTCATGGAAGATAGCGGCAATGATCAGCAGTTCTTTCTTTTGGATACGTGGATAAACTTCACAACAGATTGGGTGTTTGCTGTGATTTTTTGCGTAGCTAAAAGTGTTGATGTGTTTGAGCAAACGCATGCTGTGCTCATCCACGGTATAAACATGGAAGAGATCAAACTGCATTTGGCCAACGATCTGGCTCCACTGTGGTAAATAGGCCGCTAATACGCCGAGTTTGTGCATTAAGCTAAACGCTTTATGCAGCGCGTTTGGGTGACGGCATAGCTCCAGAAATTTTTCCCGTGCCGCTGGAATGGTATGGAGAAATTTGTTGAGACGGCGGCGAGCAGTGCGCAGTTGGCGCAGTGTTGGTGGTGCCACACCTTCAATGGTGGAGTCGTTGGCGATCAGCAAAAACATGTCCAAAATCGTTTCAGGACGAGCTTGAAACAGTGCCGGCTTACGCGCTTCAATCAGGTTGCCGCGACGTTGGAAATCGGCGGTAATCACCTGTGGAGGGCTTTCCGTGCCATTGTTTAAAATCGCCTGGTCAAACAGTTTAAGCAGCATTTTGTTCAATTCAGCGACTCTGCGTAGGGTGCGGTAGAACTCTTTCATCATCATTTCGACGCCGCGATTGCCTTCGCCAACAAAGCCGAGGTTTTCGGCGACTTGTGCCTGATGGGCGAAGGTAAGGCGATTATCATAGCGACGCAGTTCGATATGCAGCGCAAAGCGGACTCGCCATAAGAAATCCTGACACTCAACCAGTTCACGGTATTCCGCATCAGTCAAAAAACCATAGCGGCTCATTTCCAAAAGAGAAGTCGCGCCAAAGTGACGTCTTGCTACCCAACTGAGAGTATGAATGTCGCGCAAGCCGCCCGGTGTTGATTTAATGTCGGGCTCTAAATTGTAAGTGGTGTCGTGATAGCGAGCATGACGATTTTTTTGCTCTTGAACCTTGGCTTTATAGAAGGTTTCGCTTGGCCAAAAAGACTCAGAGTGAATCACCATTTTGAGTTGGTGAAAGGTCTCTTCACAACCACAAAGTAAACGCGATTCTTGTAGATTGGTAGCAACAGTAAGATCGGCTCGACCGATTTCGGCACACTGGTCGATAGTGCGAACCGCATGGCCAATCTCTAAACGTAAGTCCCACAGCAAAGTAATGAATTCGCTGACTTTGGCACCTAAATTATCGGGTAAGGTCTTTTTTGATACGATCAGCATATCAATATCAGAAAGTGGATGGAGTTCCCCGCGACCATAGCCACCCACCGCCACTAAGCTGATGTTGGGTAAATGAGCAAAACCAAAGTGTTGCCATAAACGATTGAGTAACAAATCGGTGTATTCAGCACGCCCAAGCACCAGATCATTGACCGGGTGATGATCGAGAAATTCTTTTCGTTGATAGTCAGCAAATTGCTCCAACTGAGCTTTTAGTTCGCTAATGTTAATTTGCTCGTCACTGAATGTGAGCGGAGATTGAAAAGGCATAGTGGCTTCCGTGCTGAGTGATAGATTTCACTTTATCAAATTAGGCGAGACAAAAAAATATCCCCGCAGAAGCGGGGATAGGAAAGATATTAAGCGTTTTTCATTAAACGAGGGATGCTTTCGTCACTGCGTAGAGTGAAGACTTCACAACCATCTTTCGTCACCATGATGGTGTGTTCGTATTGAGCTGATTTTTTGCCATCACCTGTGTATACCGTCCAATCGTCTTGTGCATCCACAGTACAACCAAACTTACCTGCATTGATCATCGGTTCAATGGTAAAGCACATGCCTTCTTTTAGTACACGGCGGTCGTTGTTTTTGTAGTGCACGACTTGTGGTTCTTCGTGGAATTCATTGCCGATACCGTGACCACAAAAATCCTTAACGATAGAGAACTTGTTACGCGGGTTATTTTTGTTGTTGGTCTTGATGTGCTTTTCGATAGCGGTGCCGATATCACCGACAGTCGCGCCCGGTTTCACTTGCTTCATACCCACGTATAGTGCTTCTTGTGTCACCATACATAGGCGTTTGTCTTCAGGAGAGGCGTCACCCACAAAGAACATCTTTGAGGTATCACCGTGGTAACCTTCTGGACGAACGCTAAGATCGGCGTTTTCGTCATCCGGGATGACCACGGTAATGTCAACGTTAATGATGTCGCCATTTTTAAGTACAGCAGGCTTCATTTGGCCATTGCTACCCATCTCATCTTGCGCGGCAGGAATGCCGTGGCATACGATGTGGTTAATTGAAGTACAGATTGATTTCGGGAAACCATGGTAGTCAAGTGGGGCAGAATATGCGCCTTTTTCTAGAGCATAATCGTGACAGATTTGGTTCAATGTGTCGGTGTTGACCCCAGCTTTAATGTGAGGTTCGATCATTTCTAGAATATCGGCAGCTAAGCTACCAGCGATGCGCATACGTTCGACTTCTTCAGCCGTTTTGATCTTGATTGACATTGGCTTTTCTCTACTTACTCAACGGCACAAAAATGTGCGGATGACGCTATTTTAACAGGAACAACTGAGAATGTGTATTTGTGTTATTTAGCGGAAATAAATTTCATCTTTGTTTGATGCGTTGAAATCGGCTGAAAAGGAATTTTTACTAGCCAAATAGTAGTGAAATATGGTATAAAGCGCGCCGGAAACATCGTCTGTTCTCTTTGCGAAGGTCAGCCTTGGCAGCGAAGCTGGCGAGTTCCATAAACTTATATCTTTAAATCACACACATTCCGACACATGTTCCGGGGTGCCTCAGCTGTAAAACTATTTGTGCTTTAACAAATAGATGTTGGAGGTCGGATTCATGGGGGATGTGGAGGCCTAACCCCATTAGAGGATTTTAAAATGGCAACTGTATCAATGCGCGATATGCTGAAAGCTGGTGTTCACTTCGGTCACCAAACTCGTTACTGGAACCCAAAAATGAAGCCATTCATCTTTGGTGCTCGTAACCGCGTTCACATCATCAACCTAGAAAAAACTGTACCAATGTTCAACGAAGCTCTAGCTGAACTAGCTAAAGTTGGCGAGAAAAAAGGTAAAGTTCTTTTCGTAGGTACTAAACGCGCTGCATCTGAAGCTGTTAAAGAAGCTGCAATCGCAAGCAACCAGTACTACGTTAACAACCGCTGGTTAGGCGGTATGCTAACAAACTACAAAACTGTTCGTCAGTCTATCAAACGTCTTAAAGAGCTTGAAGCTCAATCTCAAGACGGTACTTTTGATAAACTAACTAAGAAAGAAGCTCTAATGCGCACTCGTGAAATGGAGAAGCTAGAGAAATCTCTTGGTGGTATCAAAAACATGGGTGGTCTACCTGACGCACTTTTCGTTATCGATGCTGATCACGAACACATTGCGATTAAAGAAGCTAACAACCTAGGTATTCCAGTTTACGCTGTGGTAGATACTAACTCTAACCCAGATGGCGTTGACTACATCATCCCAGGTAACGACGACGCAATCCGCGCTGTTAAACTGTACCTAGACGCAGTTGCGACTTCTGTAAACGAAGGCCGTAACAAAGACGTTGCAGTTGTTGCTGAAAAAGACGGTTTCGTAGAAGCTGAATAATATCGGCTCCGAGCCATACTTAGTCTGTGTATTTTTTTACGCAGATTGAGTTATAGTTATCAGCAGGGGCCGACAATGTAGGCCCCTGTTTTTTACCTTATTTCGAATCAAACGAGGAATAGAGAATGGCAACTGTAACTGCTGCTCTAGTTAAAGAACTTCGCGAGCGCACTGCTGCTGGCATGATGGAATGTAAAAAAGCGCTTGTTGAAGCAGACGGCGACATCGAACTAGCAATTGAAAACATGCGTAAATCTGGCGCAGCGAAAGCAGCTAAAAAAGCTGGTAACGTTGCAGCTGAAGGCGCAATCATCATCAAAGAAGAAAACGGCGTTGCTGCTCTTCTTGAAGTTAACTGTCAAACTGACTTCGTTGCTAAAGATTCAGGCTTCCTAGCGTTTGCTGATGAAGTAGCAACTGCTGCTGTAGCTGGTCAACTAGACATCGCTGCTCTTCAAGCTCAGTTTGAAGAAACTCGCGTTGCTCTTGTTGCTAAAATCGGCGAAAACATCAACATCCGTCGCGTAGAGTACGTAGCTGGTGCTGCGCTAGCTTCTTACCGTCACGGCGAGAAAATCGGTGTAGTTGTTGCTGGTGAAGGCGACGCTGAAACTCTTAAGCACGTTGCTATGCACGTAGCGGCTTCTCGTCCTGAGTTCGTAAACCCAGAAGACGTACCAGCTGACGTAGTTGCTAAAGAGCAAGAAGTTCAAGTTGAAATCGCTATGAACGAAGGCAAACCTCAAGAGATCGCTGAGAAGATGGTTGTTGGCCGTATGAAGAAATTCACCGGTGAAATCTCTCTAACTGGTCAAGCATTCATCATGGAACCTAAGAAAACTGTAGGCGAAATGTTGAAAGAAAAAGGTGCTTCTGTAGTTAACTTCGTACGTCTAGAAGTTGGTGAAGGCATCGAGAAAGCTGCAGAAATGAGCTTTGCTGATGAAGTAGCAGCGGTACAAAAAGGTTAATCCTTAGTTACCCGAAAATTCTGAGACCGTAGCCATGGCTGCGGTCTTTTTACGAATAAGAGATAGCAACGAACCGTGATGATTTGGAATTTTTGATTCTGAGTTTTAAATCATGACTGTTAATTGATAACTCCCTTTGGAAGGTAAACTCCATGACAACGAACCCTAAACCAGCATATCAACGTATTCTGTTAAAATTAAGTGGCGAAGCACTTCAAGGCAACGAAGGTTTTGGTATTGATCCTACGATTCTTGACCGTATGGCTCAAGAAGTAAAAGAGTTAGTTGAACTGGGCGTTCAAGTTGGTGTCGTTATCGGTGGTGGTAACTTATTCCGTGGTGCAGGCCTTGCTGAAGCGGGCATGAACCGTGTTGTTGGCGACCATATGGGTATGCTAGCAACGGTAATGAATGGCCTAGCATTGCGTGATGCACTGCACCGTGCATACGTGAATGCGCGTGTAATGTCGGCAATTCCACTGAAAGGTGTTTGTGACGATTACAATTGGGCTGATGCGATTCGTGAATTACGTCAAGGCCGTGTTGTTATCTTCTCTGCAGGTACTGGTAATCCATTCTTCACAACCGATTCAGCAGCGTGTCTACGTGGCATTGAAATCGAAGCTGATGTAGTTCTAAAAGCAACCAAAGTAGATGGCGTATTTACCTCTGACCCTGTGGCAAACCCAGACGCAGAGCTGTATGATAAGTTGTCTTACGCAGAGATTCTTGACAAAGAACTTAAAGTGATGGATTTAGCAGCATTTACACTTGCTCGCGATCATAAAATGCCAATCCGCGTATTTAACATGAACAAACCAGGCGCACTACGTCGCGTGGTTATGGGTGAAGCGGAAGGTACGCTAATCAGCGAAAACGCTTAATTTAGCCTGCTTGACGAGTTTAGGTGCTATTTGGTGACCAAGTAGCACAAAACTATTTTCAGCCCTGTTAGACTCTCTTTGAGAAAGAAGAATCATTAAGGTGAAACCGTGATTAACGAAATCAAAAAAGACGCGCAAGAGCGCATGGAAAAAAGTGTTGAAGCACTAAAGAACAACCTTTCTAAAATCCGTACTGGCCGTGCTCACCCAAGCTTGCTATCTGGCATTTCTGTAGAGTACTACGGCGCGCCAACACCTCTTAATCAAGTCGCTAACGTTGTAGCAGAAGATGCTCGTACTCTTGCTATTACGGTATTTGACCGTGAGCTTACTCAAAAAGTTGAGAAAGCGATCATGATGTCGGATCTTGGTCTAAACCCAATGTCAGCGGGTACGATTATTCGTGTTCCACTTCCAGCTCTAACTGAAGAGCGTCGTAAGGACTTAGTTAAGATCGTACGTGGCGAGGCAGAAGGTGCTCGTGTTGCAGTGCGTAATATCCGTCGTGATGCAAATGGCGATCTTAAAGCACTACTAAAAGATAAAGAAATCTCTGAAGATGAAGATCATAAAGGTCAAGACGAGATTCAAAAGCTAACTGACATCGCTGTTAAAAATGTAGACGATGTTCTAGCTGCTAAAGAAAAAGAGTTGATGGAAGTTTAATTCTCAAACATTCATCAAAAAAAAGCGCTGTGCTCGCCGCATAGCGCTCTTTTATGCTACCCTCTGTCACCTGCCCGCAATCCTATAAGCTCTATGCATAACTCACAACTCTCATCTGAACAACTTCCCAAACATATCGCTATCATTATGGATGGCAATGGCCGCTGGGCTAAAGCTCAGGGTAAACCACGCATTTTTGGACATAAAAACGGTGTCATGGCGGTGCGTAAAACCATTTCCAGTGCGGCGCGTTTGGGCATTAAAGCCGTAACCCTATTTGCGTTCAGTAGCGAGAATTGGCGTCGTCCAGAGGAAGAGGTAGGTGTGTTGATGGAGTTATTTATCACGGTATTATCTACCGAGGTAAAGAAGCTGCATAAGAATAACCTCCGTTTACGTGTTATCGGCGATAAACGCCGCTTTAGTCAGCGCTTACAGCAAAAAATTGCGCAAGCGGAAGAACTGACAGCAAATAATAATGGTATGGTGATTAACATTGCTGCGAATTATGGCGGTAAGTGGGATATTCTTGAAGCAACTAAATCGATCGCAGCTAAGGTGCAAACTGGAGAGTTAGCTATCGATGCGATTGATGAGAGTTTAATGACTCAATATCTTACCATGGCCGATTTGCCAGAAGTGGATCTTCTCATCCGTACCAGTGGTGAATGTCGTATTAGCAATTTCATGCTGTGGCAGTTGGCCTATGCGGAAATGTATTTCACGCCAACCTATTGGCCAGAATTTAATGAAGACAGTTTGATTGAAGCCGTTTCTTGGTTTGTTGACCGTGAACGTCGTTTTGGTTGTACTGGTGAACAAGTTAAAGCATTAATGGAATGCAACTAAGGACTAGAGTTTGAAACAAAGAATTATAACCGCGCTTATCCTTGCTCCATTAGTTATCCTTGCGATTTTTAAGCTTTCGTTACCCCTTTTTATTGCTCTGATCGCGATGGTAACCTTAATCGGTTTTTGGGAATGGACCCAGTTTGTTGAAGCGAAATCTCGTGTAGTGGCTTTGATTCCTAGTGTGGTGGTTACTGCCGCCAGTTTTATGTTTATCCCTTCTGATGCCTTTTCTCTTAACGCGCTCAATAGCAGTCATTATGCGATTCTCGCTTTCGGCGCCGCTTGGTGGGTTGTTTCGAGTGGCTTGGCGATTACTTATCCCCGTTCAGCTCAATGCTGGCAAGGTTCGAAATTGCTGCGTCACCTATTTGGTCTTTTAACCTTGCTGCCTTTCTTGTGGAGTATCGTCATTCTGCGCGCTCAGGGAATCATGATTGATCCTTACCATGGTGCTAAGCTGGTACTGTACGTGTGCTTCATTGTTTGGGCTGCAGACAGCGGTGCTTACTTTGCTGGTAAAAGTATGGGTAAGCGCAAGATGGCGCCTCACGTGAGTCCAAACAAAACCATTGAAGGTCTGATTGGCGGTGTTCTGACCGCGCTGCTGGTAGGCTGGGGTACCGCGCAGTGGTTTGATATTGAATTTAGTAGTGCCGGTGCTTTTATTGTCATCACGTTAGTGACGGTAGTCATTTCTGTGTTGGGCGATTTAGTTGAAAGCATGTTTAAACGTGTATCAGGAATTAAAGATAGCAGTAATATCATTCCTGGCCACGGTGGTGTGCTGGATCGCATCGATAGTCTGACGGCTGCCTTCCCTGTTTTTGCTCTTCTCTATTTTTCATTTTAAAAATGATGCGGGTTTATACCCGCATCACTATAACTGGTTCTCGCAATGCGTAAATTAACAATCCTAGGTGCTACCGGCTCTATTGGTGCCAGCACTTTGAAAGTTATCGAAAATAATCCGGAACAATTTCGTGTGGTTGCGTTAGCGGCAGGGCAAAATGTTGAAAAAATGACTCAGCTTTGTCTTAAGTGGCAACCTCGTTATGCTGTCATGGCAAACGAAAAAGCGGCGAGTGAGTTGAAACAAACCCTACAAAAAAACGGAGCCAAGACGGAAGTATTATCCGGCGTTGAAGCCATGTGTATGGTCTCTTCTTTTGATGAGATTGATACTGTGATGGCGGCGATTGTTGGCGCTGCGGGGTTAATGCCCACAATGGCAGCGGTCAAAGCGGGTAAGCGCGTCTTGCTTGCAAACAAAGAAGCTTTGGTTATGTCAGGGCAGCTTTTTGTCGATGCGGTAAAAGAGAGCGGTGCAGAGTTATTACCGGTTGATAGTGAACATAATGCTATTTTTCAATGTCTACCTCATGAAGTACAAACTAATTTAGGTCACTGCGATTTAAGTCATTTTGGCATCCAGAATATTCTTCTGACAGGCTCAGGTGGTCCATTTCGTTATAGCGATTTAGCTGAGCTGAAACATGTCACGCCTGAGCAAGCGATCGCTCACCCTAACTGGTCTATGGGGCCTAAGATTTCGGTCGATTCCGCCACTATGATGAATAAAGGCTTGGAGTACATCGAAGCTAGATGGCTGTTCAATACCAGTCGTGATCAGCTTAAAGTTGTGATTCATCCGCAGTCTGTTATCCACTCTATGGTGCAATATCGAGATGGCTCAACGCTCGCGCAATTGGGAGAGCCAGATATGGCGACGCCGATTGCTTTGACGTTATCTTACCCACAACGCGTTTCTGCAGGGGTTAAGCCACTAGATTTTACTCAGATCGGTGAGCTGACTTTTCTTGCTCCAGACTACAATCGTTACCCATGTTTAAAATTGGCGATTGATGCTTGTTATGAAGGACAACACGCGACGACGGCGTTGAACGCAGCCAATGAGATCGCGGTTGAGGCGTTTTTACAGCGAAAATTACCCTTTACTGACATCGCAGTGGTCAATAGTTGGGTAACCTCAAAAATATGTGCGATGAATGCACAACTGACTTGTGATAGCTTGGAAAGCATACTTGAGGTCGATAGAATGGCACGCGCACTCGCAATTGAATTTATCATTAGGCAGCAAGCATGAGCGGAATATTGTGGAACTTTGCTTCATTCATCGTAGCGCTGGGTATTTTAGTTGCGGTACATGAATTTGGTCATTTTTGGGTCGCACGTCGTTGTGGGGTAAAAGTTGAACGCTTTTCGATCGGTTTCGGCAAGTCGATTTGGAATCGAATCGGTAAAGATGGCACTGAATATAGCATCGCAGTGATCCCGTTAGGTGGCTACGTCAAAATGCTTGATAGCCGAGTTGATGACATTTCTGAGGAAATGTATTGCCACGCCTTTGACAAAAAATCGCTGTGGAAACGCACCGCTATTGTTGCGGCAGGACCGGTTTTTAACTTTCTATTTGCCATCTTTGCTTACTGGTTGGTTTTTCTTATCGGCGTGCCAGCAGTGAAACCGGTAGTGGGTGAAATTGCGCCTTATTCTATTGCGGCGAAGGGCGGTTTAGAGTCGGGGATGGAACTTAAATCAATTTCAGGCGTCAAAACCGCGGATTGGGAATCGGTTAATATGGGGTTGGTTTCCCATATTGGTGACGAGGCTTTAACATTAACGGTGGCACCTGCTGATGAGGTTGGTTTGGAGCAAACTCTGACCCTTGATATTTCTCAATGGCAGTTTGACCCTGAAAAAGAATCCTCAATGTCCGCATTGGGCTTTAAACCTTATACTCCGGCTATTTCTTTGACCTTAGCGACCATTAGCGAAGGCGGCGCAGGTGAGGTGGCGGGGCTTAAAGCGGGTGATACGCTTACGCAGTTGAATGGTGAAATAATTACCGACTGGCAGCAAGTCGTTGACGTTATTCGAGCCAATGCTGCTCAAGCTGTTGACCTTGTTGTGATGCGCGATGGAGTATTGGTTAAGCTAACGATTGTTCCTGATAGCCGTGAAATTCAAGGCGGAGAAAAGGTCGGTTTTGTTGGAATCGCTCCTGAAGTCGCAGAATGGCCGCAAAACTATCGATTCGATCTGCAATTTGGTGTATTTGAGTCTATCGGTAAGGCGATTGATAAAACAAGCCAAGTCATCGATTTGACCATTACCATGCTGAAGAAGTTGATTGTTGGTGATGTGGGATTAAATAACCTTAGTGGGCCTATTTCGATTGCGAAAGGCGCCGGCGCTACCGCCGACTACGGGTTAGTGTATTTTTTAGGCTTTTTGGCTTTAATCAGTGTCAATCTTGGCATTATAAATTTGGTTCCACTGCCAATGCTTGATGGTGGACATCTATTGTTTTTCGCAATCGAGGCGGTAATTCGACGCCCAGTACCAGAGAAGGTACAGGAAATGGGCTACCGTCTGGGTGGCGCGATCATATTTGCTCTTATGGCGGTCGCGATTTTTAATGACTTTGCGCGCTTATAAAGTGAATGCAGGTTGTAGTAAGGAATAACTAAAACAAATATGGCAATGAAAAAAATTCTGTTGGCTACTTTGCTGGCTACGAGCGTTTCGGCTAACGGCGCTGAAGACTTTGTTGTTCAAGATATCCAAGTTGATGGCTTACAGCGCGTAGCATTAGGTGCGGCGTTGTTAAAAATGCCAATTCGTATTGGTGACACAGTCAGCAATCAAGATGTCGCAGGTATTATCCGCGCGTTGTATTCAACGGGTAACTTTGAAGACGTCAAAGTGTCACGTGATGGTGATGTTTTGGTTGTGCAGGTTATTGAGCGCCCAACCATCTCCACGGTCTCTTTCTCAGGCAATAGCGCGATTAAAGACGAGCAGTTGCAACAAAACCTTGATGCATCGGGTATTCGTGTTGGTGAAGCGCTAGACCGAACAACGTTATCGAACGTTGAGAAAGGTCTGGAAGATTTTTACTACAGTGTTGGTAAGTACAATGCGAGTGTGAAAGCGGTTGTGACGCCTTTACCCCGTAACCGTACTGACTTGAAGTTTGTTTTCACTGAAGGTGTTTCAGCAAAAATTCAACAAATTAACTTTATCGGTAACCAAGTGTTTAGCGATGAAGATCTGCGTGGTCGTTTCAATCTCAATGAAAATGTTTCATGGTGGAACTTTCTCTCTGATGACAAGTATCAGAAACAAGTTTTAGCGGGTGATATTGAGGCTTTGCGCTCTTACTACCTAGATCGTGGCTACCTAAAATTTCAAGTGACCTCTACGCAAGTTTCTATCTCGCCGGATAAGAAAGGCGTGTATATCACTCTCAATATTGATGAAGGCGACCAGTACAGCATCGACGATGTCAAATTCCGTGGAGAGTTGATTGGTAAAGAAGCGGAATTTGAAAGCTTAGTTCCATTTGAAGCCGGTGAAGTATACAACGCTTCTCGAGTCACCTCTCTTGAAGGTGAGGTTAAGAAAGTACTTGGCGAAGCCGGTTATGCTTATCCACAAGTTCGCAGTATTCCGGAGTTTGACGAAGAAACTAAGCAAGTTTCGCTGGTGGTGAATGTTGAGCCTGGCAAGCGTATTTATGTGCGTGACATTCGTTTTGTCGGCAATAACGCCACAAAAGATGAAGTGTTGCGTCGTGAAATGCGTCAGATGGAAGGTAGCTGGTTAAATGGCAAAGCCCTGGAGACCAGTAAAGCGCGTTTGAATCGTCTCGGCTTTTTTGAAACCGTTGATGTACAAACCGTTCGTGTACCTGGCAGCGAAGATCAAGTTGATTTGGTCTACAGCGTAAAAGAAGCGAACTCAGGTAGCGTAAACTTTGGTGTTGGTTACGGTACTGAATCTGGGGTGAGTTTCCAAGTTGGTTTACAACAAGATAACTTTGCGGGTACTGGTAATCGTGTTGGTATCAATGCGATGATGAATGACTACCAGAAAAACTTGACCTTAGAATATCGTGATCCTTATTGGAACCTTGATGGTGTCAGCCTTGGCGGAAAAATCTTTTATAACACCTTTGAAGCTGAAGAAGCGGGTATTGTTGACTATACCAATGAGAGTTATGGCACCAGTTTAACTTGGGGTTTCCCGGTTGATGAACTTAACCGTATCGATTTTGGTATTGGTTATACCCATAACAAGATTGGTAATGTGCCAGAATACGACCAAGCAAAGCTGTTTGCACAAAGCATTGGCCAGGCTGAAGGGGATATCATCACCAACGACTTTGATATTAACTTATCTTGGACGCGTAATAATTTAAACCGTGGTTACTTCCCAACGGCGGGTAACTATCAACGTGCTTTTGGTAAAATGACGATACCAGGCTCAGATGCCCAGTACTTTAAGTTGCAATATGACGTGCGTCAGTATGTGCCTTTAACTAAGAAGCATGAATTTACCTTGCTAATGCGTGGCCGTCTTGGCTACGGTAATGGCTATGGGGAAACGGATGGCAATGACAACTTATTTCCATTCTATGAAAACTTCTACGCGGGTGGCTTTACTACCTTACGTGGTTTTGGCTCCAATAGTGCAGGTCCGAAAGCGGTTTATACCAATAAGTCCAATATTCCTGGTGATGCATGTGGTAACAATGGTTGTGTGACGACGACGGATGATTCCGTTGGTGGTAATGCCGTTGCGCTAGCAAGCCTAGAATTGATATTCCCAACACCATTCGCTTCGGAAGAGACTCGTAGCCAATTGCGTACTAGTGCTTTTGTTGATGCAGCAAGCGTTTGGGATACCGAATTTGTTTATCGCGGCGATATTGGCGACGAACAATATTATGATTATTCAGATCCGAGTAATTACCGCGCTTCTTACGGGCTTGCTCTACAATGGATGTCACCGATGGGACCACTGGTCTTCTCGGTAGCGAAACCAATTGAAAGTTATGAAGGTGATGACGAAGAGTTCTTCACTTTCACAATCGGCAGAACCTTCTAATTTAAGGAAAATCTAGTGAATAAAATGATGAAAGCGGCTGGTCTTGGCCTTGTAGTAATGACCTCTTCTCTTTTTGCTAACGCAGCAGAAGCCGCTCAGAAGATTGGCTATATCAATACAGCACAAGTTTTTCAAGCGCTGCCGCAACGTGAAATCGTATTGCAGAAGATGCAAGAAGAGTTCAAAGATAAAGCGGATGAGCTAAAAGCGATTCAAGCAGAAGCGAAGACTAAAATTGAAAAGCTTAAGCGTGATGGCGAGCTGCTAGGCCAGGACGAAATCGAAAAACTACGTATCGAAATCGGCCAATTGGATAGCAAATACAAGATTAAAGGCCAAGCGCTTGAGCAATCGTCTAAGCAACGTGAAGCGCAAGAAACACAGAAGCTATTTAAAGTGATTCAAGATGCGGTCGATAAAATCGCAGCAAAAGAAGGTTACGACCTGATTATCGATGCTCAAGCAGTACGCTTCGCCAAGCCAGAGTACAATATCTCTGAAAAAGTAATCAAAGCACTAAAATAAGATTTTATGAAAACATTGACACTAGCCGAATTGGCAACCATTACAGGGGGCGAGCTCCATGGTGACGCGACAGCGACAGTAACCATGGTTGCGCCAATGGATAAAGCACAGCAAGGTCATGTGACGTTCCTATCAAATCCCAAGTACGCAAAGCACTTGGCGGAGTGTCAGGCGACGGTTGTCATGATCAAACAGGCTCAGCGCGAACTGTGTGTCGGGAACGCTCTTGTTGTTGCCGACCCTTATGTTGCTTTTGCCAAGGTAGCACAGGCGTTAGATACCACTCCTAAGGCTGCGGTAGCGATTGCGCCTTCCGCGGTGATTGATCCGAGTGCCTCTGTAGGTAACAACGTGGCAATTGGCGCGAATGCTGTGATTGAAGAAGGTGTTTCACTTGGTGATAACGTAGTGATTGGTGCCGGTTGCTTTATCGGTAAAAATGCAATCATTGGTAACAATACGCAGCTGTGGGCTAACGTTAGTGTTTATCATAATGTCGAGATTGGTAGCGATTGCTTAGTTCAATCGAATACTGTCATTGGTAGTGATGGTTTTGGCTATGCTAATGAAAAAGGCGAATGGATTAAAATTCCACAGCTCGGCACCGTGCGCATTGGCAATCGTGTTGAAATTGGTGCTTGTACCACCATCGATCGCGGCGCTCTAGACGATACCATCATTGCCGATAACGTTATTATCGATAACCAAATGCAAATCGCCCACAACGTAGAGATCGGTTATGGTACTGCCATGGCGGGCGCTACGGTCGTGGCCGGCAGCACGAAGATCGGTAAATACTGCATTATTGGTGGTGCTAGTGTACTTAATGGCCACATCGAAATCGCCGATGGCGTTACGATTACAGGTATGGGTATGGTGATGCGTAGTATTGAAGAGAAAGGCATGTACTCTTCGGGTATTCCGCTCCAAACCAATAAAGAGTGGCGCCGCACAGCGACTCGAGTACACAGAATTGATGAGATGAATAAGCGTCTAAAAGCAGTTGAAAAGCAACTGGAAAGCGACGCAGATTCGTAACCCCTTTTTTGGCAATAAGAAGACTCGCGAGTGCGGGTCTTTTTTCTCTATACTTAACTAAACGTGATGGCACTTAGCATCAAGGCGTTAGTTGGGTATAATGCTAACCAGAAACCAAATTTAGCATTCAAATATTTAGGAATATGACTTTGACTACTGAGAAGAAAACGATGAACATTACTGAAATTCAGGAATTGTTACCACATCGCTACCCATTCTTATTGATTGATCGTGTTATCGACTTCCAAGAAGAAAAGTATCTAACTGCGATCAAAAACGTCTCTGTAAACGAACCGCAATTTACCGGTCATTTCCCTCAGCTTCCGGTTTTTCCTGGTGTGTTAATTCTTGAAGCGATGGCTCAAGCGACGGGTTTGTTAGCATTTAAATCATTTGGCGCGCCATCTGGCAACGAACTTTACTATTTTGCTAGTGTTGATAATGCAAAATTCCGTAAACCAGTGACGCCTGGTGATCAACTTGTGATTGAAGTTGAATTTATCAAAGAGCGCCGTGGTATCGCCGCGTTCAAATGTGCAGCGAAAGTTGACGGCGATGTAGTGTGTTCTGCTGATCTAAAATGTGCACGTCGAGAGTTTTAATATGATTCATGAAACCGCTCAAATCCACCCAGCGGCGGTGGTAGAAGAAGGTGCAAAAATTGGTGCTAACGTTACGGTTGGACCTTTCACTTACATTACGGCTAACGTAGAAATTGGTGAAGGAACGGAAGTAATGTCTCATGTGGTTATCAAAGGCCACACCAAAATTGGCAAAGAGAACCGAATTTTCCCTCATGCTGTTATTGGTGAAGAAAACCAAGATAAAAAATACGGCGGCGAAGATACCACGGTTGTGATTGGTGATCGTAACGTCATTCGTGAAGCGGTACAAATTCATCGTGGTACCACCCAAGATAAAGCGACGACTGTTATCGGTGATGATAACTTATTGTGTGTTAACGCTCACGTGGCGCACGATGTGATTGTCGGTAACCATACTCACATTGGTAACAATGCGATTCTTGGTGGCCATGTAACGGTTGGTGATTACGCAGGCGTGATGGCGCTCTCGGCTATTCACCCGTTTTGTACCATTGGCGCTTATGCGTACATCGGTGGCTGTTCTGCGGTTGTGCAAGATGTATTGCCATATGTGTTAGCACAAGGTAATCACGCCTCTCCATTTGGTCTTAATCTTGTTGGCTTGAAGCGTAACGGTTTTGAAAAACCAGAGATCCGCGCGCTACAGAAAGCTTACAAAGAGATTTACCGTTCAGGTAAAACAATGGAAGAAGTAAAACCCGTACTGGCTGAAATGGCCCAAGAATGGCCTGCGATTGAGCCAATGTTGAAGATACTTGAATCAACAGAACGTGGCATTATCCGTTAAGTCTCTGAGTCATTGAGTAAAGAAAAGATCGCAGCGATAAACTGCGGTCTTTTTGCGTTTTTAAGGTAAGAGGATTAGAAGATGGAAAGGCCACTACGAATCGGCATCGTTGCTGGCGAGCTCTCGGGCGATACGCTGGGCGAAGGTTTTATCAAAGCGATTAAACAGCGTTACCCTAATGCAGAGTTTGTGGGCATTGGTGGGCCAAAGATGATTGAACAAGGTTGTCAGTCCTTGTTTGATATGGAAGAGCTTTCAGTGATGGGATTAGTGGAAGTTCTCGGCCGCTTACCGCGACTTCTGAAAGTGAAAGCCGAGTTGGTGAAATACTTCACGCAAAACCCACCGGATGTGTTTGTCGGAATTGATGCGCCAGATTTTAATCTTCGTCTTGAACTTGATTTAAAGAATGCGGGCATTAAAACGGTTCATTACGTTAGCCCATCAGTGTGGGCTTGGCGCCAGAAACGAATCTTCGGTATTGCTAAGGCGACCAACTTGGTATTGGCTTTCTTACCGTTTGAAAAAGCGTTTTACGATAAGTTTGATGTTCCTTGTGAGTTTATCGGTCATACCTTAGCCGATGCTATTCCCCTACAGTCCGAGAAAGCGCCGGCAAGAACACTACTCGGTTTAGAGCAAGATAAACGTTGGTTAGCCGTGTTGCCGGGCAGTCGGGGCAGTGAACTGAATATGTTGGCTGAACCATTTATTCTCGCGTGTAAACAACTGCATCAAAATCATCCTGACTTGGGTTTTGTTGTGGCCTTGGTGAATAAAAAGCGTCGTGAACAATTTGAAGCGGCATGGCAAGAGTATGCCCCAGAGCTCGATTTTAAACTGATTGATGACACCGCTAAAAATGTTATTACTGCAGCAGATGTAGTGATGTTGGCATCAGGTACCGTTGCACTTGAATGTATGTTGGTTAAGCGTCCAATGGTTGTGGGCTATAAGGTGAATGCAGTAACCGCTTTTATTGCGCGTCGTTTAGTTAAAACCAAGTATGTTTCATTGCCTAATATTCTAGCTGATGAAGTGTTGGTCAAAGAGTATCTGCTGCAAGATTGCACTGCAGAAAACTTGGCATCAGAAGTTGAACGTTTATTTGGGGTGGAAGGTGAGCAGATGGTGGATAAATTTACCGAGATGCATCACTGGATTCGCAAAGACGCAGACACTCAGGCTGCAACCGCAGTATTAAATTTAATTGGAATGAATAAAGCGCTATGAGCAAAGACAAAAAAGAGCTGCCACCATTTGAGTATCCGCAAGGCTATCAGTTAATAGCCGGAGTTGATGAAGTAGGACGTGGTCCATTGGTTGGCGATGTCGTGACGGCTGCTGTGATTCTTGATCCGAACAACCCAATTGAAGGCCTTAATGACTCAAAAAAACTGAGTGAGAAAAAGCGCCTTGCGTTGCTTCCTGAGATTCAAGAAAAAGCCCTTGCTTGGGCGGTAGGACGCTGTTCTCCAGAAGAGATTGACGAACTTAATATTTTGCAAGCAACTATGGTGGCGATGCAGCGTGCCATTGCTGGTTTATCGGTGCAGCCAGACCTAGCGCTGATTGATGGTAACCGCTGCCCGGCATTGCCGATGGATGCGATCGCGGTGGTGAAAGGTGATTTACGCGTTGCTCAAATCAGTGCCGCGTCGATCATTGCAAAAGTGGTTCGTGACCAAGAGATGGAAGAGTTGGACAAACAATATCCACAGTTTGGCTTTGCCAAACATAAAGGGTATCCAACCAAAGCACATTTTGAAGCGATTGAGCAGCATGGCGTGATTGAACAACATCGGAAAAGCTTCAAACCAGTGAAAAAAGCGCTCGGATTAGAGTAACAATCACGTAGAATAACCATAGCCAAGAATATAGCGTCAACACCGGAAAGAATTAATGTCAGAACCAAAGTTTATCCATCTTCGTGTACACAGCGACTACTCCATGATCGATGGCCTATCAAAAGTGCCGCCATTGGTGAAAAAAGTCGCCGAGATGGGTATGCCTGCGATGGCGTTAACCGATTTTACCAACTTGTGCGGCTTAGTTAAGTTTTACGGAGCTGCACATGGCTGTGGTATCAAGCCGATCATTGGTGCTGATTTTGTCATGCAGTCACCGGAATTCGGTGATGAACTGACCAAGTTAACCGTGATCGCCAGTGATAATACCGGTTATAAAAACCTGACGTTATTGATTTCGAAAGCTTATCTGCGTGGCCATGTCCAACATCAGCCTGTGATCGATAAAGCGTGGTTAGTGGAATTAGCCGAAGGGCTGATTGTTCTTTCCGGCGGAAAAAGTGGTGAGATTGGTAAAGCGTTACTCAAAGGTAACCAAGTCCTTGTTAATCAATGCGTGAGCTTTTATCAGCAACATTTTGCCGACCGCTTCTATCTAGAATTAACGCGTACTGGCCGTGTTGATGAAGAAAGCTACTTACACTTCGCTCTCGATCTGGCCGAACGCTCTGATTTGCCGGTTGTGGCAACCAACGAAGTGGTTTTTCTGCGTGAAGAATTGTTTGATGCGCATGAAATCCGCGTCGCCATCCACGATGGATATACGCTAGAAGATCCCCGTCGACCGAAAAACTACAGTGCTCAGCAATACCTGCGCAGTGAAGAAGAGATGTGCGAGCTATTTGCGGACATCCCCGAAGCGCTGGAGAACAGTGTAGAGATTGCTAAGCGTTGTAACGTGACCGTTAGGCTGTGGGAATACTTCCTACCTGCTTTCCCAACCGAAGGGATGGAAGAAACGGACTTCTTGGTAATGAAGTCACGTGAGGGACTGGAGGAGCGTTTAGAGTTCCTTTTCCCAGATGAAGCGACGCGATTAGCTCGTCGCCCTGAATATGATGATCGTCTACAAGTTGAGTTGGACGTAATTAACCAAATGGGGTTCCCAGGCTATTTCTTGATCGTAATGGAGTTTATCCAATGGTCAAAAGATAATGAAATCCCAGTAGGGCCAGGTCGTGGTTCAGGTGCGGGGTCATTGGTGGCTTATGCGCTGAAAATTACCGATTTGGACCCACTTGAATACGATCTTCTATTCGAACGTTTCTTGAACCCAGAACGTGTATCGATGCCCGACTTCGATGTCGATTTCTGCATGGATAAACGTGATCAAGTAATTGATCACGTAGCCGAAATGTATGGTCGTGATGCGGTGTCGCAGATCATCACTTTCGGTACCATGGCAGCAAAAGCGGTTATTCGCGATGTTGGCCGTGTTCTAGGTCATCCATTTGGTTTTGTTGACCGTATCTCGAAGCTTGTGCCGCCAGATCCGGGTATGACACTCGAAAAAGCCTTTGCCGCAGAGCCTGCCTTGCCGGAGCTGTATGCAGCAGACGAAGACGTCAAAGAACTGATTGATAAGTGTCGTATTTTGGAAGGCTGTACACGCAACGCCGGTAAGCACGCTGGTGGTGTGGTTATTTCGCCAACCACCATTACTGACTTTGCCCCGATTTACGCCGATACAGAGGGGCACTTTCCGGTTACGCAATTTGATAAGAATGACGTTGAAACTGCCGGTTTGGTTAAGTTCGACTTCTTGGGCTTGCGTACCTTAACCATCATTGATTGGGCGTTGCGACTGATCAACCCAAGACTTGAACGCGAAGGGCAAGCGCCAGTGCGGATTGAGTCTATTCCACTGGTCGATGAAGCGTCGTTCCGAGTACTGCAAAATTCAGAAACGACCGCGGTATTCCAGCTTGAATCTCGTGGTATGAAAGAGCTGATCAAGCGCCTACAACCGGACTGTTTTGAAGATATCATCGCATTGGTGGCTTTGTTCCGTCCCGGTCCTCTGCAATCGGGCATGGTAGATAACTTTATCGACCGAAAGCATGGTCGAGAGGCGGTCTCTTACCCAGATGAAAAGTGGCAACATGAGTCATTAAAAGAGATCCTAGAACCGACGTACGGCATCATCTTGTATCAAGAACAGGTTATGCAAATCGCTCAGGTTCTTTCTGGTTACACCCTTGGTGGGGCGGATATGCTTCGTCGTGCGATGGGTAAGAAAAAGCCGGAAGAAATGGCCAAGCAGCGTGCCACCTTTGAGGAGGGGGCAATAGCCAATGGCGTAGACGGCGAGTTGGCGATGAAAATCTTCGACTTGGTGGAAAAGTTTGCCGGTTACGGTTTTAACAAATCGCACTCAGCTGCTTACGCGCTAGTTTCTTACCAAACACTGTGGTTAAAAACTCATTACCCAGCGGAATTTATGGCTGCGGTAATGACGGCCGATATGGACAACACTGAAAAAGTGGTAGGCTTGGTCGATGAATGCTTGCGCATGAAACTGAAAGTGTTGCCGCCAGATATTAACTCAGGCTTGTACCGCTTCAATGTCGATGAAGATGGCGCTATCGTTTATGGTATTGGTGCAATTAAAGGTGTGGGTGAAGGCCCAATTGAAGCGATACTTGCGTCACGTAACCAAGATGGTCACTTTAAAGATTTATTCGATTTCTGTGCGCGTATTGATCTGAAAAAGGTCAACAAGCGCGTGATTGAAAAACTGATTTACGCTGGCGCATTGGATCGTCTAGGCCCACATCGCGCGGCATTGATGGCATCGCTCAATGATGCCGTTAAAGCGGCGAGTCAGCATCACCAAGCGGAATCCTTTGGTCAAACTGATTTATTTGGTGTACTGACAGAAGCACCAGAAGAAGTTGAGCACAAATACACCAAAGTGCCACCGTGGCCAGAAAAAGTTTGGCTTGAGGGCGAACGTGATACATTAGGCCTGTATTTGACCGGTCACCCAATTAATGCCTACATCAAAGAATTGGGCAAATACACCAGCTGTCGATTGAATGACGCAACACCAACCAGACGTGACCAATCGGTTACAATTGCTGGTTTGGTTATCGCAGCAAGAGTGATGACCACTAAACGTGGTAATCGTATTGGTTTAATGACACTGGATGATCGCAGCGGCCGAATGGAAGTGATGTTGTTCTCAGATGCACTAGAACGATATGCAGAATTGCTTGAAAGCGATAAAATTTTAGTGGTTTCCGGACAGGTCAGCTTTGATGATTTCAATGGGGGTCTTAAAATGACCGCGCGCGAGGTCATGGATCTTGGCAGTGCCCGTGAAAAATATGCACGCGGCCTTTCAGTATCGATAAGCGAAACGCAAATCGATAACCAATTTTTTGAGCGCTTTAATTCCATCTTAGAGCCTCATCGTGCAGGAACGATTCCTGTCCATGTATACTACCAACGTTCAGATGCCAGAGCGCGTTTAACCTTGGGCACAGAGTGGCGCGTAACGCCAAGCGACTCGCTACTTGATGATTTAAAACAGCTGCTTGGATCTGACCAAGTAGAACTCGAATTTAACTAAATTTGGCACCAATTGCCGAATAGAAAAGGATCGATAGATGAGCCTAAACTTTCTAGAATTTGAAAAGCCTATCGCAGAACTTGAAGCTAAAATCGAAGCTCTGCGCGACGTTTCTCGCCATGGTGGTGATGCTGGTGTTGATCTTAATAAAGAGATTGAGCAGCTAGAGAAGAAGAGCTTAGAGCTTAAGAAGAAAGTCTTCAGTGATTTAGGTGCGTGGGAAACAGCTCAACTTGCTCGTCACCCTCGTCGTCCATATACCTTAGATTACATCGAGCATATCTTTACAGAATTTGATGAGCTTGCTGGTGATCGTGCATACGCGGATGATAAAGCCATTGTTGGTGGTATTGCGCGTTTAGAAGGTCGTCCAGTGATGATCATTGGTCACCAAAAAGGTCGTGAAACTAAAGAAAAAGTGAAACGTAACTTTGGCATGCCAAAACCAGAAGGTTACCGTAAAGCGCTGCGTTTAATGCAAACCGCTGAGCGTTTTAAAATGCCAATCATTACGTTCATTGATACCGCAGGTGCATACCCAGGTCTTGGTGCCGAAGAACGTGGTCAATCAGAAGCGATCGCAACTAACCTTAAAGTGATGGCCGGTCTAACCGTTCCAGTTATCTGTAACGTTGTTGGAGAAGGTGGTTCAGGTGGTGCACTGGCGATTGGCGTGGGTGATTACGTTAACATGCTACAGTACTCGACGTATTCGGTTATTTCGCCAGAAGGTTGTGCCTCTATTTTGTGGCGCGATTCCGATAAAGCCCCACAAGCTGCTGAAGCGATGGGCCTTATTGCTCCGCGCTTAAAAGAGCTTGAGCTTATCGATGAGATCATCAGTGAGCCGTTAGGTGGTGCACACAGCAACCATAAGCAAACAGCGGAAAATATCAAAGAGACGCTACTGCGTCAGCTCAATGAGTTGGAACAGTTTGACGAAGAAGCGTTAATGGCTCGTCGTTACCAGCGTTTGATGAGCTACGGCTACTGCTGATAAGTTGTTAAATGTCGAAAAGGGTTGAGCATGGTCTCAACCCTTTTTATTTTGCTGTAGAATAAGCATTACTTTCCTACTTTTCGTGAGCGGTCATGGATTCCCTTTACGCCCTTTTAACTCAATCACTGCAAAGTTATCAACCGAACAAGATCGTACTCGCATTTAGCGGAGGAGTCGATTCGCGTCTGTTGTTAGCGCTACTGAGTCGCTATCAGCAGGAGAGCGGAGCGCATTGTATTGCAGTGCACGTTCATCATGGGTTGAGTGACAACGCTGACGTGTGGGCTAGTCAATGTCAACAGTGGTGTAAAGAGGTCGCGATTGAATGTTTGATAGAAAGAGTTCAACTTGATTATGATGGACAAAGCGTAGAAGCGTGCGCTCGTGAAGCGCGTTATCAAGCTTTGGCTCAGCATGTTTCGCAAGGTGATATTCTGCTGACGGGGCAACACAGTGATGACCAGCTAGAAACGTTCCTGTTGGCGCTGAAGCGTGGCAGTGGTCCTAAAGGGCTTTCTGCGATGGCGCAGGCCATGCCGTGGCGCGAGGGTGTCCTATTACGACCACTATTAAGAGTGCGCCGCGATGAGATTGAACGAGTCGCCCATGAGTTGCAGTTACAGTGGGTAGAAGATGAAAGCAATCAAGACACTCGTTTTGATCGCAATTTTATTCGCCATCAAGTTGCGCCAATATTGAAACAACGCTGGCCTCATATTCATACATCAGTACAACGTAGTGCTGAATTATGTGCAGAACAAGAAGCGTTGCTCGCAGAGCTGCTCACAGAGCAGTTACACACATTACTAGCCGATGATGGTAGCCTCTCAATTGAAGGGCTAGCAGAGAAAAGTGATCGTGTACGAATGCAATTGCTGCGGATGTGGTTTGCGCACGCAAAGTTGCGTATGCCTAGTCGCGGTCATTTAACCTTGATTTGGCAGCAAGTTGCCTTGGCAGTAGAGGACGCTAATCCCAATTTGGTTTTAGCACAGGTACAGATTCGCCGCTTTGCTCAGCGTCTATATCAAGTGTTACCGACTCAATCTGTGAGCGAATGGCAAGCCCCTCTCTTTATCGGACAAGCTGTGTCACTTCCTGAACAACTGGGTACATTGCATTTATCGGCCGATGTCGCGGGAGAGATGACTTTTAGCGAGCAACAGTTAGCTCAGCTTTCAGTGAGGTTTAATCCAGAAGGTTTAACGGCGCATCCTATTGGTCGTGGTCATAGCCGTAAGTTGAAAAAGTTGTTTCAAGAATACGGGGTGCCGAGTTGGTTAAGGCGTCGAACGCCAATCGTCATGTGTGGCGATGAAGTCGCAGCGGTTGTGGGTTTATTCGTTTGTAAACCCTATATCGGCAAGGGTTATAAGTTAGATTGGCGAGCAAAAGCACGCTAGGCTAGAGGCTTGGGCTTTTTATTCTCAGCTCTTTTTGTGATAATGATGGAAACAACGTAAGTTTAAGGGATGAACATGAAAAAGATTGAGGCGATCATTAAGCCTTTTAAACTGGATGATGTGCGTGAAGCACTGGCAGAAGTTGGTATTACCGGTATGACAGTATCGGAAGTAAAAGGCTTTGGCCGTCAAAAAGGTCACACAGAACTTTACCGTGGCGCAGAATACATGGTCGACTTTTTACCAAAAGTGAAACTTGAAATAGTGGTCACCGACGAAGTTGCAGATCAATGCGTCGATACTATTATTGAAACAGCACAAACCGGTAAAATTGGTGATGGTAAAATCTTTATCACTAGCGTTGAACGTGTTGTTCGTATTCGTACTGGCGAAGAAGACGAAGACGCAATCTAATTCAGAGAAAAGAGCCGCATGGCTCTTTTATTTTTTGGCAGTCCATATTGGATGGCAATGCTTTAAATCAATAAGGATATTCAATCAGTATTTGACTGAGTGAGCACTATCCACATTATGAAAAAAAGAATTCTCTTTGCGCTGACAAGCGTGATCACCGCTGCGACCTATTTTACCTATCAAGCTATTTTTACCTTACCTGAATCAGCTCAGGTGACCACTATTACGCCGCCAGCAATATCGGATAATGATCTTCATCCCGAGTTAGCGTGTTATCAAAATCCTCAACCGCAAGCGATTGATCATAATGGTCAACTTAACTTGTTGGTATGGAATATTTATAAGCAGAATCGCAGTAATTGGCAGTCCGAACTGAATGGATTTGCTCAAGATAAGCAGTTGCTGTTATTGCAAGAGGCAAGCATGACCCCGCAACTACGGGAATGGATTGACGCGGGACAGTGGAGCGGTAACTTAGTCGATGCGTTTAAGGCGTTTGATACATCAGCAGGGGTACTCAACCTTGCGCATCAGTTGCCGCAGCGAGCCTGTGGTTATACTGAGATGGAGCCTTGGCTACGCTTACCTAAATCCGCGCTGTATGCTACTTACCCTTTGTCTAATGGGCAAACCTTAGCAGTGGTAAATATTCACGCGGTGAACTTTACCTATGGCACACAAGAGTACCACCATCAGCTAGAAAAATTAGCCAATGTATTACAAGCTCATCTCGGCCCAATCATTGTGGCAGGTGATTTTAATAGTTGGAGTGAAGAGCGATTGAGGGTGATGAAACAGGTATTGGCGCGAGTTGGAGTCCAAGAGGTGGAGTATCAGCTTGATCATCGCAAGCTGTTTATTAATGGATTGCCACTTGATCACTTGTTCTACCGTGGTTTGAGGTTAGAAAAAGCAGAGGCGCCCATTTCTGACGCCTCTGATCACAATCCGATTGAAGTCTACTTCCGCTTACTGCCGTAAGCGGAGTTTTGCGTTAGAAAATCAGCAAAAATAGCGCCCAAAGCGTGTAGACCACGAGCCAAGGCAGTGCTGCAATAGCCAGTGCTTGGCCTCGTTCAAATTCGGTCCATGTGCCGACAGCGGCGTAGCCAAGTGCGATGTACCATGGCATTAACAGTGGCAATGAACTCGCAAATGAAAACCAATCACTGGTCATTGGTAGCTTAATTAGCCCGTTGAGGCTGTTTAAATTGGCGGCATAACTCATCACTTGGCCATGCTTTAATAACGCACTGACATAGCTTGCAAGATCACCGAGTACGGCTGGAAACAATATTGCGCAGCTTGCGGCAAACCATTTCCAGTAGCCGTGTTGATGCTGACTTGGCTTGGTTGCAAAATGAAACCAAAAGGCCAGTAATGCCACGCTGGTGATGCGACCAAGGATATCCGCAATGATCTCGCTGGCCATCAAGGTGTTGGCATCAAGCAACGCAACTTGGCTTGGATTGACTTGCTGTAACTGAGGCAGCAATGCTTGCTTTAACCATGCAAAATTAACCAGATCAAAGTATGCACCCCAGAAGAGAAAGGGCGTGACCAGCAATACGATGAAAGGTTGCCAACCCCACATACCATTTTGGTGCAGGGCGAGAAAACAAGCGCTAGGCGAACGGAAGATGTCGACGAGCATACTTAAAGGGTTGCTAGAGGGCTTCATACACTAACCTTAGTCACATCGACATAAAGTTTTAGTTTTTGACCTGGCTTTAAGTATTTCTTTTTCTCTAGGTTATTCCATTTCACCACATCGTGGCTTTTAACCTTAAATTTGTTGGCGATGCCACTGACGGTGTCACCGTTGCGAACTTGGTAGAACACGGTTCGGATCACCGCACCATCAGCGCTGTTTTTCCAAATCACCAAATCTTGTCCGATACGCAACGTATCTCGTGGACCCATACCATTCCATTTTGCGAGAGAGGTGTGAGACACCTTATTGGCTTTGGCAATGCTCCAAAGGCTATCACCTTTTGCAACGGTATGAGAGAGCTTGTACTTTCCGCGCGCTGTCGCTTGTGTTTTAGCTAAGCGGTTGCTGGCACTGAGTGCGTAGGCTTTGTCATCTTTGGTTGAAATTGGGATCAGCAGATGTTGTCCAATACGGATGTTATTATTGGTCATGTTATTCGCAGTACGAATTACTTGGCTGGTGGTGTTGTACTTGGTCGCCAGCACGCTGATAGTGTCTCCCGACTGTACTTTATAGCGCGCGACTTTCATGCCTTTGCCACGGTTTTGTGCCAATTGCGCGTTAAACTTGTCGACTGAAGCGATAGGCAATAGTAGTTGCGTATTACCGTCTGGCGATGTCGCCCATTGGTTATAAGCAGGGTTTAAGCCTTGCAGTTCACGCACAGAAATATCGGCGTAGTTAGCGGCAATCGCGAGATCAAGCTGTTCATTCGGTTTAACTAATTCAACTACGGGTTTGTTGGCAATCGGTGGGATTTCAATCCCGTATTTCTCTTGATTGGCTATCACGTCAGCAAGGGCAAGTAGCTTAGGTACGTAAGCGCTGGTCTCTTTAGGAAGTGAAAGTGAGAAGAAATCGATCGGTTTACCCGCTTTGGTGTTTTTACGAATAGCACTCGATACTCGACCACCGCCGCTGTTATAAGCCGCAATCGCATGTGACCAATTACCATCAAATCGTTGGTTTAAGTCGGTGAGAAAATCCAACGCAGCATCGGTTGCAGCATCGACGTCACGGCGACCGTCGTACCAAAAATCTTGTTCAAGGCCGTACATCTTTCCCGTTGAAGGTACAAATTGCCAAAGACCGGCGGCACTGCCATGTGAGTAGGCAAAAGCATCAAATGAGCTTTCAACCACAGGTAATAGTGCTAGCTCTAACGGTAAGCCTCGTTGCTCAATCTTCTCAGTGATGAGATAAAGGAATGGCTGAGCACGTTGAGAAACAGTTTTAAGATGGCCTGGATGCTTTAGATACCAAGTACGGTAGTAATCAACCGTTTTATGATCAGGGATTGGCATCTCAAGTTGCATCGCGATACGTTGCCACACATCTTCTTGTGACTGAGGTGTCACAACAGGTGCAGCCACTACTTGAGATTCTACAGGTGTAGTGGCCGGTGTTGCAGGAACTACTGTCGCAGTAGATGGTTTATCTGAGGTGGTTTCTACATCAGAATCTTGAGTAGTAGGCTGGGTGATTTGACAACCGGTTAATACCAGTGCCAGAATCCAGCTATGTTTAAATCGCATGGTACAGCCCTTCTTTTCAACGGCTGCTGATAATACTTGTCTCATTAGCTGAGTGACAAGTAAGAAAACGTTAAAATTCGTTTTTCCACTCACGCAATGCTGTAAAAATTGACACAGGATCGATTTGTGTTGTTCGGTTACTTGCTGATCTTATGACACTGGCTTCATCAACACGTAAAAACGGATTAATCCATTTTTCACGACGGATGGTGGTTGGCAGAGTTGGTCGGTTTTGTGCTCTAAGACGATTGACTTCTTCACGGTATTTTTGCAGTTGTACATTGTCTGGTTCTACAGCCATCGCAAACGCAAGGTTACTTGCGGTATATTCATGGGCGCAGTAAACCTCGGTTTCTTCTGGTAGTGCAGCAAGCTTACTGAGTGATTGATACATCTGCTCCATCGTGCCTTCAAAAACTCGACCGCATCCAGCAGAAAATAGCGTATCGCCACAAAATAGTTTGCCATCACCCACATAGCCAACGTGACCTAAAGTGTGACCCTCAAGACCAAGTACGAAAAAGACCTCATCAAATAGATGAATTTGGTCGCCCGCTTCAACAGGGTGAGTTAATGTGGGAACCGGTTCGTTCGCGGGACCAACGACATCAATCGTCGGGAATTGACGAACTAACTCTGGAACACCACCAATGTGATCATTGTGGTGGTGGGTAATAAGGATTGCTTCTAGAGTTAACTCATGTTGTTGTAAGTAGGCTAATACGGGCGCAGCATCGCCAGGGTCGACAACCGCACAACGACGATCGTCTGTTTGGATGAGCCAGATGTAGTTGTCGTTAAATGCAGGTATGCTTTTGATATATAGCATGGTTTTATCTCCATTCATCAAAGTGAGCTCGTTATGAAACCAGCACGCAGTGAAAAAAAGCTTGTACAGCCCCATTCTTGGGCACAATTAAAGAATGGCCAATGGGTTAACGAATCTATCCAAACTCGGCTTGATGAGTGGTGCCCAAAGCTTTTTGGTTATCACATGCTCAAGTTGGGTGGTTTAAGCTGCGAGCTCACGAGCTGCAACTGCAACATTCAACATCAAGTAAATCTAGATATCCACAATCCTTTGCATAATGTGGTTGCGGATGGTTACGATTTGCCCTTTTTAGAAAAAAGCTTCGATACGGTGATTCTCGCTCATCAACTCGATTATTGTAATGATCCCCATCGCATGTTGCGAGAAGTCGATCGCGTTATGATCGATGATGGCTATTTGATTTTAACTGGCTTTAATCCAATCAGCTTTACCGGTATCGCCAGTTTTATGCCTTGGCGAAAAAATAATTTACCTTGGAGCGGACGGATGTTTACCACCAATCGAATTAAAGATTGGCTTGGCATCTTAAACTATCAGGTATTGACGTGTGAGCAGTATGGTTTATTCCCGGTGCAGAATCACCGTACTTGTTGGACTTGGCTCGAAAATAGCATTGGAGAGTGGGCGGCGCCGTTTGGTAGTCTTTACTTTATTGTCGCGCGTAAACGAACGTATCCATTAAAACCGATCAAGCCACATTGGAAGCTGAAGCGAAAATTGACGCCGGTTAGCGTCAACTACAAGGTGTCATCAAAGTCGAACTGTTGTAAGCGGTAATTTGTCACGGCATTTTCTTAAGTATTAGGAATATAGCCATGATCCTCTTCGCTCGGGTTTTCCGCCGCCGTGCGCGCCAGTTCATCACACATTTCGTTTTCACGATGACCAGCATGGCCTTTTACCCAGCGCCAATCAACATCATGGCGTTGAGTTTCAATATCCAGTGCTTTCCATAAATCGGCATTTTTTACCGGCTTTTTGTCAGCGGTTTTCCAATCGCGCTTCTTCCAATTGTGGATCCACTGAGTGATACCTTGGCGCACATATTGACTGTCGGTGGTTAGGATGACCGAACATGGCTCTTTTAATGCTTTTAGGGCCACGATAGTCGCCAGCATTTCCATACGATTGTTGGTTGTGAGGGCAAAGCCTTTAGCGAGCGTTTTCTCTACTTGCTTATAACGCAGTACAACGCCATACCCACCAGGGCCTGGGTTACCTAAACAAGAACCATCAGTGAAAATTTCCACTTGTTTCGTCATGATTTGATACTATAGGTGTTAGCACATAATCCACATAGTCTGACACATAGCTTGCAATGAATACCAGTAACAATTTAAATCAGCATCGCATCGTAGTTCTCGATACCGAAACTACCGGTATGAACCAAGATGGCGGTCCTCATTACCTTGGCCATCGTATTGTCGAAATCGGTGCGGTTGAGATCATTGATCGTAAACTGACTGGTCGTCATTTCCACGTCTATATTAAGCCTGATCGTGAAATTCAAGCAGAAGCGGTGGCTATCCACGGTATTACTGATGAATTCTTGCGTGATAAGCCACAATATCGTGATGTGCATCGAGAGTTTTTAGAATTTATCCAAGGGGCTGAATTGGTCGCGCATAATGCGCCCTTCGACGTCGGCTTTATGGATTATGAATTCGAAAAGCTAGATGCCTCGATAGGTAAGACCGAGCAATATTGTAAGGTGACCGATACGCTGGCCATGGCGAAGAAAATCTTCCCAGGTAAGCGTAACAACCTCGATATTTTATGTGACCGTTATGGCATAGATAACTCCCATCGAACCCTCCACGGCGCACTACTCGATGCTGAGATCTTAGCCGACGTTTATCTATTGATGACCGGCGGACAAACCACTTTGCAATTCAATCCCGGTAGTGGAGAAGGTGAAGGAGTGGGAGGTGAGTCAATAAAACGCGCGTCTAGTCAGCGAAAATCGCTAAAGGTTTTGCATGCTACCGCCGATGAAATAGAAGCCCATAATGGCCGTTTAGATATCGTAGAGAAAAGCGGAAGCTGCCTCTGGCGTCAATAGGAGAAAAGATGTTGAGGATTTGGTTTGCCCTGCTGGGGTTATTCGTTTGTTCACTGAGTTATGCCGCTCAGAGCTCCTCAATGTCCCCAAGTTCCATGTCGCTGCTCGACAACCGCTTTCGTGTTGATCCGAGCATTGAGCATATTACATTTGTTATTTATCGCGCAGAGGCCTCTCAACCAGTGGTCTTAGTTCGTCCAGACGGTAAAAAATATTATTCCCATCGTAGTCCAGAGAATGTGAGCTGGTATCAAGAATCGGCGATGGACATTATTTCTATTGAGAATCCAATGCCGGGTCCTTGGCAGGCCATTGGTAAAGTAACACCGAAAAATAAAATCAAACTCATTTCCCACTTAAAGCTTTCTGCACAAGCGTTACCAGAACGTTTATTCCAAGGTGAAGATATCAAGTTCACTGCTCGACTGACCTCCAATGATAAACCTTTGGTGTTACGTGACTTTTTGGATCGCGTGAAACTTAAAGTTACCTTTACTAAATACATTGAAAATGAAGAGAACTTGATCAAAGAGGCGCGTCCAGTACCGGTTGAAGCTGGGACGTTTGCCGATGATGGTCAAGGATTGGATGAAAAAGCGGGTGATGGCGTGTTTACTGTCTCGTTGCCAATCACCTCTCAGCCGGGCAAATACCGTGTGCGTATTACTTCTGGTAATGGGGTGTTTTTGCGTGCACAAGAACAAGAAGTGTTGGTTTACCCAAGCCCAATTGAGCTCTCTTTTATTCAGTCGAGGCAGGAGAATGTTGACCATCAAGTCATTTTTTCTGGTGAACAAGGCATGATTCAACCTGGGTCACTTGCCGCTCATATTGAACATACTGATGCTACAGGCTCTGAAATCTCGGTTGAAAATGCCGCGCAAGATAGCGAAGCGATGAAAGTGGAGCTGGATATTCCATACAGCGGTGTGATTGGTGAATACTCTTGGTCTGGTAAAGTCTTTGCGACGGAACTCGGCTCCCATCGTGAGTTAATGTTCCCATTGTCGGAGCAAACTTACAGCGTATTGAAAGACATTGATTTAGCCGAAACTCGTCGTTTACAAGAAGAGGAACGGGTGAAGCAGGCGAAGCGTTTGGAAGAGATCCGCATTCAGCAAGAGCGTGATGCACAGCGTAAGCAAAGCATATTTATCATTGCATTAGGTAACATTGTTATCATCGCTGGTGGCTTAATTGGTTGGTTATTGGTGCGTAAATTGAAAGCGAAAAAAGCCGCGATCCCAGAGATGCAGCTAGAAATGCCAAGAAAGGGCTAATCGAAAAATAACCTCAAAAAGGGCTGCAGTGGCAGCCCTTTTGTTATCAGCTCTCAATCAGCTAAGGTGATGATGGCTTAAGATGGCGCGCTCAAGCAACTTCATCCATGGCCGCTGGGCTTTGGGGCTTCGCCGCGAGTTCGTGCGCAGCAAAGTCATCAACATTGATCACGTATAAGCGTTGTTGTTCTGCCTCAATCAGTAATTGCGCTTCTTTTTCACTGAGGACGTTGAGTTCAAGCCCTTGTTCCGCAATCGTATCTAATTTTAAGAACGCTCGGCGTTTCCCCAATGCTTGGCAGACTCTATCAAATAGCGGTTCTGCTGCGAGAATAACGTGTAGAGCATGTTCAATACGACCAGCAGGGTTAAACTCACTCGCAGTCAGATATTGATTGCGACCTAAGCGTGAGCGTGTGGCACTCGGCGTTTGAATAATTTGTGCGACCTGACTATCCAGCTTATCACTTGGCATATCACGAACTTTGCCCAGAGGCATGACGATCCACTTTAATAGTTTGGCAATGATGCGATTAGGGAAATTCGCCAATAGGCCATCGATGGCTTGTTCGGTTTGATAGAGGCAATCTTGCATCCCCCAATGCAATAGCGGCAGATCTTCTTTATTGCGTCCTTCTGTATCGTAGCGTTTTAGCGTGGCTGACCCCAAATATAGCTGGCTTAGTACATCACCGAGACGAGCTGAAAGGCGCTCTTTACGTTTGAGTGAGCCGCCGAGTACTGCCATTGATATATCAGATAATAAGGCAATGTTGGCACTGTAGCGATTGAGTTGTTGATAGTAGCGCTGGGTTTCATCTTTGCTTGGTGCGCTAGAAAAGCGACCGTCGGTTAGCCCTAACCATAAACTGCGCACTAGATTACTGGCGCTAAAGCTGACATGACCTGCTAGTGCAGCATCAAATTGATTAAGTGCGTCATGATGTTCTGAATAGGCTGCTTCCATTTCAGTCAGTACGTATGGATGGCAGCGAATTGCGCCTTGGCCAAAGATAATCATTGAGCGAGTGAGAATGTTGGCGCCCTCAACAGTAATGGCAATTGGCGCACCTTGGTAGCTACGCGCAAGGAAGTTTGAAGGCCCGAGACAAATACCTTTGCCACCGACAACGTCCATCGCATCAATAATGCTGCGCTGCCCGCGATGGGTGCAGTGGTATTTGACTATCGCGGAGATCACCGATGGTTTTTCCCCAAGATCTATCCCGGTCACGGTCAATGCACTCGCAGCATCCATTACATAGGCGTTACCTGCAAGGCGAGCGAGTGGCTCCTCAACCCCTTCCATATGGCCAATTGGTTGTTTAAATTGGCGACGAATTCGCGCATAAGCACCGGTTGCCAATGCGGCGGTTTTAATCCCACCGGTTGAGTTGGAAGGTAGGGTAATTCCGCGTCCTACCGATAAGCATTCAACCAACATACGCCAGCCTTGCCCTGCCATTTTTTGTCCGCCAATGATGTAATCGATCGGTACAAACAGTTCGTTGGCGCGAGTTGGCCCATTTTGAAATGGAACATTGAGTGGAGAATGACGATTACCAATTTCGACTCCTTTGAGATGAGTAGGGATCAAAGCGCAAGTGATGCCAAGATCTTGGGTTTCGCCCAGCAGTCCATCAGGATCGCGTAACTTGAACGCAAGGCCAAGCACTGTTGCCACTGGTGCTAGTGTGATATAGCGTTTATTCCAAGTAAGACGCATACCCAACACTTTCTCTCCTTGCCATTGACCATAGCAAACCACTCCATAATCAGGAATGGCCCCTGCGTCAGAGCCGGCTTCGGGACTGGTTAGAGCAAAGCATGGGATCTCTTTGCCTTGAGCAAGACGTGGCAGGTAATACTCTTTTTGTTCTTGAGTTCCGTAGTGCTGAAGTAGTTCTCCGGGCCCCAGTGAGTTTGGTACCCCAACCGTCGAGGATAAAACACTGGATACCCCAGTAAGCTTTTGTAACACTAGAGACTGAGCGTAAGCAGAGAATGCTAATCCCCCGTATTTTTTCTTAATGATCATGGCAAAGAATTTATGATCTTTAAGATACTGCCAAACATGAGGAGGTAGATCGGCGAGCTCATGGGTGACTTGGTAATCACTCACCATCGCACATACCTCCTCTACCGGACCGTCTAAGAAAGCTTGCTCTTCCGCGCTGAGTGTTGGCGCGGCAATATCATGCAGTTTTTGCCAGTCTGGTTTGCCTTTAAATAGCTCTGCTTCCCACCATACTGTTCCAGCATCCAATGCCTCTTTCTCTGTTTGTGACATGGCTGGTAGCACTTTTTTAAATAACTTAAGTGCTTTTTGGCTGATCAGTTTTTGCCGAATGCTGGGGATGGTCAAGATGACTACAGCAGCAATAAACAGCATCCAGCTTATTGAGCCGAGATAGCCCATTATTGAGAGCACAATCATGGTGGCAGTCAATGCGCTCAATGACAGCAGCAGTGAGGTTCGATGATAGAGGCAAGCGCTTAGGACTGCGGCGAGGCCAAGAGTAGAGAGCAAGATATCCATATTATGTGTTCCTTCTCAGACTTTTTAAGGTTTTAATTGTCTGGATTAATTTAGTGGTCTAACCAGTTAAATTGTAATAGAGATATTAACAAAATGTAAAACATTGAATTGTTCAAAAAGTGATCCATGTAGAGTAAAGATTCTATAAATGTGCGGTGGTGTCGATTTTGTGAACGGGCAAGGTCAAGAATCGAGGAAATCTTTAAGCCTGACTCTCGACAGTACGAATGGTTCAAGTAAACTCAGAAGAGTCTGAGGCTGTAAAAACAGCGCTCTAATACTGATTAAAAGAGAATGCTTATGTACCAGGATTTGATTAAAAGTGAGCTGACTGAAGCAGCTGATGTGCTGAACAAGTTCCTAAGTGATGATCACAATATTGCTCAAATTGAAGCGGCAGCAAAATTGATCGCTGATTCGTTCAAGCAAGGTGGCAAAGTACTGTCTTGTGGTAACGGTGGCTCTCACTGTGACGCGATGCACTTTGCTGAGGAACTCACTGGTCGTTACCGTGAAAATCGTCCAGGTTACCCAGGTATTGCGATTTCTGATCCTAGCCATCTTTCTTGTGTGAGTAACGATTTTGGTTACGATTTTGTCTTTTCTCGTTACCTTGAAGCGGTAGGTTCAAAAGGGGATGTTCTGTTTGGTCTTTCAACATCAGGCAATTCAGTCAACATTTTGAACGCGATTGAAGCGGCAAAGAATAAAGGCATGAAAACCATCGCTCTAACGGGCAAAGATGGTGGCAAGATGGCGGGGTGTGCGGATATTGAAATTCGTGTGCCACATTTTGGTTATGCTGACCGTATTCAAGAAATTCACATCAAGATTATTCATATTGTGATTCAATTGATTGAAAAGGAAATGGAAAAGTAATTCCCATTCCGATGCACGGTTTATCCCAATACCAACTCTGTGGTAGCTTGGTATTGGGTGTTTAATTAGGGAGTGAGTTAAACCATGTGTGAATTGCTCGGAATGAGCGCAAATGTACCGACTGACATTTGCTTTAGTTTTACCGGTCTGATGCAACGTGGTGGCAATACTGGTCCACATCGCGATGGCTGGGGGATCACTTTTTACGAAGGTAAAGGCTTTCGTACCTTCAAAGATCCTAACCCTAGTTGCCAGTCAAAGATTGCCGAGTTAGTGCAAAACTACCCGATAAAGAGTCGTGCGGTGATCAGCCATATTCGTCAGGCCAATCGCGGTGGCGTCAATCTGGAAAACACCCACCCATTTACTCGTGAGCTTTGGGGTCGTTATTGGACTTTCGCTCACAATGGCCAGTTGACGGATTACCAAGATTTGGCTCTGGGCCGTTTTCGCCCTGTTGGGCAAACGGACAGTGAATTAGCTTTTTGTTGGTTGGTTACCCAACTTGAACAGCGCTATCCAGAACCACCGCAAGATATGATGGGCATGTTTCGTTTTGTTGCCCAGTGTTGTGACACGCTCAAAGAAAAAGGGGTATTTAATATGCTGCTTTCTGATGGCGAGTATGTCATGACTTACTGCACCAATCACCTCTATTGGATTACCCGTCGCGCCCCATTTGGTAAAGCGACCTTGATTGACGAAGATGTGACGATTAACTTCCAAGAAGAGACGACACCCAACGATGTGGTATCGGTGGTGGCTACGCAGCCATTGACCGATAACGAAGCTTGGCATCGTATGAAGCCGGGTGAATTCGGCTTGTTTCATTTTGGTGAACTAATTGATGGCAATACCGCTCAGTTAGCGGATGTGCCGTTCGCCGCGAAGAAAGTAGCTAGTCAAGCGCCGATAGAGCCTTTGGATTCTTTTGAGAATTGAGAACGCTGCGCGTCGAGAGTAGAGAGCGGACTTCGTCCTTGAGAGCGCTTCGCTTCGTTCGAGAGTAGAGAATAGATCCCCAACTCGCTCGTACCTCGCTCTTGAGGATGACAGCAAAAGCGTGGAACTTCGATAACGTCATTCCCGATAGCGACGAAGGAGCGCAGTCGGGAATCTAGTTCTATGAGAGTAGAGAATAGAT
>NZ_AFWF01000093.1 GCF_000222605.1 Vibrio ichthyoenteri ATCC 700023 | reverse complement strand
ATCATAGTCAAGAAAGCCTTTGACGACAGCAAAGAACGAGATGGCTCAAGACGCATTCAAAAAGAGCTGGCCGATAACGGGGATAAGCTCAATATTAAAACCATAGCTGCTAGTATGAAGCGTCAAGGTTTAATAGCGAAAGCGGCTCGTAAGTTTAAGTGCACAACGGATAGCAAACATACAATGCCAATTGCTCCTAACCTGCTTGCCCAGGATTTTAGAGCAGAAGTCCCCAATCAAAAGTGGGCTGGAGATATCACTTATCTTGTGACAAGCGAGGGTTGGTTGTATTTAGCGGTAATTATCGACCTTTACTCAAGGCAAGTAATTGGCTGGTCTATGGATACAAGAATGACAGCATCATTAGTTTGCGATGCACTATCGATGGCATTGTTTCGCCGAGGATTTCCTGAGCAGGTTATTGTTCATAGCGATCGCGGGAGCCAGTATTGCTCAAAAGACTATCGAACGCTGATAAGTAATTATAATCTAAAGCAAAGCATGAGTAGAAAAGGAAATTGTTGGGATAACGCTTGTGTCGAAAGCTTTTTTCACTCAATGAAAGTTGAAGCGATTCAATATGAGCCAATTATGACAAGAGAAGAGATGCGCCAAACGGTTTTT
>NZ_AFWF01000094.1 GCF_000222605.1 Vibrio ichthyoenteri ATCC 700023 | reverse complement strand
TTATTGATTCAACCTATCTAATCTGTCCATCTATTCAGCGCATGCAGAGAGGATGTTTTTTTCCCGTCTTATCATGCAAAGAATTGAGCAACTGCACATTATATAACCACGATCGCTATTGGTGCTGGACGGATGATTTAATACTCGTTAAACAGTTGAGCGTCAGAATGAAAAATGACCAAGTGACGAGTGGTTCCTTAATGGGCATCGAAATCACGTCTCTTAAGTATAAATTACAATCAGAATCAACATGGATCGATTATGAATAAAATAACTTTAGCAGTGGCCTGTGCGTTAGGTGCAGTTTCAACTTCCGCCATCGCCGCAACCCAAGTGGCTGACGCGCGTAGTAATGGTATGGGTAATACTGGCGTAGTATCGGCAGACTTTCTACTCGCTCCCTTTCATAACCCAGCTTTAGGCGCGCTGCATCGTGATAGCGACGATGTCGGTATTTTATTGCCGGCATTTGGTGTCACCGTGCATGATCAAGATGAAACCATCCAAACGATAGATGATGCCCAAGATTTGTTTGCAGATATCTCCAATGGAAGTTCTTCCGATACTGCTGCTCTGGATAAATTACTGGATGATCTTGCGGGTAATGCGCCAGTTGCAGTGACCGCGGGGTTAAATTTTGCTGTCGCTATTCCCACTCGTACTCTGTCGGTCAACCTGTTTGGTGGTGGCTACACTGAAGTGATCGCTGCTACGGAAGTTTCTGATCTTAGCGATGCTGAAGATCGATACAACGACTCTACATTTAAAATGGTTGCCTTTGGCGTCACTGAAGTTGGTCTGTCTTTCGCGAAAAGCTTTGAGCTTGGCGGCCAAAATATCGCGTTTGGTATTTCACCTAAATATCAAAACTTACTGACTTACTCACAAGAAGGCAATATCGACAATTTCGATCTTGATAACTACGACGAAAGTGAGCGAAGCAAAACGGCTTTCAATCTCGATCTCGGTATGGCTTGGCACTCAGGTCCGTTACGAGCGGGTCTTGCAATGAAAAATTTATTTTCACAAGAGATTGAAACCGAGATTGGTGGTTACACGTACGAGCTTAATCCACAAGCGACAATTGGTTTGGGTTACGCCGGTGAATATCTTGCCGCCAGTATTGATTTTGACCTAACGAAACAGAAGCGTTTTAAAGAGTTGAATGATGACACGCGATTCCTCCGTTTTGGTGTCGAGGGAAATGCATGGGGTTGGGCTCAGCTTCGCGCAGGTTATGAGATCGATCTAGAAGATACGCTTGATGATTCGATTACCGCAGGTATTGGTATTAGTCCATTCGATGCCGTGAGCTTCGATATTGCAGGCTCCTATGCGGGAGAAAATCAGTTTGGTGCATCAGCGAATCTAGCATTCACTTTTTAATCCCAATGCATAGTTCAAATCACTTTCATTTTTGTAGTGAGAGAGACTAAGCACACAAGAGCGAGCGATTGGTCGCTCTTTTTGTTTATGTGCAGTGATGAATGTGTAGTGTTAAATTATTGTTATCAATAAGTGCGATCTCGATCCTTCCTCCTATCAAAAATTTGCCTTACCTTAAAAGAATCACTTAGTGTCGTTAGCCTAATTTACGCTTAACGATTTCGATACTAAGTCAGTGCCCCACGGATACCGAAGTATTACAACATGCTGAGTGACTATTGGATGCTAAGTAAAGTGAGCTAAATAGCACCTCATCATAGTGATGGATATCCATGCTCGCTATGTGCTTAGCGTATAGCGCTTAATGGTTTACACGGAGAGTTCTATGAAGTCGAATCGAGTCGTCAATGTTCTAGCAATCGCTGCGGCGTGTATTGGGTTTACCGCTCAAGCATATGCGCAAGATCGTAGTTATATTCTAGCCACGGCCTCAACGGGCGGTACCTATTATCCAGTCGGTGTTGCCTTAGCAACGCTGAGCAAAGTAAAACTAGCGCCGAAATATCAATTCTCGCTATCGGCGATCAGCTCCGCTGGCTCGGGTGAAAATGTCAAACTACTGAATGAAAACGAAGCGCAGTTTGCGATTTTACAAGGTTTGTATGGTGCATGGGCATGGAATGGTGAAGGTCCTTATAAAGCTCGACAAGATGATTTACGTTCAGTGTCTATGTTGTGGCAAAACGTAGAGCATTTTATCGTGCGCAGTGATCTGGCAAGCACTGGTACAGTGGCCGATCTGAACAACCTGCAAGATGAAAAATTTTCGATAGGGAAAAAGAATTCAGGAACAGAAAACTCAGGACGCCAGATCATGCAAGGGTTAGGTATTGAAACGGAGAGTTTCAATTTTGCCCACATGGGTTATGGCGGCAGTGCAAGTGCACTGCAAAATGGCACGATCCAAGGAATGAATACCCCAGCGGGAGTGCCTGTTGGTGCGGTAACACAAGCATTTGCGGCTTTAGGTGAAGAGATTCAGATTTTATCCTTTACCGATGAACAGATTAAGCAAGCCAACGGTGATTATAACCTTTGGACTAAGTATGAGATCCCTGCGGGCACCTATCCAAGTGTGGAAAAAAGCATTACCACGATTGCTCAGCCCAACTTTTTAGCGGTTAGAAGTGATGTGTCAGAGGAAGATGTTTACGAGTTGACCAAAGCGATTTATGAAAACTTGGCTTTCTTGCAAGGGATTCATAAAGCGACCAAAGCGATGGCATTAGAAAAAGCGATTGCCGGTTTACCGGTCCCTCTGCATCCTGGAGCGGCTAAGTATTACCAAGAAATGGGAATCGAAGTACCGAATTCATTGATACTTCAATAATAAAGTCTTTGTTGATTGGGTCGCAGCGGATCATATTGCTGATCGTGTGCGGCTCAAATCTAGAGGATAGTTAATCGTGTTTCAGCTAAAACGCTTAGTTGAAGCCGCTTGTCTCTCATTAGACATGGAGTAGTTATGAGTGACACCCAAGAAACACAATTGAGCCAGTTTGAGTTGGCGACAAGAAGTAACGTTAAATGGTTAACAGTGACACTGACCGTTTGGTGTGTATTACTGTCGCTTGTTCATATTTGGTTTAACACCTTTGCTACGACTTCTGAACTATGGATATCTGTAACCCATTTTGCCGGTTTTGCGGTGATCTGTGCTGTGTTGTACCCCCCTCATCGTCGGTTAGTCGACAGCCGTTTTGCGCTGGCTTTTGACCTGTTGCTTGCGCTTGGCGCAATCGCTTGTTTTATCTATTTGCCGCTGGCAGAAGATGCCTTGTATCAGCGTGGCGTGAAGTTTATTGCCAGTGATTGGGTGTTCGCCATTTTAGCCATCGTTATTGTGACGGAATTGATCCGCCGCACCATGGGGTGGTTTATCCCAGTGTTGATTTTGATTTGCTTAAGTTACGTAGTGTGGTGGGGGAAATGGGCAACCGGTATCTTCCATTTCCCTGGACTGAGCCTAGAAACCTTACTCTATCGCAGCTTCTATTCATCTGAAGGAATGTTTGGCCCAATTGCGCGTATCAGTTGGAGCTTTGTCTTTATGTTTATCTTGTTCGGGGCATTTTTAGTTCGCTCTGGGGTGGGAGACTACATTATCAATGTGGCTCGCGCAGCTGCGGGAAAGGTGATTGGTGGCCCTGGTTTTATCGCTGTAATTGGCAGCGGTCTGATGGGGTCGGTGTCCGGTTCAAGTGTCGCCAATACGGTTTCTACCGGTGTGATCAGTATTCCTTTGATGCGTAAAGCGGGTTTCTCGGCACGATTTGCTGCAGGGGTCGAGGCGGCGGCTTCTACTGGTGGACAGCTAATGCCACCCGTGATGGGGGCGGGGGCGTTCATTATGGCGTCTTACACTCAAATACCTTATGTCGACATTATCGCGGTATCGTTTATGCCTGCGCTGATCTATTTTCTTTCGGTGGCCTTTTTTGTACGTATTGAAGCTAAACGTACCGGTGTGCAAAAGGTCACTACGTCAGAGCAATCTTTGACGCGAGTATTACTTTCGGGTTGGCATAACCTTATCCCGCTCGCTGTACTGGTTACACTGCTTATCCAAGGATTTACCCCGACCTATGCCGCGGGTCTATCGATTCTATCGGTCGTCATAGCGAGCTGGTTCTCGAAAGACTACAAAATGGGTATCAGTGCCATTGTTGAAGCGTTAGCTCTCGGGGCGCGAAATATGGCGACAACAGCGGTGTTGCTGGTGGGTATTGGCTTAGTGGTGAATGTGATTAGTACGACCGGGATTGGTAACACATTTTCATTGATGATCGATAGTTGGGCACAAGGCGATTTGTTGTTAATGATAGCTTTGATTGCGTTGGCCTCTTTGGTATTGGGTATGGGGTTGCCCGTCACGGCGGCTTATATTGTTTTGGGTACCTTGTCTGCGCCGGCACTATACAAATTGCTAGCGGAACGTCAACTTGTTGAGCTGATGGTATTAGGCGAACTACCAGAACAAGCCAAAGCGATCTTCATGCTGGCCGCACCCGATAAATTGATGCTACTTGAAGCGCCAATGTCGATGGAGCAAGCGAAATTATTGTTAGGGGTTGTTCCTGCGGATTTTATGGCCACATTGCTTGAACAAAGCTTAGGGGTAGAGACTGTCGCACTGGCCCTTTTGTCAGCCCACCTGATCATATTTTGGCTATCGCAAGACAGTAATGTAACCCCTCCTGTGTGTTTAACTGCTTTTGCCGCTGCCACGATTGCTAAGACACCGCCGATGCGAACTGGCTTAACAGCATGGAAGATCGCCAAAGGACTTTATTTAGTGCCGCTGCTTATCGCTTATAACGGTTTAGTCAGTTGGTCGATATGGGAAGTTCTGCAAGTCGGAGTATTGGCGATTTTTGGAACGTATGCGTTGATCGCTGCAATAGAAGGTTATTTAGAAGGGCCTTTAACGTGGTGGCTGCGGAGCGGTATGGCTGTAATAGGGGTTGTCTTGATTTGGCCCGATATTGCGCTAGCGGCCAGATTAAGCGCGTTGCTACTATTTATTCTTACTTTCGTTTACAGCGCTCGGATTCAAACTGCAGTGATGAAAGAAGCTTAGAGAATAGAGAATAGAGAGTAGAGAGTAGAGAGTAGAGAGTAGAGAGTAGAGAGTAGAGAGTAGAGAGTAGAGAGTAGAGAGTGGAGAGTGGAGAGTGTGGAATGACCCCAATAAAGTGGACACTCAATATTGGAATGTTAGGTAGAGGTATAAATAAAAAAAAACCGGCGATAAACGCCGGTTTTTTATGACTAATTAGTCTTCGTTGCGAGCTGGGCGACCATGGCCACGTTCGCCACGGTGGTTGCCACGGTTGTCGCCGCCACGGTTACGGTCGAAACGACGCTCACCATTACCGCCATTACCATTGCCACCTTCACGGTTGCCACGGTAACCGCCGCCATTGCCACCTTCACGGTTGCCACGGTAGCCGCCGCCATTACCGCCTTCACGGTTACCAGCTTCGCGGTTGCTGCCTTCACGGTTACCACGGTAGCCGCCGCCATCACGACCGCCTTCACGGTTGCCACGGTGACCGCCGCCGTTACCACCTTCACGGTTGCCACGGAAACCACCTTCACGGTTACCACGGTGACCGCCGCCATCACGGTTGCCGTCACGACGACCACGAGGCTCACGGAAATCGTTGAAGTCACAAACTACTGCGCCAACTTCTTTCTGACGAATACGTAGTTTGTTTAGTTTGCCTGCTGTTTCAGAATCCATTGCTTTAGGAAGCTGAACGTAAGTTTGGCCTTGATCTAGTTTGATAGCACCGATAGAGCCTTTCACTAGACCTAGTTCGTTCGCTAGTGCGCCAACGATATCTTTAACTTGTACGCCTTGCTCACGACCCACTTGAAGTTGGTAAGTATCCCAATCTTGAGTGTTGAAGCTACGACCACCTTCACGACGACCACCTTCACGGCCATCACGACCGCCTTCACGGCGTTCAGTGCGACGTTGCTTGTCACGAGCAATTGCTTCTACCATTGGGTCTTCACCAACGTAGAACAATGGACGTTTGCCTTGTTGACGCTTAAGAAGAATCGCAGCTAGCGTATTCGCATCAATTTCTAGAGATTCTTGAAGCTTTTCTACCAGCTCAACAAATTTCTCTAGTGCTTTGTGTTCTTTCTCAGCTTCTAGCTCAGCACCTAGTTTAACTAGACGAGCTTCAGCTACTTGGTCACGCATTGGAAGTTGGATTTCTTCCATTAGTGAACGAGTTACGCGCTCGATAGTGCGAAGCATACGGATTTGGTTGCCGCGAACAAGTAGGATCGCTTTACCTTTACGACCAGCACGGCCAGTACGACCGATACGGTGGATGTATGACTCAACATCGAATGGGATGTCGTAGTTAAATACGTGAGTGATACGTGGAACGTCAAGACCACGAGCAACAACGTCAGTTGCTACTAGGATGTCGATTACGCCAGTTTTGATGTGATCAACAGTACGCTCACGTAGAGACTGAGGAATGTCACCGTGCAGTGCAGCAGCTTTAAAGCCACGTGCAGATAGCCAATCAGCTAGACGCTCGGTATCTTGACGAGTACGTACGAATACGATTGATGCGTCAGTTTCTTCAGTTTCTAGAAGACGAGACATTGCTTCGTCTTTTTCTACGCCTTTAACAACCCAGAACTGCTGTTCTACTTTGTCTACAGTGTGGTTTTTACCTGCAACGTCAACCATTACTGGTTCACGTAGGAAGCGCTCAACAATGTTTTTCAGCATTGGAGGCATAGTTGCAGAGAAAAGTACACGTTGTGCAGATTCAGGAGCGTGCTCCATGATTGCTGTAACGTCGTCAACAAAACCCATGTTCAACATTTCATCAGCTTCATCAAGGATGAAAGTGTTTACTTCGTCAAGGTGTAGACGGTCACGGTTGATAAGGTCTTGAACACGGCCAGGAGTACCAACGATCACGTGTGCGCCATTTTTAAGAGCACGCATTTGGTCAACGATTGAAGTACCACCGTAGATCTCAAGAACTTTAAGACCAGCGATGTTACGACCAAGGTTCTTCATTTCAGCCGCTACTTGGATCGCTAGTTCGCGAGTAGGAGCTAGAACAACTGCTTGTGGTTTACGTTGAGCAAGATCGATTTTGTTTAGCAGTGGTAGAGAGAATGCTGCTGTCTTACCAGTACCTGTTTGAGCTTTACCTAGTGCATCTTTACCTGCAAGAAGGTGAGGAATCGCTTCTGCTTGGATAGGAGTAGGAGAAACGAAACCCATGCTGTCAAGTGCTGAAAGAATGGCGTCGTTTAGTGCTAATTCACTAAATTGAATTACTGAGTCTGTCATTGGGATCCCATATAACAAATAAAAACAAAAGGTCCCACGAGCTCTACCAATTTCAATTACCAATCCAGATAAAGAGCTGAGTTCCGTTCAGATGCGGATAAGTCGTAAATCGCATCAAGCCGCTAGGGACATAAGGGAGGCGGATTATTCCCTAAAAGCATAAAAAAATCCAGAAAAAATTGAATTTCATCACAAAAATTTCTTCTGAAAGACAATTTTGCAGAATTTGTCGCCATACGCAGCTTGTTTTGCTGCTATTTCGCTCAGTTCTGGCGTGGTAAGGCGTGAACAAAGTCTCGCTTTAAGTAGCTTGGGCAATATCGCAATGTTATAGTGTGCGCAATTTTACAAGTGATTAAGAGTAAAAATGTTCCAAGATAATCCGCTACTGGCTCAGCTAAAACAGCAAATCCAAGAAAAGCTACCGAAAAAAGAAGGCACGATTAAAGCAACCGAGAAGGGCTTTGGCTTCTTAGAAGTAGATAGCAAGACTAGCTTCTTTATTCCGCCACCATATATGAAAAAATGTCTACATGGCGATAAAGTGAAAGCAATCATTCGCACTGACAACGATCGCGAATCGGCAGAACCAGAAGAACTATTGGAACACAATTTAGCTCGCTTTATTGGCCGTGTAAAAATGTTCAAGGGTAAGTTGAACGTTACTCCAGATCACCCGCAACTTAAAAAACAGTCTCTGAAAGCAAAAGTAATGAAGGGTCTCAACCCAAATGATTTTGCCGAAGGTGATTGGGTTGTTGCCCATCTAGTTCAGCACCCACTAAAAGGTGATGCTGGCTTCTTGGTTGAAATTTCTAAAAAGATCACTGATGCGAACGATAAGATCGCACCATGGTGGGTTACATTAGCGGAAAACGATCTGCCAAATAGTGAACCTGCGGGAATCGACAACTGGGAATTGAAAGACGATGCGGATTTAGAGCGTATCGATATGACTCATATTCCATTTGTGACTATTGATGGCCAATCAACCAAAGATATGGATGATGCGCTGTACGCGAAGAAAAATGCCAATGGTGATTTTGAGCTAACGATCGCGATTGCCGATCCTACTGCTTATATTACGCCAGACAGTGACATGGATACGGTCGCGCGTGAACGTGGTTTTACCATCTATCTGCCAGGTCGCAACATTCCTATGTTACCACGTGATCTTGCGGACGACCTCTGCTCACTGATTGAAGGTGAAGTTCGTCCAGCTCTTTGCTGTACGGTGACGGTTAGTAAAGACGGTGTTATTGGTGATGACATTCATTTCTTTGCCGCACATATCAAATCACACGCGCGTTTGGTTTATGATCATGTGTCAGATTGGCTGGAAAATGGCGAATCGCCACAATGGCAACCAAATGAAGAGATTGCTCAAATCGTTCGTGATCTCTATGAGTTCTCGCTTGCTCGTGCTGACTGGCGTCAAAACAATGCCGTGGTATTCCCAGATCGTCCAGACTATCGTTTTGAGCTGAGTGAAGACAACGATGTTGTCGCGATTCATGCGGATATGCGTCGTACTGCGAACCGCCTAGTTGAAGAATCGATGATCACGGCAAACATTTGTGCGGGCAAAACGCTGCGTGCGAACTTTGATTGTGGTGTATTTAATACTCATGCCGGTTTCAAACCTGAAAAGATTGCCGATGTAGTTGCGCTAGTGAATCCAGAAGGTGAACTGCCATTTACTGCAGAATCGATTGCAACTCTGGAAGGCTTTGCCGCACTGCGTCGTTGGTTAGGTCAACAAGATACAAGCTACCTTGATAACCGTATCCGCAAAGCGCAAGCCTATAGCGAGATGGGCAATCAGCCACTGCCACACTATGCGATGGGCTTAGATATCTACGCGACGTGGACCTCTCCAATTCGTAAGTATGGCGATATGATCAACCACCGCATGCTAAAAGCACACGTATTAGGCAAAGCGCCAGTGCAAACCGCGGATGAAACGGTCGGTGAAGAGTTGGCTCTACATCGCAAACACCACAATATGGCTGAGCGTAAAGTGGGTGATTGGTTGTATGCACGCACGTTGGCTGAAGAGCCAAGCAAAGAGACCAAGTTCGTTGGTGAAATCTTTGATATTAACCGTGCGGGTATGCGTATTCGTCTCTTGGAAAATGGCGCAGCTGCCTTTATTCCAAGTTCATTGATTATGTCTAATAAAGAACGTATCGAATGCAACGGCGAGCAAGGTACGATTTCAATCGATAAGCAACTTGAATTCCGTTTAGGCGATACGCTTGAAGTGGTATTGACCGACGTGAGTCAAGAAAACCGTAATATCGTTGCCAAGCCAACCCGCGTATTTGCTGATTTGGTTGTTGAGCCTGTAGACGAAGCGCCGGCCCAATAGACTTCATTGTTTGTTATCGCGTGATAGCGGACGTATAAATTGAATCCCCTATATCTTCTAGAGGTATAGGGGATTTTTTATGGGCGTAAGATTCTCGTTACTGATTTCTATTGTCCAATTATTGGGCACGGCACGATGGTGCATTAGAGCAGAAGGTGAGGGTAGTTGAGTAAAGTAAGGCTCTGTATTGCATTGCTCCAACAAAACATCACAGCGTTTGCTCTTACATATGAGATTCTGGTCACATCGTGGTTGATTTCTGATGAGGATTCGTACACACTAATGATAGGAATGCGATGGAGTCTAAATTATTAGATTTTTCTGTGGTTTAGGCGAAGAAATTAAGGCGTATTCCCTGCATTTTGAATGCAATCGTTTCTACTTACATAGCATGGGTTTGTCAGAGGAAAACTAACCGATGCTGTGGAAGATCCATAAAAACGACAAAGGCGACCTGCACGTCGCCTCATTGTTGCTCCACTTAACATCTTGGTTTGGCCGCCGATCAGTTAAGTTGAGTGCAAAATTGGTGTTACGCATAGCTGGCTGTTAGCTTAGATTCCTTACTAAATACAAACTAACGGTTTTTGTAACCTGCCTGGGCAATGCTCAGGCATTTCTTTTTGCAGCGTCTATATTAAATAATCGAATAATGTGCGGTAGTGTATTTGAGGGTCAATGCGACGCAGCGCTAAAAAATACGCTGTATGGTGTATTTGATTTCATTTTAACGTGGCGTGAAGTGGGTTGTAGCGCTATATGGGGAAATTTTACGCGCTTTTCGTTATGTTCTTTTTCTCTCCACCAATCATAATCTTCGTCTATTCATATACTTAATTTCATTATCTTTATTTTTATCTTTGAGAGCACTCTGGTAGATAAGATAAATGACTCGCTTGTTTATAATTCTCTATTGGATGGCGCGCAGCCTAGATATTGCAGTAATACATAAATACTTTCTTGTGAAAGCGCAACACGGCGAAAAAGGTTGGCAAAAGTGTCATCCCCTCCAAAACAGATTTGAATGTAACTGTTGATCTGTTGCTCATCATACCCTTCTGCATACATCGTTCTTACCCATTGGTATTCAACAGATTTTGGGTCGATTAACGTGCTTTCGCTTAATTTTGTTTCACTGAATGATATACGATTAATTGCCAAATCCTTGCCCTAGTGATCTTATACAGCAAAGAGTTAAACAAATTATGGTGAAAGAAAAATGACAGTGTCTGTTTTTTATTAAAAACTGACATACTGCCATTATCGATATTTGTGTGGCAGGCGTTAGGATTTGAGGTATTTGACGTGTGCTTCCATCTCTTGGCCTATTTGCTTACGCATGTTCATCAGGCGAATAGCAGACTCTCTAAGCTCGATGTCTTCTTGGTTGGTTGGCGTCCACTCAGGTACCGCCGAAGGTTTACCTTCTTCATCAACGGCAACCATAATCACAATGCAATGGGTTGTTAACCGATTAGTTAATTCTTTGGGATCACTGGCTTGAACATCAATCGCAATGTGCATCGATGAGCTACCGGTGTAGATCACCTTCGCACTCACTTCAACTAGATTGCCAACGTGAATGGGTTGGACAAAACGTATTCCTCCCGCGTAGGCCGTAATACAATACTTACCACTCCAGCCCGCTGCGCATGCATAGGCGGCGAGATCGATCCACTTCATTGCGGCACCACCATGGACCTTACCGCCAAAGTTCACGTCGCTTGGTTCAGCCAAGAAGCGTAGGGTAATATCGCGTTGTCTTTTACTCATCGTCTTACTCCATGACGGTTGTAACTACGGACACTATAACGTGTTTTTTACGGAATAACCCATTTTGAACCCAGCCACATAGCCCTGGCTCATTGCGCGTCTCATGTGTGGCTTAACAGCTAATATTGGTTATTTGCGTACTTCCTCAAATTCACCTTCAATCGCGCTGTTGTCTCTTTGTTGATTCATCGTTGAATTCTGTTGTGCTTGCATTTGTGCTCTAACGTTATCGCGTAGGCGTTTACCCGTGATCGCACCAAGAATGGCCAATGGAATCGCCAGTAGCAAACCGAACATAACCGTAAAAAATCCGATAACCAGTGTTAGGGCTGTAGTGAGCATTCTATACATCATTAATACCTCTATTGTGTAGTGCAACATAAACTCAAAAAACGCAAGGCAAGAGTTTTTCCTGCATCTTAAAGCGTCCTGAGTGTAGAAAATAAATCTTAAAATGTGTTTTGCACTCGGTTTACAGTGTACAGATTAATACCGCCAAGATGAACCAAACATGAATGTAAAAAAAACCGCTTCATAAAGAAGCGGCAGTCGATAGGCTAACGAGGTAGCTTGCTACAGACTAACAGGGAATTCATTTTAGCCGCGGTTATCTTGGTGATAGGTTGTGCGATAACAAGGCGGCTAAGGCGAGAGTCACTTTTAGGTAAACGTTTGATAGCGCACGCCCATCATTTGCTCCATGCAATGAACAACTTGGCAGCTATAGCCGAACTCATTGTCGTACCAAATATAGAGGACACAACGGTTGTCTTGTGCAATCGTCGCGGCGCCATCGACCACGCCAGCATAACGAGAACCCACTAAATCAGATGAAACGATTTCGGTCGAATCGGTGTAGTCAATTTGCGCTGATAGGTTCGACTTGAGTGCCATATCGCGTAGATATTGGTTTAGCTCGTCACGCTCCACATTGTTGGCCAAATTTAAGTTAGCGACGGCCATTGAGACATTAGGCGTCGGCACACGAATAGAATTGCCGGATAATTTACCTGCAAGTTCAGGTAGCGCTTTAGCCACGGCTTTGGCCGCTCCGGTTGAAGTTAACACCATATTGAGCGAAGCACTGCGGCCTCTGCGTTCACCACTATGGAAGTTATCGATTAAATTCTGATCGTTGGTAAATGAGTGTACGGTTTCAATGTGGCCAGATTCAATGCCATAACGGTCATTAAGCGCCTTCAGTACGGGAGTGATAGCGTTGGTGGTGCAGCTAGCGGCGGAAATAATCGTGTCTTCAGGTTGGATTACTTGTTCATTCACACCAAAAACGACGTTTTTGATATCGCCTTTACCCGGCGCGGTGAGCAACACTTTAGCTGCGCCATGAGAGGCAAGATGTTTACTCAATCCTTCGCTATCGCGCCAAACGCCTGTGTTATCGACGACGAGCGCGTTATGTATGTCATATTGGGTGTAATCGATATCTTCAGGACTATTAGCGTAAATAACTTGGATGTAATTTCCGTTGGCGATGATCGCTTTGCGCTCTTCATCAACCACAATGCTTCCATTAAATTGACCATGGACAGAATCACGACGCAAAAGGCTTGCACGCTTTTGTAAATCCCCGTGTTTCCCACCACGCACGACAATAGCGCGTAAACGTAATGGATAACCAGAGCCACTCTTCTCTACCAGTAGTCTTGTTAATAGACGGCCAATACGGCCAAAACCATATAAGACTACGTCCTTTGGTTTAGCGACACCTTCGCCATTCATTGCGTTTGCCAATGCAGAGTACAGGAAATCATCGATGCCATTTGCATCGTCATGGTTTTGCCAAAATTTATCCGCTAACTGGCCAACATCAACCCGACAAGGTGACAGTGGCATAGTGCAAAGCGCTTGAATGAATGGCAGAGTTTGATTAGGTGATAATGCGTGGCCACTATAATGACGAGCAAGACGATGGGTTTTGATGATATCGATTGTGGCCGCGTTAACCAATGTCTTACCGAACAATAATACTTCGACGCCTTTCTGGCGATAAAGCTGACCAAGGAGAGGGTAAATTGTCTCGGCTATCGTCTGGCTGGTTTGCCATTCGAGAAGATGTTTCTCAGGGCTCATGAGCATTTGACCTTTTCGTTTTGGAAGCGTGAGTGTTTTACCGCGCATTTTTCTCTCTCACCCTACGCCGGTAGGGAACGTCTGTTCGGATGAGTAATGGTAGGTAAATGAGTTGTAATTATTTTGTGGCGAGAGAGTAACCGAGGAGCAGTTATTCTGCTAGGAAAAATAAAGGCCACTTTTATCACTATAAATTAAGTAAAATTAGGCTTTTATGGCAACTTGGATAAGCATAATTCAGCATTGACAAATGCTATGGCTAGGCGCTTATTTTCCTTTAAAAAATACTCATAGCTCATTTGGCTTTGCAATCATTGCCTATGGTTGCTCAAACTTGTGATTGAGCATTGATTAGCTACGTTATTGGTGAACATAGCAGTGGATGAGAGGCTGAAAATTAGCATCCACACGCTGAGAAATTTATATGTTATTAAATGTCATGAGATACGTAACAAAATTGCGAGCTAGCTAGCAATTATTCGGACGGAAAGCTCTCTCGATTGCGTGAATATGATCAGAGGTACTTCGCATGATTTTTGTCAACACATCTTCCAATGTAGCAATAGTGAGAAGAGGAATGCGCAACGGTAAATAAAATGGTCTGAATGCTACTGATTGCTTATATTTGAGCGAATTTTGATTCACGGAATGAATCCTTTAATGATATTTGCTCGCGTGTCGATTAAATCGCGGCTATTGATACTGTGCCTCTTGCCGACATTAGTTATTTTTCTTTTTAGTGCGAATTCAGTCATCCGTATTCAGGAGCGGCTCGATAGCTATACCGTCACCAAGGCGAAAGTGGAATATATCCGTCATTTTTCAGCATTGGCGAATAAGCTCTATTTTGTCCTTTCCAATCGTCTAAAAAATCGCCCGGCTAAACAAGATATTCATCAAAGCTTACTGCAGTTAGAACAAGCAGAGGAGCTGATCAGAGCACAGCAAAAAATAAATCCGAGAAGACGGACGATATTGCTGGAAAATATTGCAGAGTTGAAAGGGGTGTTGCCGGAGCTCGAATTATCAAATGACACGAACACAATCGAACTTGGTCGTTTGATCTTTAGTATTCTTGATACACTGTTTTCCACAGTGCAACAGATCGAAAATTATCATGCGGGCATCCCGATTCAAAAATCCGAAGTGGTATTGAGCGACTTGAGTTGGCTGCATTTCTGGATGGAAAGAGAGGCGTGGCTCGCTCGTGAAATCAACAGCCTTGATTGGGGTTACATTGATTATGCAGAAGAGTATTTCCGTGTCGGAGAGCGTCAACAGTACTACCTTGATCGGTTTTTGAATAATGAGGTCAATAACCACCAAGCGGATAAATTATTGGTGTTGTTTACGAGTAGAGAATTTCGTCAAAGTCGCTATTTCAGAAACCAAATGCTGCATAATCGTGCAACGCCGTTGGATGTGAATAAATTGATTCGGGTGATTGAGAGGCGTAATCGTGGCGTGGTCGAACAACTGAATGTGTTTGCCAATGAACTTGATCGTGCTGTTGCGCTTGAAATTCATATTATCCAACGTAAATTGACCTTGCTTGCAGTGATTAGTGGTTTCATCTTTATTGTGATGGCTGCATGGGGTGCTAGCACTCTGATTCGCATCAACTCCAAGCTTACGCGTATCCTTAATACCATGGGGACGATGAAACATAGCGGTGACGTTGCTCTCATTCCTGTTGATGGAAAAGATGAATTCACGGCTTTCGCCGATAGCTTGAATCATATCATTCAAGAACAGCGCGATTATGAGCAGCAGCTAGTCGAAGCCAAAGAAAGTGCGGAAGCCGCCAACAAAGCAAAAAGTATCTTTCTTGCCAACATTTCCCATGAAATCCGCACACCTCTTAATGGCATCATTGGTATGACCGAAATTTTGTCTGATAGCCAGTTAAAGCCGAACCAAATGGAAATATTGACGGATATAGAAGGCTCATCTCAGTCTTTGCTGGTGTTGATTAATGACATTCTCGATCTATCAAAAATTGAATCTGGGCGGTTATCGCTATCGGTGGTTGAATCCAATATTAAAGAAGTTATTTATGAAACATTGGCGGTATTGCTAAATAAAGCGAGAAAACAACAAGTCTCTTTGTTTGTTGAATGGTTGACGCCAATCCCAACGACGATTTATCTAGATGAATTTCGCTTTAAACAAGTGATACTCAATTTGCTCAGCAATGCGGTTAAATTTACTCACCAAGGGAGTGTCAAAATTCAACTCTCAGTGGTAGATAATGATGGCAAAGTGACTCTAACCTGCACCGTAGTTGATACGGGGGTGGGGATAGCAAAAGACAAACTCAATGAAATATTTAAACCTTTTACTCAAGAAGATGGCGGGATCACGCGCAGTTATGGTGGCACCGGGTTGGGGCTGACGATTTGCCGGCAGTTGATTGAGTTAATGAGTGGTGAGATATACGTTGACTCGTCAGTGGGCAGAGGCAGCCGCTTTGTCGTTTCAATTCCTGTGGAGCGCTCTTCGTTTCAAGCTACGCCCATCACAATTAAAGAACATGTATTATTGGTAGTAAATAAAAGCCAATACCGCCATTTTGTTACCCAAGAATTAAATCAACTTAATGCGGTTTTTTGTTGTATAGAAAGTGTCAAACAAGCCACTAAGCTTGCGCAACAGTATGATGTTGTATTGTATTGCGATTCAAGCAACACCAGCATTGTTAAAGATCTCGCGCAACTTAGGGTATTACAGTCCAACGCAGAGATAGTTGTTCTCTTAGGCTTAGAAGGAAAACTTGCTGGGTTGGAGACCCTCGTCTCATCCAGTTTGACCTTACCGCTGCTTGGCAACCGCTTAGTCGCTGCGTTGCAAAACAAATCATACGCGCGTTTGGTTGAGCCAATGGTTAGCTCAACACCGACTAGCCTCAATTCCGATAAGTTGGCCGTCAGCAACGTTCTGATTGTTGAAGATAATCTAATGAATCAAAAAATAGCGAGCCTATTTTTAACTAAAGCGGGAATGGAATATCAAGTCGTGAACAATGGCCTTGATGCAGTGAATTTAATTCAATCGGGAGCGGTTTTTGATGCAATATTAATGGATTGTATGATGCCAGTGATGGATGGGTTAACAGCAACCCAAAAAATACGGCAATGGGAGCAGGATAATGGTAACCCTCGCATCTCGATTATTGCTCTGACAGCGAGTGTATTGCCGGAAGATATTGATAGCTGCTTTGATGCCGGAATGGATGCCTACTTAGCTAAACCGTATAAATCAAAACAGCTATTTGAAATTTTTGCGCAGTTAAAGTCGGTTACTCAACCGGTTTGCTGATATCGGCTAGCGGTAGCCAATTCACTTTAACGCCTGCTTGCAGGAACATCTCTTGGCTGATCTTGATTTTATCCCCCCAACGAGAAAGAAAATCTTCAGTTTGTTCAGGGCAATGTACGGCTGAAATTCCGGTTTGAATGATTTTTGCAGCACAGTTTGGGCATGGGAAATGCGTCACCCAAATTTCACAACCGTCCAAATCACGCTTGGCGAATAAGATGGCGTTTTCTTCCGCATGAAGTGTTTTTAAGTACTTCATTTCACGCTCATCGGTTTCCGCACTATCGGAAATGCCATGCGGATAGCCATTGAAGCCAACTGAAACGATGCGATTTTGCTTGGTAATGACCGCACCAACTTGAGTGGATGGATCTTTACTCCAAGAGCCAACAAGTTCAGCCATTTGGTAAAAGCGTTGCGCCCATTTTGAAATCATTAAAATTCCTTACAAAGAGTAAATCTGCTAACAAGTAAGCGATGACGTTGTTACATCTGTTCACTATCAAAGCACAATAATGTGATCTAGATATGGTCATAATATCTCACTTTTTAACGAGTTAGTAGCCACAATCCGCTGAGTGATTGTCCGATTTATTGCGTTTAATGGTTATGGCATGATTTGTTTGAGCAATGAGCGGGAAAAACCGCCCGTGGAGATGTAAGAGATCTCTCACAAGTGCGTGCGACACTATCGTTTTATGGTTAGGTTAATAGCGTGGTTTTTTGTTTATCTAATTGAAAATTAACGATTAAATCTAATTTTGTTACGATTTGCTGTCATTTTATAGTTGTCAAACTATTGAGACATTTAGCGAGGACGGTTAAATTAAAGTTGTCGGCAGGAAGCGGACACGGAACAGGAAAGGCCCACGGATTTGGTCATCTTCAGGACGAAGATATAGTCATCGAGGAACGATGATTAGCTAGGATAGCGTAGGACACCGCTAGGACAGCGATGTAAGGAAGTGCTGAAGGATGCAGCGTACTATCAAGGATATGATGCAGGGAGCACTTATTAGTAGCCGGATTGCTGCGAGTAAGAATAGACCCCGTTAGGCTTTGCCTAGCGGGGTTTTCTTTTATACGGACGAAATTGAATGGTTAGCGCTTAAAAGTAACCGCTTCTGTTTCAGCTAGATGGATTTGCGTCGTTGCTGGCTGCGTTTCTGCAATTACCTTACCGTGGCGCACTGAGTAACGCACAGGGACTTGACGACGCACGGCATCAAAACCATTTTCAGCTGGAAGGATCAGCAAGCTACCTGGCTTACCTAATTCGATGCCATGTTGGTCATGAATATTCAAAGTGCGTGCTGAGTTAGTGCTGATAAGATCTAAGCCGTTATTGATTTGGTCGTATCCCATCACCTGACACACATGTAGACCCATATGCAGCACTTGCATCATGTTCGCAGTACCCAGTGGATACCAAGGGTCGAAGACATCGTCATGACCAAAACAAACATTGATATTAGCAGCAAGCATCTCTTTCACTCGCGTCACACCACGACGTTTCGGGTAATCATCAAAACGACCTTGTAGGTGAATGTTCACCAGTGGGTTCGCGACAAAGTTGATGCCGGACATACGTAGCAAACGGAACAGACGTGAAGCATAGGCTCCGTTATAAGAGCCCATAGCGGTCGTATGGCTTGCTGTGACTTTATGACCCATATTGAACTTGTGCGCCAGCGCCGCTAATGTTTCGATAAAGCGTGACTGTTCATCATCAATTTCATCACAGTGCACATCGATTAGACGGTCGTATTTTTGTGCGAGTTCAAAAACGTAATGCAGTGATTCAACACCGTACTCACGTGTAAATTCAAAGTGTGGGATCGCACCGATTACGTCAGCGCCTAATTGCACTGCTTCTTCTAACAATTCTTTGCCGTTCGGGTAAGACAGAATACCTTCTTGTGGAAACGCAACGATTTGAATATCGACCCATTGTTTCATTTCTTCACGTACTTCGATCATTGCTTTCAGAGCGATCAACGTTGGATCTGAAACGTCTACGTGAGTACGTACGTGTTGCACACCGTTGGCAATTTGCCATTTAAGGGTTTGTTTAGCGCGAGATTTCACGTCTTCAATTGAAAGCAGTTCTTTGCGTTCAGCCCAACGCTCAATACCTTCAAAAAGAGTACCTGAAATATTCCAGCTAGGTTCGCCTGCGGTTTGCGTTGTGTCTAGGTGAATATGCGGTTCACAGAAAGGGGCAACGGCAAGGCCACCCTCAGCATCAAGTACGTCACCATTAAAGTTGAGCTCTGTTGTATTGTCTTCAATACGCTCGAATTGACCATCCTTAATCAGAATCTGTTTAAGACCTTCTTGTCCTTGCAGAGTTGCGTTCTTGATCAGTAGTGTTGTCATGATGGTTCCTTACGCTGGCTGTTCAGCCAGTGTCTTTTTATTAATGATAGGATTTAAAACTAAGTAGCTGATTGCACCGCCAAGTACGGCATTTACTGGTACTACACCCGGTAAGAAGTGACCCGCAGCCACGCCAATTGCAACGGCCGCGATACCTGCCCAGTTAATCGTTTGGAACTGGACTTGGTCAAAATTGAGATAACGTTTACGGTTGGCTAAGAAATCCGCAATGATCACGCCACCAATAGGTGGAATCGCCAATGATAAGAAGGTCAACCAGCCGACAAAGTTATTGTACAACCATAATGCGCAAAGTGTACCGATTACGCCGTTAAGCATAGAGATATATTTACTTGGCAGGCCGGTGATATTTGAGAAACCAAGGCCTGAAGCGTAGAGCGCGTTGTCGTTGGTGGTCCAAATATTGAGGCCCAGAACGATAATGGCAGGGATAAGAAGACCTTGTGCAATCATGACCTCAGAAATGTCCGATTGCCCAGTCACTGCGGCCCCAGCGGCGCCAAAAACAAACATCAGTGAGTTACCAATAAAGAAAGCAATCATTGTCACCATGACCGCACCCATTGGCTTTTTGCCAAAACGAACAAAATCGGCGGTCAGGGTGCCTGCGCTGACAAACGAGCCAACCACCATGGCGAGAGCGATTGAGAAATCAAGCGGTTCAGCCGGTTGTACTTTTTGAAGTTGTTCAATGCCCCCGATGCTGTTGACCGCTTCAATCACGGAGTAACCACCAAGTAGGGCAATTGCAGGGACGGCAATCGCGGACAAAATCATCAGCGCTGCAATACCAAAGTAAACCGTTGCTGTCATAAGCAGTCCGGATGCGATGATCAGAACGTTGGTATCAATCCCCGTGGCTTTATGTACTGGAATCGCAAACATGGCGACGCCCACGCCAAACCATCCTACTTGAGTGCCGCCAAGAAGAGCAGAAGGAAGCCATGAGCCTTTAGAACCAAAAGAGAAACGAGCAAGGAGGTGAGTTGAGAGACCAGTAGAAGCGCCGATGTAGCCAAGAAATGAAGTGTAGATACCGAGGATGAGGTTACCAATTAGAACAGCGAGCAAGAAATCATTGAAGGAGAGGCCAATACCTAGGGAGCCTCCGGTCCACATACTTGCGGAGAAAAAAGTGAGCCCTAGCATCACCATGGTTAACGACGCTACGCCTTTACGGGCTGAAAGTGGAACCGGTCCAAGACTATAATTATTATCTGCAGCCATTTTTACCTCTACAAGTAAGACAAGAAAACTAAATGCCATGTTTTGGTTAAACGGCGCGTATTATGATGATTGAAGTTTCTGTGTCAATGATAAAATTATAAATTAAGTGCTTTAAATTAACTTATCTTTATTATAGCTCTAATAATCAGTAACTTGCGTTTTTACAAAAGTCTAAAATTCATGGTTATGAAAACGTTTTAATAGCTGGCTTTGTTGTTTAATTTTGCCGCTTTATGGTGCTTCTCTTTAAATGTCACGTAATCAAAGTTTATTGTGTTTTGGAGAGTGTGATTAAGTCTTTTTTATGCTCATGCAAACGTTTACCATTTGTTATGCTTATTTTTGGCAAATTTAGGTTTGGATTATTGTTTTTTATTGCTGGTTTGTGCGTCTTTTTAATCAAGGATTCTATAATTATAGGTTTTCCTTGGGATTATTGACTCTATTAGGTGAGTTTTTTGTTTTTATCACCGACAGTGCGTAACCTGATGACGGTGATCGACAGAGAGTTGAATGGAGTACAAATACCTGAAGATAGTCTGGTTATCGATTCACCTTGTTTTGGTGAAATAATTGATAATGGTGTGTTAATTGAGAGGTTTGCACAGGAAAAAACACGCGATGTCAGTATAATGCGCATAGCTTTCAATAAGGAGATAAACAATGAAACTTCGTTACTTGCTTTCTGCAACAACACTATTCGCAGCGGCTTTCTCTGCTCAAGCAAGCGCAAGCTGTGAAGTAACGCTCGAAGCAAATGATATGATGAAATTCTCAACCGATGTGATCAGTGTCCCTGCAACGTGTGAAGAGGTTTCAATCACATTGAAGCACACTGGTAGCTTACCTGCGACAGCAATGGGTCACAACATTGTGATTACTGATACAGCAAACGTTCAAGCAGTTGGCACTGAAGGTATGAGCGCGGGTATTGATAATAGTTATGTGAAGCCAGGTGATGAGAGAGTTTATGCCTTCTCAGAAGTGATTGGCGGTGGAGATTCTACAACGCTTACTTTTGATACCGCGAAGCTTAAAGCGGGTGGTGACTATACATTCTTTTGTTCATTCCCAGGCCACTGGGCAATCATGAAAGGCAAGTTTGAGTTTAAATAATACTCTCAGGCAGATGATATAAAAACGCCCCGCATTGCGGGGCGTTGTTGTTATTCAGCTTTATTATCGTGATGTTAACTAACAATATCGATTAAAGATGGGAGTGGATGGCGCTACTTTACCGACCAAGTGACGTCTTCACCTGCCTTGATTGGCACCACAATATCGTTACCAAATGGCATGCTTGCAGGAACCGCCCATGCTTGCTTAGTCAGGGTGACGGTGTCTGTATTGCGTGGCTGGCCGTAAAAATCAGGGCCATTGTGGCTAGCAAAGCTTTCAAGGTTTTCTAGTTTGCCTTCTTGCTCGAAAACTTCAGCATAGAGCTCCAACGCTGCATGAGCAGTGTATGACCCTGCACAGCCACAAGCGGCTTCTTTTTTGTCTTTTGCGTGTGGTGCTGAGTCTGTGCCAAGAAAGAATTTCTTACTACCACTGGTTGCAGCAGCCACAAGCGCTTGCTGATGAGTATTGCGTTTTAGGATCGGCAAGCAGTAGAAGTGTGGCTTAATACCACCCACAAGCATATGGTTGCGGTTGTACATCAAGTGATGGGCAGTAATCGTTGCAGCGACATTATCATTAGCAGCAGTAACAAAATTTGCAGCGTCTGCGGTCGTGATATGTTCCAGAACGATTTTTAGATTAGGGAAATCGTTAACGATTGGTGCAAGAACCGTTTCTAGGAACTGTTTTTCACGGTCAAAAATGTCCACGTCGTGCGCCGTCACTTCGCCATGCACCAATAACAACATACCCACTTCTTCCATTGCTTCAAGCACCGGGTAGATGTTTTTTGCACAAGTGACTCCTGAATCAGAGTTGGTCGTTGCGCCAGCAGGATAGAGCTTTGCTGCAACAACGACGCCTGAAGCTTTAGCTTTGCGAATCTCGTCTGGGGTTGTGTTGTCAGTAAGATAAAGAGCCATCAAAGGAGAGAACTGAGCACTCGGCTTTTCCGCCATGATTCGTTCACGATAAGCAATAGCGAGTTCGGTATCGGTAACCGGTGGGATGGTGTTTGGCATGATGAGCGCGCGGCCATTGTAACGGCTGATATCGCGTACCGTGTCTTTGAGAACTTCGCCATCGCGAAGGTGTACGTGCCAGTCGTCCGGACGAGTAATTGTAATCGTTGTCATGTAAGCTCCCACCATGGAATAGTTGTCTGATTGGAGCCTAAGCATTTGTTTATATGAATAAACGCGAACGCTTAGGCGACAGGATGATAGAGGAAAGCGATGACGATTTCACCTTCTTTTTTTTATCGGCAGCGCCGAGACATACCGACAAACTAAACGTTTGCGTAATTCGTTGAGGGATTCCAAGTACTTGTCGCCAGATCGATGGCTTTACGCACTCGGCAAGTCAGAGGCAAAAAATTTCGTTATACTCGCAAGCATAACGGCCGAAGTAATACATAACTAAGGAACAGCAATGTCAGCCTCAACACTATCAAAAATTAATGTCTATCCGGTTAAGTCTGTGGCCGGTGTTTCAATGTCTACCGCTTGGGTTGAAAAACAAGGACTGATGTTTGACCGACGTTTCATGCTCGCCAAAGCAGATGGCGCGATGGTTACGGCACGAAAATACCCACATATGGTGCAGGTAAAATCAGTATTGTGCTCTGATGGCTTGTTGTTCACTGCGCCAGATCGTCCTGCGCTGCGTATTCGTTATAGTGAATTTAAAATGCAACCGACGCCCGTGACAGTTTGGGCTGACACCTTTAGTGCGTATACCACGACAGATGCAGCCGATGATTGGTTTAGTGATGTTGTAGGGTGTCGTGTTGAATTAGTGTTTACTGGGGAACAATCGCAGCGAATACGTGAGAAATTGGGCCACAATGTGAGCTTTGCTGACGGTTACCCATTATTAATTATTAGTGAAGGATCACTGGCGGAGTTAAATAAACGCAGCAGCGACACGCACACTATGGATCAATTCCGCGCTAACTTGATCGCATCTGATCTTGAGCCTTTCGCTGAAGACAGTTGGAAGCGAATTCGAATTGGGGAAGTGGAGTTTGAAGCGGTAAAGCCTTGTGAACGATGCATACTGACAACGGTTGATATTGAAACTGGCATGTTCAAAGCGAATAAGGAGCCGCTAAAAACCTTGAGCGAGTTTCGTGCCAACCAGTTTGGTGGTGTATTTTTTGGGCAAAATTTGGTGGCAAAAAATGAAGGGATGATTCGAGCCGGCGATCCTATTGAAGTGCTTGAGTTCAAAGAGAAGGAGTTTTATGCAGATAATTCACCTCAATTGCACCAACTGGTTTGTGTTGAGCGTGAAGAAATCGCTCGTGATTTCACTACGTTCTGGTTTGAAGCCCCCCAAGCAATGATTTATAAGCCCGGACAACATCTACCGATTGAAATAACAATGAACGGTGAACAATTTTCGCGCCGTTACACCCTTTCTTCTTCACCATCAAGGCCGAATAAATTAGCGATTTCGGTGAAGAAAATCGCTGGTGGCCGTGTTTCTCATTGGTTGAATGATCATCTGCAAATTGGCGATGTATTGTATTGCCAATTCCCTGATGGCGCATTTCATTTAGAGCAACACCACCAAAAACCCACTTTGCTTCTTTCGGCTGGAAGTGGCGTGACGCCAATGCTCTCAATGCTGAGATATCTGGCAGACAGCCCGCAATTAGATGATGTGGTTTTTTATCATCAGTGCAGTACTGAGGCTGACATTCCCTACCGTAGTGAGCTTGAGCAACTAGCGCAAGAGCACAGTGGATTAAAAGTGTTGTTGTCACTCTCTAAAGCACCGTTGGATTGGTTCGGCTTAAAAGGGCGTTTAAGCCCGATGCACTTAAAGCAGGTGCGAGATATTGCCGATCGAGCAGTGTATGTTTGTGGCCCAGAAGGATTCATGCAGCAAGCTAAGTCGATGCTATTACAAGCCGGCGTCAGTGCCACACAATATCATCAAGAAGCGTTTACGGCGGCGCGAGTAGAAAATACGGTAGAACAAACCCTAACGGTCAAAGTGAATCATCACGAGTTTGTTGGTGACAACCAGCGTACGATGCTTGAACAAGCTGAAGAGGCGGGTGTCAATATCCCAAATAGTTGTCGAGCGGGGCTGTGCGGCGCGTGTCGTGTGACAGTCGTGTCCGGTAAAGTCACTCATGCTCAGGTGCCGGCACTGGATCATATTGATGTTGACGGTGGCGAAGCTCTCGCGTGTTGTGCAGTGCCAGCTTCGGATATTGAAGTGAAATATTAGTTCTAATGCATCTCAAGACTTGTGCTAGTAATGTGACTAGCACAAGCGGATGAGGTTCTTGTTATTGTGTGGTTCTATATCGTCACGCTAGATCGTTATTGAGGATCGTTGGCTCGATATCGTCTTTTTTTCCACGTTTAATCTGGGCTAAAATTACGCCACTAATGACCATGATACCGCCAATGAAGTGATAGATATGCACGGTTTCACCCAGCATAGTCGCGGCAAGCGTGACCGCAACAACCGGTAAGAGATTCATAAACATAGCACTGTTGTCCGCGCCAATTACGTCGATGGATTTGATCCACATCCAAGGCGCTGCAATCGAGGCCGCAATCGAGGCAAACAAGATGATTGGCATGGCTTCAGAAGGGGGGAGTAATTGCTCGCTAGTAAGCCAAATCGGTGCCAACATGATCATCGATGCGAACCCCTGCATGTAGATCAACACACTATTAGGTAAATGCATCTTCCAACGTTTGATGAGAACGCAGTATAGGGCGTAGGCTATTGAGGCTACGACCATTAATGCGTCACCTGTGGTGATACTTTGCGATAAGAAAAACAACATATCGCCTTTGCCTAGCATGTAGGCTAAGCCAACTAAAGCAACCACACCACCCACAATACTGTTACGCGAAATTGGCTTCCCTAGTATCGGCACGCTAATAAAAATGGCAATCAGTGGTACTAACGCACTGATCAAAGACATATTAGAGGCGGTAGTGGTCAGTGCCGCATAGTAGCCACACGATTGGTTTATCACCATACCCAATAAACCAAGAATGCTGAGCTTGAGCAAATTTGGTCGGATATCACTCCACAGGCGTATTACCTTTGGTAAACAAAACGGCGTTAAAATGGCAATGGCAAACAACCAGCGATAAAAGCTCATTGCACTTGGCTCGATGAGTGAGGCGGCCATTTTACTGGCAACCGCATTGGTTCCCCAGATGAAAACGGTGAGTATCGGCAGTAAGTAGATCATGTGAGGTTTATCGCATTGTTAGAGTGGCGGGTAGTTTGTCAGGTCTGTATAATTGCAAGTATCTTTAAAACGACATCGTGCGCTCTAGGAAGACAAGTTTGAGAAAATCAGCCAAACATTTGCACCCGTCGTTATCGATCGATAAAGCGCCATCAGATGTATTTATGAATTTTGAAGCGTTTTTATCGAACACAGAGACGCGTGTACACAGCCATCCGTGGGGTCAGGTTCAATTGATCAGTGGTGGAATACTTGAAATGGAAGTCGAGGATGTTCGTTTTTTAGCGCCCCCTCATTTGGCTATTTGGGTCCCACCCGGTGTCATGCATACCAGTTTTAACCGTAAGCCATTATCTTATTGTTCCCTAAATGTGGCGTTGCACCTTACAGAAAGTTTTCCCGACAAAACCAGTTTGATCCGAGTGACGTCTATCGCGTCGTCAATCGTTGATGATTTTCGTGTGAGAAGAATTAATGTTGCCAAGAGTGACGCTGATAAGCGGCTAGTCCAAGTACTGCTCGATCAATTAGCCACGCGAGATACACAACACCACTTTTTGCCATCCACAGACAACAAGTACATTGCACCGATCCTTGCTGCGGTTGAAGAAGATCCAACCGATAACACCAGTCTCTCTGAATGGGCAGAGCGGGTGCACACCACAGAACGAACCTTAGCAAGACATTGTCAATCTGAGTTAGGCATGAGCTTTACTGAATGGCGTCTGAGAGTGCGTTATCTCTATTCCATGGAGTTGTTACAAAAGGGACACTCAGTTAAAGAGGTGGCGTTTACTTTAGGTTATAACCAAGCCAGTCCCTATATTGCGATGTTCAAAAAATATTCTGGTCAAACGCCAGAGCAATATAAGAGCAAACTGATCTATTGAGTCGTTTTCTATCCTGAGACTGAGCACGGCATTTTGGGTGATAAAGCGGGGTTGAAGTGATCCCCGTTTGCACGGGGATATTCAATTTGGGTGCGGGCGTTGATCGCTATTTGATATGAAAGATTTGTTCAGTTTCCAGCGAAGTCATCGCGCGAATTTGACGCCAAACGTAGTAAAAAATACCCAACATCATCAGCATGCTTGGAATCGCAATGATAGGGTAGCTGTATAGCGTAAGCTTACCGAGTTCTTCATTAAACTGAGCTGTACCTGCCGGACTGGTCACAATCCAAGTGGCGAGGAAATAGTTCATTGCTGAAGAAAATGCGAAGGTACTAGCGAAGAGATAGTTTGATGATGCTAGGCAACGCTCAAACGCTTCTGAGCGGCCATTTTCTTTTAGACGTTCAGTGATCAAGGTCAGGTTGAGCACTGTGTCATTGAGGATCATCTTCTGCATGAATGGGTAACGGGTAAACGTTGAACCTAATACCGCTAAGCCAATCAGGCCGGGAATCAATGCTTCTTTAAGCGCTAACCAGCGTGTATCAAGCTCTAGTAAGCCAATACCACCGGTCAATAAAACACTGACAAAGCCAAGTGCTGCGATAAAGTTGAATTTCTTGTTGCGGATAAGATCCATGCCACCGTACGCAATCGGAAAGAGCAAAGCGACAACCAGTGCCATTGCGGTTCCTAGGTGCTCTTCACCACTGAATTTCATTAAAATGAAAGATGGGATGAAGACGTTAAAGAGGATCTCGAATAGGGGATTCGACTTTTTCGCGGTCGTGTTATTCATAATATTCTACGGACTCTACTATGTCGGCTGCTATTTACATTTGAGACGAAGTGTTCATCGCCAAGCGGCAGATGTAAAGCGTTAATGCCCCAAGTTATGTAACCACTTATGAAATAATTGCCAATGCGTCTATTTTGTCGCCACATGTGCGTTGTTTTTCCATTGTTACGGTGATTTGACCTTTGCTTCATTGTGCGAAATATCAATCAAAATTGAGCTTACTCATCAATATGTGGGTGGGTGAACTGTTGATACTTGGGCAGTTGTTCCCGCAAGTTGATAAAGGTGGCACGCGCACTTTCTTTCGACAGTTTGTTCATTAACCAAGTTGGCAGTAGTCCACCGGCGTTTGCAAACGCTTGGTACTCAATCAAGGTGGTACCGTTGGTGAGTTTGTGTAGCGTCCAACTTGCATCCACGGAGTGAATACGAATATACCCCGCTTGCTTAGCAAGTGTTGCGGCTGGCGCATCTTTGATATGGATAGTAAACCCTAAGTCGTCGAGCCAATATTTTGAGTAGGTCACCATGTCACGATTTTTTGCAGGCCATGGTGCTTTAAACTGGGTGTAAACAATATTCTCATTCGCCGATATCTGTTGCAGAACTCGGCTGTGGCTGGCGTTATCAATCCAATTTGGCACGTTATTACTGTCTTCTAAGAGAGATAGAAAGGCGCCGTAACTTGTTGGGGTGAACATTTGGGCGCGAATTTCAACTAAACCTTCTTTGTGCTTGCGTGAATAAATGGTGATGCCATTGTTGTCACTTTCAAACTGCCAGTCGCTATTAACACGGGCGTTAGCAGGCGCGGAGGAGATCGCGATGACAGTAAGTATTACGGTGATAAAGACGCGGTTGCGCAGTAAATTCATGGTGGTCTATTTGAAAATGAGGCTCAATTTTTAGCATATACACTTTCACCTAGAACACCAGTGTTTGCCATCATTCTAACGTCTTGGCAATTTAAATGAATGTGAGTGTCCTCTTTTGAACTTGATTCTGGCAACAAATAGACATCACGATAGGCCACTAAAATCAAAGTATCATCTTCGCTGTAAACTCCCACCTCAAGTTTATTTTAATCAAAATCTATAAAGTCATTCCATATGAATGCCTATTATCAATGTAATGTGCCGCTGTTAGTCTCTGCCTGATAATTGAACGCATGGCCAAGCACGCCCTTTGTGCTTTGGACAGGAGAAGCAATATGCAATATGAAGGCAAAGTCTACCGACCTTGGATTGAAGCTCGTAGTATCCTTATTCAAACCACATTGGGTTGTAGCATTAACACTTGTACGTTCTGTAGTATGTTTGATGACAAACGTTTTAAGGTGCGTGATATCGATGATGTCTTCAAAGACATTGACCAAGCAAGACAGATATACCCGTATGTAGAGTCGATTTTTTTGATTGATGGCAACGTCATGGCTGCACGTACTGATTACCTGCTTAAAGTGCTAGATAAGTTACGTATGACCTTTCCTGAAGCGAAAAAAGTGTCGATGTACAGTGGGTTGAATGATTTCCGCCGTAAGTCTGTGGCTGAACTCAAGGAGATCAAAAGTGCGGGTTTGGATATGTGTTATTCAGGCCTGGAGTCTGGAGACCCTATTGTTTTGGATAAGATTCAAAAGCGTATGACGACCAAGCAAGCGATTGAAGGCATGGAAATGGCAAAAGAGGCTGGAATTGAAACGCTGCTGTCGTTTATTTTTGGCCTAGGTGGGCGCTATCGCTCTCGTGAACATATCGCGGCGACAACAGAAATCTTAAATATCACTCAACCAGAGCAAATCGCGCCGATGGCGCTGGCGATTCAACCGGGTACGGTATTAGAACAAGAAGTGCGAAGTGGTGAATTTGTCATGCCAACACAAATGCAGGTGCTGGAAGAAGAAAAATACTTGTTAGAAAACCTTAATATAGACACGTTTTATTGGGGGGATCATGGTAACAACTTATTACCTCAAAAAGGATTTTTTCTAGATTCGAAAGATCAGTTCCTCGCTAATTTAAATCGTGTGATTGCCGCCAATCCGATGGCTGAGAAGAACGTGATTCAAACGTTCTCGTGGTGATCTCTCTGTGGATCATTCTATTGATAAAAATGACTTCCAATTGGAAGTCATTTTTTTAACCGTATCAATCTTATATCCATCAACATAAGTCTTAAATTTTAATTAGAAAACCTATGGTTATTTAATTGCCCTAAAGGGTGTTAGCTATCCTTCGATCCCTGTTCCCAATAGGGTATCGGGCCCAAATAATCACTAAAGAAATCAATAAAAGCTCGCACTTTCGGCGCGAGTAATCGAGAGCTTGGGTAAACCGCCCAAATTGCCGTTTCAGAGATAAAAGGAAAATCCGTTAGAATCGGCACTAACTCTCCGCGTGCGAGGTGCTCATGACTACACCACGTCGAACTTACGGTGATCCCCAAACCATAGACGCATGCATCACGTACGGCTTCGCCATTATCCGCTTTGAACTCCCCCTTGGCTTTTACACTGATTGGGCCTTCTGGGGATTCAAAAGTCCAATGGTCAAAGCAGCTTAACGTGACACAATTATGTTTGAGTAAATCCAAAGGATGCGTTGGATTGCCGTGCTTTAAAAGGTATTCAGGTGATGCACAGGCAATACGAGTATCGGGCGCTAATTTTCGTGCTACGAGACTAGAGTCTTTTAATTCGGCATTGCGAATGGCCACATCGAATCCCCCTTCAACCAGATCGATGATGGAATCAGATAAGCGGTAGTCAACCTTTAAGCCAGGATAAGCGCTCATAAAGGCTTGCATTGCTGGGATTAAATGCATACGACCAAAAGAAGCCGGGGCTGAAACTCTTAAAACCCCACTAGGCACTTTGTCACCGACTCCAACCGATGAACGTGCCGCTTCAACACTTTCTAATAATGCTTCAGCGTGGGGTAGAAAAGCGTGCCCTTCTTCAGTTAGAGATGCCTTGCGTGTCGTCCTGTGAACTAAACGCACTCCCAAGCTATTTTCTAGTTTTCCGACATGAGCGCTGGCAACCGCTGGCGATAGCCCAAGTTCTTGCCCTGCCAGGCTAATGTTATGAGTCGCGGCCAATCGCACAAAAAGCCTAACGTGTTCAATATTCATAAATTCCCATCCGTATTGAGAGGAAGGCAAGCGATAGAAATTCTGTTGAGTTATTCACTTAATACCCACCCGCATGCGCAATTTTTCACTGTGACTTAGGAAGTAATTTGCTCGTTTTTCCTATTATTATCAACAAAAACTATAAAGTATTATCGCCGTTATCGATATTGTTGTTGCCTGAAAAGCACGCTAAATTTGTTTCATCACCACGGGATATCACATTTTCGCGAGACGTTAAGAGCCAATAATTTGGTTTATTGAAAAGGTAATTAGTATGTCTAACCAATTCTATTCAGTGCTAGAAGTTACCCCAACGAATGATGAATGGGTTGCCGATTATATTGGTCCGGCCAATAAGCTGGTGGCTCAATATGGCGGTCGATATTTAGCTCGCACGAGCAATCATGAAACGTTGGAGGGTGAGCGTGAAGCTCCGGCGCTGCGCATTGTGATTGAGTGGCCATCACGCCAAGCGGCGGTGGATTTTATGAATGACCCACAATATGTCCCACATTTACAAGCACGTACGGCCGGTTCTATTAGCCATCACGCACTCATCGAAGCCACAGACGATTTAGCATAATTTATGGAGCCTTTCATGAACAAAACGATTTTAATTACTGGTGCAACAGACGGCATCGGTTTGGAAACGGCCAAAGTATTAGTTGGTCTAAATCACCATGTGATTGTGCATGGTAGAACACCAGCGAAAGTGCAAGATGTTGAGCAACAATTGCAAGCTCTGAATGATTCAGTGCGAGTGGATTCAATTGTGGCTGATCTCTCCGATCTTACAGCAGTGCGCAATATGGCTGTGGAAGTGAGTAAGCGCTTTGATTCGCTAGATGTACTGATTAACAATGCCGGCGTCTATACGCTACCGGTTGCTAAAGGTGCTGACGGGTTAGACACTCGTTTTCTGGTCAACACCATTGCACCGTATATGCTGACAAAAGCATTGATGCCATTGCTTAAGCCAGAAGGAAGAGTGGTCAATCTTTCTTCTGCGGCGCAAACAAGCGTCAACCTAGATGCGTTAACGGGGAAACGTGCGCTCGGTGATTCAGATGCGTATGCACAGAGTAAATTGGCTCTGACGATGTGGTCGCGTTCTTTAGGCCAGCAGAATGGGCAAAAAGGCCCGATAGTCGTTTCCGTTAACCCGAAATCTTTTTTGGGTAGCAAGATGGTTAAAGATGCGTACGGCGTAGATGGTGGGGATTTGTCTCTTGGGGCGGATATCCTCGTTCGAGCGGCGGTATCGGATGAGTTTAGCCAAGCGCATGGGTTGTATTTTGATAACGATATTGAACGTTTCGCTCAGCCCCACCCAGACGCATTGAATGATGAAAAAGTGGCGCAAGTGATCGCAAATATCGACAACATTATTGCGTCAGGTACGTAAATTAAGCACTGCTACGCTCTCTCTTTCTATTGAAATATGGACAGAGAGCGTCTCTTTAGGTAGGCGCTGACGTCTATACTGGCTAGACAACATGACATTGCGCTTGGAAAGAATGCCGTGAGTTAGGTGGCTAGCGCGCAATGACCTCTTGGAAAAACACAAAGGCTAAATTCTATGAAAGCAACGGTAATTAATCAATTTGGCGGCCCTGAAGTATTTGAAAGTGCTGAACTAGTAAAACCAGAAGTCAAAGCGGGGCACATTGTCGTTAAAGTAGCGGCATCAAGTGTGAATACCGTCGATATGATGATTCGTGAAATGGGCGAGGGCCTACCTTTTCATCCATCGCTTCCGGCCGTGTTGGGTATGGACTTTGCTGGTGTGGTTGATGCGGTGGGTGAAGGCGTGACGCGCTTTGCTGTCGGTGATGAAGTTTATGGCTGCGCGGGTGGTTTGGCCGACTTACCGGGCGCGCTGGCTGAGTACATGTTGGCTGATGAGAATTTAGTGGCGCTGAAGCCTCGTAATATTTCAATGCGCGAAGCGGCTGCGTTGGGCATGTTGCATTGCAGTTGGCGAAGTATTGGAATACAGAGGTATATTCGACTGCTCGTGGCGGTGAGCAAGGCGAATTGGTGAGTCAATTGGGTGCAACAGCCATTGATTTTACAACGGAATCAGTCGCAGACTACGTTGCAAAATATACATCGGGTAATGGTTTTGACCTTATCTTTGATTCAGTGGGTGGCGCAAATTTAAATAATTCGATTGAAGCGGCGAAACTGAATGGTCAAATTGCCACGACAGTGACATTGCATGAACAAGATTTAAGTATGATTCACATGAAAGGACTGTCCCTACATGTGGTCTTTATGTTGATTCCGATGATTCATAACGTCGGTCGTGCAGAGCATCACATCATCCTTTCTGAGTTGGCAAAAATCGTCGAAGCGGGCGGCTTAACACCGATTGTCGACGTGGAGCGTTATAACTTAGCGGATGTTTCAGGCGCGCATAAGCGATTGGCGAGCGGTCAAGCTATCGGAAAGGTCGTCATTGATATTGAGTGATTCATATTGATCTCGTGAGATCGAGTAAGAGCTTATCGAAAAAAGAGCCAGCAATTTTTGCTGGCTCTTTAATGCTCAATCTGAATACGTCGACTGGCTTCAATCAGACGTGCGGCTTCAGTTGGATTGATTTACTTCGAGCGTTTCGTTATGCGTTCAAGTGATTGGCGATAACAAAATCTAAACCGCCGGTGATCGCAGCAACTTGTGCTTGATTGCATTCAGCGTCGGTTACTTTCGGGCTGTCCGGATACACCTCAGTCGTCGTATGGAATAGGCAATCTGTTACACCACCACATAGGCCAAGTTGCTTCATCGGATAGAGGATCACCCCTTCTTGTACCACTTCAGAACCAATGATCTCGCCTTTCTCATCGGCAGGTGCGATATGGGTTACTTTCGCAACAGAGGCAATGATTGCCGCTTGAAACTCTAGTTGCGGGTTTAGTGTGTCACCGACGGTGTAGAAGCCGTCAGGAATCGTGTCAGCATCGTACTCTACGCCATCGCGAGCAGCCAGTGCGGGTCTAAATTCTGATTCGTCCGTATCAGTGGTCTCGTGCAGATCAAAGTGCACTAAGAAATCGCCAAGGCTAGCAACCAATTGACGTAATGCTGCTGACTCTTCTGCTGGTGTGTCTTGGTAGAACGAACGGTTTGGATCGGTCGCGAGGGCATTCCAACGGTTAATTGTCTCATAACCCCATGGGCTTACGCAGGGCGCGATAGCGATATTGAAGGTTTCAGCGTATGGCTCTGCTTTTTGTGCGGCAAATTCTAACGCACCTTGCACACCACTTGTCTCGTAACCGTGGACACCACCAGTAATTAATACGCTTGGTTTGTCTTGTGACCAGTTTTTACTTTTGATGCAGTAAAGTGGGAAACGCTCTGCGTCATAAGAGAGCGCACCATATTGCTCAACATCAAAGCGTTGTTTCAGCGCTTCGATTTTTGGTAGCACTTCTTCACTGTATAAGCGTTTGATAGTGGTTTGCTCGCGCCATGCTTGGCGTTCTGAGTCACCCCATTTTTGACCTGGAGTACCGATTGGGTAAGTGTCGTTTACTGTCATCATTAACTTCTTATTTGATGGGAACAAAATCAGCATAGCGACGCGTCGCAAAGCGTGCAAACAGAATTCGGTATAAAATTGAAAAATGATTTTGCCACTGTGAACGTAGCACTATATCTAACGCAGTTGGGGCTGTGGTGAATCACGTAAAGGTGATGTTTGTGTTTTACCTAACAGAGCATAAATTATTTTAGGTTGTTGGCAGGATGATTGTGCGATTATGGTCAGCAGACACGTGGGGAGTGACGAAGAGACTCTTATGGATAAGATTGAAAATACGGATGTGATTTTGCATGCGTTCGATTGGCCTTATGCGCTGATTGAAGAGGAAGCGACCACTATTGCTCAACTGGGTTATCGCTCTGTGCTGATATCTCCGGCAATGAAATCCCTGAGTTTGCCGCAAGGTACGCCGTGGTGGCAGCGCTATCAACCACAAGATTATCGGGTTGTCGACAATCAACTCGGCAACTTAACTGCTTTGCGTTCGATGATAACAACGTTAGATTCGCTGGGTATTCATGTGTATGTCGATGTGGTTTTCAATCATATGGCCAATGAATCGGATATTCGCCACGATTTGCAATATCCCAATACTGATGTGCTCGCGCAATATCAACAAGATCACGATTATTATCAAGCTCAGAGATTATTTGGTGATTTAACTTTACCACTGTTTAGGGATGTCGATTTTGTTGAAGCGTTTAGAATTTCCGATTGGCGTGATAAGTGGCAAGTTCAACACGGTCGCTTGGTGGGAGATGAAAATGATCCCGGCCTTCCTACACTCAAAGATAACCCCCATGTGGTTAGCCAGCAGCGTGCTTACTTAGTCGCTTTAAAGCAATTAGGAGTCAAAGGATTTCGTATTGATGCGGCAAAGCATATGACGTTGGAGCATCTCACGCAGGTATGGAGCGCTGATATTTGTGAAGGTATGCATATCTTTGCTGAGATTATTACCGATGGTGGTGCGACGAAACAAGAGTATCAGAATTTTCTCGAACCTTATTTAGCGGCCACGCCTTTAGCGGCATACGATTTCCCCTTATTCCAAACATTATTGCAAGCTTTTCAACCGACAGGATCGCTAACCAGTTTGGTCGACCCGTACAGCTTAGGCCAAGCGTTAGCTGAAAGTCGTGCGGTCACCTTTGCCATTACCCATGACATTCCTAACAATGCCGTGTTTGCAGGATTAGTCATGGAAGAGGAGTGGGAAGCACTCGCTTACATCTATCTTCTTGGGCGCGATGGCGGCGTGCCGCTTATCTATAGCGATCTCAATACGAGTGGTATGGAAGATAAACAAGGCTCGCCCCGCTGGTTGGAGGGGTGGCAAAGCTCTGCGATGAGAGCCATGATTCAATTCCATAATCTAATGCATGGTTGCTCGATGCATGTTTTGCAGTGGGGGGATGATACTTTGGCGTTTGCTCGTGGCGATAAAGGCTTGGTTCTACTTAACAAATCCAACAAAGTTCAGCGATTTGAACTGTCGGTTGAGGGAGAGTGGCGTGATATTTTGCTCAAGAGTCGCTGTGAGCGAGAAGAGCTGCTGGTGGTTGAAGTCTCTCCTCGCAGTGGGGCAATGTTGGTGCCCGCTGTCAGTTAAGTAACTGACAGCGAGTTATTACTTACTTATAAACCCTACTCACCGAGTACTGATTGACAGATAGCGCGATAGGCGTCTTGATTGCCAGAAAAGAGTTCATTGACCACTTTTGCTTTGTCTTGTCCTGATAGCAAGCGTTTACGAGCTTCACGGACGCGCAGTGCAACTTGGACGCTCTGATCGAGTGGACTGGTGACGTTTGGCTGCCAATGGGAGATTTTCTCGCTTAACTCATCAAGATCTAACTGAGGCGAATAGAGGCCTATCTCTGCACGTAACACGGTTAGTAGATCGATTTTGGCGTGATGTTCATCTGCCATCGTCGCCATACGATTAAGTAGAGCTTGAGTGAGCTCATTGAGTTCAATGTAACCCGCTTGTTTTGGTAAAGTGCTAGTGACGCGACATGACAACTCGACGGTTTGCATTGTGGTTTGCGGTAAACAGCAAATCGACGTTAAGCAGTCAAACGGAAGCCACATTGCTTGGCCGGGCTTGACAGCATATTCATGTTTCCCCAATCGAACCAGAACTAAACCGTTGTCTACCGAAAGTAATGTGTGCTTCATCAGCTTTTTACGTGGTGTGACGGATAGAAATTGAATATCAGATGTCTGATGAGAAATAGCGTAGTGCATGGTATCGCTCGATAAATATGGGGCGCTAAGATTACCGTTTCTCGACTCAAAAAGCCAACAACAGCCGCTATTGGTGTATCAGGAATGGTTGGTTCTGGTCTGACCTTAGCAAATATGCGTGTTCTAATGCTGCCAAGAGGCGATTCTATGCGTAGAATGAGCCGCGATTTGTCACTAATGTAGACCCTAATGACTGCGAATACTGATCCTTACATTGAAATTCGTCCTTATAATGATGACGAGATTCCGGCGGCAATTGATCGCCTTATTCAAGATGAAGAGTTTATCTCAGCTATCTTACAGCACCGTTTCTCTAATCATGCACCATGGTTCAAAACCCTGATGGCGCCATTGGTTAAAGTGTATCTGAAGTTTAAATGGTCAAAACTGAATTCGATTGAAGCGATTCAGCTTGAAGTAAAAAAATATCTACATCAGACACTGAACAACACAACCCAAGGTGTCACGTACACTGGTTTAGATAAACTCGACCCTAACAGCGCATATTTGTTTGTATCAAATCATCGAGACATCGCGATGGACCCGGCGCTCGTGAACTACGGTTTGTTTAAAAACGGGCACAATACCGTTCGTATCGCGATTGGTGATAACTTGTTGAAAAAACCATGTGCGACTGAGCTCATGCGTTTGAACAAAAGCTTTATTGTGAAACGTTCAGCGAAGGCGCCTCGTGAAATGATGAAAGCGCTTAGTACGTTGTCGTCTTACATCAAGCACTCACTCGAAACGGGCAACTCAATCTGGATAGCGCAAAGAGAAGGGCGTGCGAAAGATGGCAACGATTTCACTGAACCTGCAATTCTTAAAATGTTTCACGTTGAAGGACGTAAGCAGAAAATCGAATTTTCTGAGTATATCCAGTCTTTAAAAATCGTACCGGTTTCAATTTCTTACGAGAACGACCCTTGTGATGTAGCGAAAGCGCGCGAGTTGTACGAAAAATCCGTGAACGGTCGTTATGAGAAAGGTGAGTTTGAAGATATTGAAAGTATTATCCAAGGCATTGTAGGCAACAAAGGCCATATAAACGTTGCTTTTGGTGATGTGATTGACCAAGCGTTTGCGGCACCAGATGAACTGGCGGCAGAGATCGATCGTCAAATTCACGCTAATTACAAACTGTTCCCAATTAACTTGCTCGCGGCGGGTGATGAGAGTGTTGATGACAGTGTAAAAGCCACACTACAACAAAAATTAGATGCTTTGCCACAAGGTGCGCATTCGTTTTTGATTGATAGCTACGCAAACCCGGTTAAAAACCAAGCGTAGTCGATAGAATGATGTCACGTCTGTAAGGGTAGCTTTGGCTACCCTTTTTTACGCCGTCTACCTAAGCGATTCTGGGATGTGTTAAGAAAACGAAGCTGAAGACATTAAGGGGTTAAGGTGCGACGGCACCACCAAGGGTCAGGTTAGTCGGCCATTTACTAATACGATTACCACCGAGATAAATGTTGCCATTGACCGTCATAGTATCGGGGAATTGTTCAATTTTAGAACCACTTAAAAACAAGTTGCCTTCAACTACGATGCCTTCGGGTAAGGCCGTCAGTGGCGTGCGCATGACGCTAAGATCCCCTTTAACTCTCAGACGATTGGGTAGTTTTTCCAATGGTGTATCTGTAAAGTTGAGATAACCGCCAACTTTAATACCAGCTGGCCAGCGTTTAATTTTCGCACCAAGGAAGTTAGCATAACCTTGGATGGTGGAGCCTTTACCCAGCGTGACTAATTCGCTATTGGAGGCTTCAAGGTTACCGCCAATAGTTGTGCCTTTAGGTAGGCGCTTGATCTGAGTTTTGGCGATGTTGAGGTTACCTTTAACAGTAAAGCCATCGGCAAATTCAGTATAAGGTTTATTGCGTAAATCTAAGTTGCCGTAGTTATCAAGGTGGTTAAGCGTACGGAATGAATCGAGCTTTTGTGCAGAAACCGTGCTCGTTAGCAATAAGGCTGAACACAATAGGCAAAGAGTAGGTAGAGTTCGAGTCATGATTGGTTATCTTTAGGGCCGAGTTCTTCAGTATTCCTAACCAAATAGACAAGGTCAACTTTGGCTCTCCAATGATGGGAGCAAGATAAAGCGGGCGAGCGCCCGCCTCAGAATTAACGCGCTAGAGAGCGAGTTTTTAGTTCGAAAATCAGTTTTTCAGCACTAACTTCGAATTTAAAGCGAACCGTTAATTCAGTTGAATCTGAGTTAACTTCTGTTGTTTGGTATTCAACAGCCGCATTTACTTGTTTAGCAAGATCAACGTACTTGGCTAGCTCAGCTTCTAGTAGCGCTTGATCTTGAGAAAAGATCGTTACTTCAGCTACGTCATCGCCTTCTTTAATGATAAAGCCCATTTCACCAGCACAGCCACACGCTTCACATACTTGAGCTTCTAATTCATTACTCATCGAACAATCCTCTTAAAAAAAACATGGATATTTTATCGATATATTTGAACATAATCTATAGAAATGACGAGATGGCGGCATTTGTTTTCCGTGTTGAAAAAGCGGTTATTTAATTTATTCCATGCAATTTTGCAACATAGTGTACACTTTCTTGTGTGATGCTGTTCATATAGCAATAAATTGGAATGCAATTATTACGTCAGAACAATGGGTGTTTGGTTGTAAGTAGTCTAAATTTGTAACATTATTCATAATTCAATATATATAATATTAATGACTCGCATTCCCATTTTGTTGTTTTTGCATCATTAATGAGAAAACGGTGTTCCAATAGCAATATATCGCTGATGAAATCTATCGACATGGTAAGCTGTTGTCGTCAAAATTAGCACTAACACTTTGTTACTGCTGCCAAAGAATTAGATTCCACAGATGTTGCGAGTCTCTATTTTTATGGACTCATTTTGAGTCAGACGGATTTACGAAGAGAAGAACCTAGACATGCCAAAGCGTAGTAAAGAAGATACCGAGATCACCATCCAGAAAATAATGGACGCAGTCGTTGACCAACTTCTTCGTCTTGGTTATGATAAGATGTCATATACCACTCTTAGCCAACAAACTGGCGTGTCTCGTACGGGTATTAGCCATCACTTCCCAAAGAAAACTGATTTTTCTGCCGCACTAGATGGCCGTATTTTCAAAATGTTTGTTGAACATTTGAATTTTGATGCCAGCTTAAATGATTTTTCTGACAGCTGGGTAAAGGCGTTAGATGATAGTGAGTTTCTCGCGATCTTGCGTCTACTTTTCCACCATATCGTGACTGCGGAAAGTGCGCATGAATTTGCTGCGAAGGGTATTGAGCGTTTGTACAAAACGGTGGAGCTCAAGTTCGGTGCAAACAGTGCAAAAGAGCTTGAATGGTTGCTTGGTAAGTCTCTTATCCGCATGGCGAACTAAAGCTTATTATCATCGTTTTGAAAGCCAGCTTGTTACGCTGGCTTTTTTGTATGGCGAATCTAATTTAAGCGTCATATCTCAATATCCATAGGTTGGCTTGGCCAGTCTATTGTTCAAAATTTTCATCATCGAGATTTGATTTTCTCATCGTCGAGAGTGTGATTTGACCTCTTATTGATGATACTTAGAGTCTTCGTTGTGCATGGATCTTCATTTCATGCGCTATAACTATTTAGAGTTATAAGTTGAGTGGTTTTTCTCCGATTAAACCGTATCTGACCCTATAACTATCTGTTACAATTTGAATATAAATTAAACCAATAGCAGTAGGTACAACGATGTCTTATCCCGTTTTAATCTGTGATGATTCGGCGTTAGCACGCAAACAGATGGCTCGCTCATTACCTGCTTCACTGAATGCTGAAATAACTTTTGCCATTCATGGCTTAGATGCGTTAGAAAAGCTTGCGAACCAATCATTTAAAATAATGTTTTTGGACTTAACCATGCCAGAGCTTGATGGCTTTGGTACGTTAGAAGAGATCCAAAAACGTGGCCTAAATATTAACGTTGTCGTTGTCTCTGGGGATATTCAGCCCAAGGCTAAAGAACGTGTGATGTCGCTTGGTGCCAAAGCGTTCATTCAAAAGCCGATAGATCAGACGGTACTTAAAAGTGTTCTGAGAGAGTTGGTTGAGCCTGCTGAAAGTCGTCCAACCGCACCGGTAATGATGACGCCTGTTCATATTCCTAACTTGCGTCGTCGCGATATATATATGGAAGTGGCCAACGTTTCAATTGGCCGAGCAGCGGATGCACTTGCACGTCACTTTGATGTATTTGTTCATTTACCGCTACCGAATGTTGCCATTCTAGAAGTCAGCGAGCTGCACATGGCGCTGCGTGATCTGGCGAACAACGATCAAGTATCGGGTGTGTGCCAAGGATTTAGTGGTGAAGGTATTGCTGGTGAAGCACTGGTGCTCCTTAGTGATTCGAGTGTTTCAGATCTTAAGAAATTAATGAAAGTGCCGGCTGACAGCGAGGAGCTTGAAGAGCTTGAACTGCTGATGGATGTCTCTAATATCCTCGTCGGTTCTTTCCTAAATGGACTGGGCGCGCAAGCGGAAGTTCGTTTTTTCCAAAGCTCTCCGGTATTGCTTGGTCAGCATATTTCAATTGATTCGGTTATCGAATCTACCAGCGGCTCATTTAGCAAAACGATGACGTTTGAGGTGAGCTATGCGATTAATGGTACTTCGATCCGCTGTGATCTTCTGTTTATGTTTGTCGATGAATCTCTGTCGCTACTGGATAGTAAGCTGTCGTACTTAATGGAGGACTTCTAATGTTACATCTTCCTGCAGAGTTTGAGCAGTTCCACTGGATGGTGGATATGGTACAAAACGTTGATTTAGGCCTAGTTGTGCTCGATCGCGATCATAATGTACAAGTGTGGAATGGTTTTATGACTCACCACAGTGGTATTCAAGCCCATGATGCGATTGGTAAGTCGATCTTTGTTTTGTTTCCTGAGATCCCTCAAGAGTGGTTTAAGTTGAAAACGAAACCGGTATACGATCTTGGTTGCAGAAGCTTCATTACTTGGCAACAACGTCCGTATTTGTTTAAGTGTCGAAACGTGCGCCCAATAACACAGCAGGCGGATTTTATGTATCAGAACATCACGCTAAACCCGATGCGTACTCCAACGGGCGAGATTCGATCTTTGTTCCTATCGATACAAGATGCGACTGCAGAAGCGCTCTCTTCTAAAGCACGTTAAACCAGGCGCAGTGAGCGCCTAATGTCTGTTTTGGGTCGAGAACCACGAAAGTAAAGGCTAGCTTATGCTAGCCTTTTTGTTATCTACAGTCTTGAAAGCCATAAGGAATCACTATGTATCAACCTGAACCTCTATACTGCGCCCAGCAAGTAAAGCAGGTGAGGTTGTTGCAGCCAAATTAGCAGGATATGAACTGTATCAGTTGATGCTCGCTGCTGGTAATGAGGTCTTCAAGTTGCTGATGAATCATTACGGTAAGCAGGCGAGGCTCTTAATTCTATGTGGTGGTGGTAATAACGGTGGTGATGGCTATGTTGTGGCTAAACTGGCCCTTGAACAGGGAATGAGTGTCACCGTTAAAGCGGTAAAACAGCCTGGCTTGCTACAAGGGGATGCATTCACGGCTTATCAAGATTTTGTTGCCGTTGGCGGTGAAATCCAAAGCGGTGAAGCGCTTGAAATAAAAGGGTTTGATGTGGTGGTTGATGCGCTACTCGGCATCGGTGTTAGAGGTGCAGTGCGCGCTGAAGTGGCAAAGGTAATTGAAGCGGTTAATCAATCATTATTGCCAGTAGTGGCTGTCGATCTCCCTTCTGGTTTGTGCAGTGATACGGGAAGAGTGCTTGGTGTGTGTATCCAAGCTAAACATACAGTGACGTTTATCGGGATAAAGCAGGGTCTAGTCACCGGGCAAGCTCGTCGTTATGTGGGTGTGCTGCACTACGCTAGCTTGGGTATTAAGCCGGAGTTTGACCAAGTCCAGTCAGCGCAAGCTCATTTGGACTCTCCAAGTATTATTAAACAGATCGCAAGCAGGGACCCCTGTGCTCATAAAGGCTTACAGGGTAAAGCATTGCTGGTGGGCGGAGATTACGGTTTAGGTGGTGCAATTCTTATTGCTACGCGAGCGTGTTTGAAATCAGGAGCGGGCCTAACGGCCTGCTTAACAGAACAACGAAACATTTCCGTAGGATTAGTGACAAGCCCAGAAGCGATGTTCGCCAATTGGAAACTGCATGCTCTAGAGCAGCGTTTAACGTGGTGTGATGCCATTGCACTTGGTCCTGGCTTGGGGCAAGGTGAGCACGCATTGCAGTTGTTTTCTCGCACCTCTCGTTCGAACAAGGTAAAAGTGCTCGATGCTGATGCCCTTAAGTTACTCGCGCGCGAATCCAATATCGATAATTCGAGAATCATTACACCCCACCCAGGTGAAGCCGCTGAATTGCTCGCATGCACCATTGCTGAAATAGAAAGCGACCGATATCGAGCCAGTCGAGCGTTGCAAACACAATACGGCGGTGTTGTGGTGCTAAAAGGCGCCGGCACTATTGTTACCGATAGCGATTGTCATTATGTATGTCGCGCGGGTAATGCAGGCATGGCAACAGGGGGAATGGGAGATGCATTAAGCGGTATTTTAGTTGCTTTGTTAGCGCGGGGAATAGAGATAACCATGGCGGCTCGACTTGGGGTTATGTTACATAGTCACGCAGCGGATCTGAATGTGTCCGCTCATGGTATGTGTGGGTTAACCGCTTCCGATGTGGTTGACACGTTAAGGGAAGCGATTTTCCAAGCTGAAGTAATGGCTAAAGATATTTAACTAGAAAGAGTAGTGGCCATTGAGAGAAAAAGTGGAAATATCCCAAACGTCATTGGCGAGTTGATAGTTGTAGTTAAGGCTAATATTCAAGTTTTTAGTCCAAGGTGACATCATACCTATACCTACTTCAATGTAAGGGCTGGTAATGCTCTCTTTATTTTTCTCAAACTGAAGAGTTTCTGAATCCCAGTATTCCTCCGTGATACGTAATGCGCTTACCCCTGTTTTTGCGAGCAAATTGACTCGACCAATGTAATGTTCGAGTTTAACCCCAGCACCAACCCCGTCTGCTTCAACGGTAAAGTCATGGCTTGAGGCAGAGAGATCAGAATTAAAAGAATTAGCACGAGTGTAATGCAAATCTAATGCAAGAAAAGGGGTGAGATTGAAGTTATAGCCACCTTGAAAATAGAGTCCACTTTGAGAATGGTCTTCTTTTTTAAAGGTTGAAACGCCGGTTTTACCATAGAAGGAGTGACGGCTAGCTGCGAAGGCTTGGGAGCTTAGTGCGGTAAAAATGAACGCCGCTAACACTAGATTTAGCGTGTTTAAGTAAAATTGTCGGGTCATATTCTATTCTCAGTAGGTTTATAACATAGCTAAAGTTCCATTATATAGAGTGGCGTTCTAATTAAAGTGAAATTTAGTCCGTTTTGGACAAAAAAACTTTGCGAAAAACGCATCTAAATGTTGTCTGCCGAGAGGGAGAGTTGACCAGGAATGAGTGATGTTTGTCACACTTACTTAACTTTGGCTGCTTGGTAGCCTCAAAGCTGACGCAAACCATTGCGCAAAGGAGTGCGTTAAAAATGGTTTAAGTTAATGAAAGATATGGGATTGTTAGAAATAGAAGAGGTTTTAGGATTGCGAGATATGCAAGGAAGCCCAACTGTAGCATAAAAAAAATAGAATTATCAGACTTGCGAGAAAGAAATCACGACCTATAATGCTGAAAACCGGAGCGTCTGCAAACGCTCCGGTTTTTTTTGTGTCCGACAAACAGTAACTTCGTCTGCAAACGAAATTACTGACGCACTCTGCAGTGACACATAGCTATATGAATCAAGGAATTACACAATGCGTATCGAACAAGAACTTAAGTTAGGTTTTAAAGATGTACTGTTTCGCCCGAAACGTTCTACCTTAAAAAGTCGTTCTCAAGTAAATTTAACCCGCGATTTTACATTCAAGCATAGCGGTCGTCAATGGTCTGGTGTACCTGTAATTGCAGCGAATATGGACTCAGTGGGAAGCTTCGCAATGGCTAAAGCCCTAGCAGAGCATGGTGTAATGACCGCCGTTCACAAACACTACACAGTTGCTGACTGGGCTGAGTTTGTTGAAGGCGCAGAAAAATCGCAGTTGAACAACGTAATGGTCTCTACCGGTACGTCAGAAGCTGACTTCCAGAAGACGAAAGACATCATGGCGCTTTCTGATGAACTTATCTTCATCTGTGTTGATATTGCGAACGGTTACTCTGAGCATCTTGTTGAGTACGTAGAAAAAGTACGTGCTGAATTTCCTGACAAAGTCATTTCAGCTGGTAACGTAGTTACTGGTGATATGTGTGAAGAACTTATTCTTGCAGGTGCTGACATTGTTAAAGTCGGTATCGGTCCTGGTTCAGTATGTACCACTCGTGTTAAAACGGGTGTCGGTTACCCACAACTTTCTGCAATCATCGAGTGTGGTGATGCGGCACACGGCCTAGGCGGCATGATCATCGGTGACGGCGGTTGTTCTTGTGCGGGTGACGTATCAAAAGCATTTGGTGGCGGCGCTGATTTCGTAATGCTTGGCGGTATGCTTGCAGGTCACGAAGAGTCAGGCGGTGAAGTGATCGAACAAGATGGCAAGATGTTCATGAAATTCTATGGAATGTCTTCACAGTCAGCAATGGCGAAGCACTCTGGCGGCGTTGCAAAATACCGCGCAGCTGAAGGTAAAACCGTACTATTGCCATTCCGTGGCACAGTGCACGACACCATTTCAGACATCCTTGGCGGCGTACGTTCAACGTGTACATACGTAGGCGCAGCAAAGCTTAAAGAGCTAACGAAGCGTACGACATTCATCCGCGTGCAAGAGCAAGAGAACAACGTATTCGGCAAAGAGTGATTAGAAAACTTTTCCTAAAAAACGAACAATTGAGAGCCGCTTATAGCGGCTCTTTTTTTTGTTAGAATTTGGTAAGTGGCGGCAAAGTGGCGGCAGAGGAAAAATTTTTTAGTGGTTTTAGAGATTGGCGATAGGGTTATGAGTGAGCGCTTCAGATAAATGATCGGGAGCAAAGTGAGCGTATCGCATTGTCATGGTGATATCAGCATGGCCAAGGATATCTCTTAATACCAATATATTGCCGCCGTTCATCATAAAGTGACTGGCAAACGTGTGTCGCAAAACGTGCGATGCTTGGCCGGAAGGCAAAGTGATGCCTAATTTGTTTTTCAGAATGTAGCAGAACGGCGTGTAGCACTGTTCAAACAATTCACCTGAGGTTGGTTTATAGATCTCTTCATATAACTCTTTAGAAATCGGTACAGAGCGATTTTTCTTGGTTTTAGTGTTAGTGAACGTCACTTTATATGCTGTTAACTGAGAGTTTTTGAGTTTTGCTGCTTCGTTCCAACGGGCGCCAGTAGAAAGACACAACTTTACGATTTTAAGCATGTCACTGCGTTCATGTTGCCCAACAATATCGAGTATGAT
>NZ_AFWF01000095.1 GCF_000222605.1 Vibrio ichthyoenteri ATCC 700023 | reverse complement strand
TCGCGCTGACTGATATTCGTGCTAAAAAGCGAATTGAACAGTCTGTAGTATAAGTAAAATTCATAAACCCACAGGGGATTCGATCCCTTGGGTATCGTTTCTCCTTTTTTGATGAGGAGAACGATGATGAAAGCAGTAACGGTAAATGTTGGTGGAGCGAAGGTGGATTGTTTTGTGCAGTATGCGCAATACGGTAATAGCCAAATCGCCCTACAACTTATCGCTCAACAAAGTGCAGATAATGAAGCGCAAGGTATCTTCCTTGGTATGCCAATTGGCAAGCCAACGGTTTGTTTACCTGAGCAGAGTTTGGCGCCTAATGAAACGATAATCAAAGATTGTGATGAGTATGCAGGTTTTCTGGATGCTCTAGAGCAAGCTGAGATAGTCAAAGCAACAGGTCGAGAGATCTGTTGTGGGTATGTTTCATACAAGGTAGTTGAAGTCTTAGTTTAATTATTTGTACACCTAGTCCGGCAGGAACTTCGTTCCTGTTGGATTGGGGTTTTCTGAAGCGCAATCAGAAGGAAAGCCAGTTACAAACGATTATCTTGACACTAAATTGTTTTTGATTAAAGAACAGTTAACCTTGGAAATTGAGAAGACAAGAAGTGACACTATAAAATGGGACGCTGGCTTGCTAATCGCCCAAGGGGTACTCATTGCTACGTTTGTTAAATTATTTTCATTGTTTTAATTAACCCCAACAAACTAAGAGCCTCTATCCATTTGGATCGAGGCTTTTTTCTACCTAGATTATATCGAGGATAGGTAAGCTATGTTTCACGTCTAACGAGAAATGGTTAATGGGTGCGCTCATTATGTAAATGATCGTGTCTCTGCTTGCAATTGTCATTACTTTTGCTAAATCGTGAGGTTTTGATTTGATGCGTTCACAAGGCAAATCAAATCATCGAACTATAGCCGGACCTTAAACAAATGAATTAAGGTTTTCAACTCAACATTATTGCGCCTAGCGCACCGTCCATACAGGATGCTTCCTGTATGGGGGCGTCCTTTTTTATTTTAAGAAGGAAATTATTATGCCTAACTGGTGTGTTAACCAAATCCATGTCAGTGGCCCTGATGCGCTTGAAGTTGAGCGCTTGATGACAGAACCACAAACTCTACTGCATTACGATGCAACCAAAGCGGCTGTGAAGATGTTTTTAGCCGGTGTAGGTGGTTTGTTAAAACCGACTGTGCCAATGCGCTTTGATGTTTATCCAGAGTTGATCGCCGGTATCGGTGAATCCAATACAGCGAACCATGCTTTTGATGCGTTCGTGATGCTACTGAACCAAAAACCGCAGTTAACGCCTGAAATCAGCCTAGTCATTTTGACTTTGTTTGATCAGACGGGGTTGAAGCAGCGGTATTGGGGTAACTTACCTGTCGCAGCCAGAAAGAAGATCTCGCCATTGTTGAAGAACAGTGCATACGATTGGTCTGGTATCTACTTTCGACGTTTACCACTTGATGTGGTATGGGCAAAGCTTGATGTCTTTGGTCCTGTTTTACCTAGCTCGTTTTCGTTAAGCAGTTTATGTCCACCAAATCTGTTGTCGCAAATCAATGGGTTTAATGGCCATTTATTGCCGGGGATATCTAGTGGTTACAACGATAATTGTGATCGTCTTGGAACGAAGTGGGAGATGGTAGACGTTGATGTTGTCGAATCAAATGATGGGTTTGTAAAACTTGAGTTTGATACCGCTTGGAGTCCAGCCATTCCACCGATGGCAGAGTTGGCGGCACGTTTTCCTGAGTCAGTCTTTACCCATTATTTTGTTGAAATAGGGTGCTCGTTCTGCGGCTATGTTTCGTATGAGGATGGGATTGTTCAGGAAGACCGTGATGACAGTTTGGTCTTTTCAGATGAAGAGAACGATGAGGGGTATCATGATTTAGTCGGTCCAGACTATCTCATTGAAAACTTCGATCGCTACGGCGGTTAATTTTTATCACCCAATCAGGGGGCACATCCCTGATTGGGGTGTGCTCTCAAGGAGCATACTGATGAATAAAATGTTGTACGTCTACGACGATGAAGGGACGTTGGCCCGTCTATCGATAACGGACTTTAAAACTGAGACCGACGCAGCGATCAGTCTTATTGATGTGTTGATCGATTGGTCATATGAACATGGGGGCGCGATTTATGGTGCAGCTTCCGTTAAAGCTCACATCAAAGAGTTAGAGGGGTTAAAATCAGAGGTTCGGGATTTTTCCGTGGACTTAAGCGAACAAGCCTGGTTTGGCACTTCGTTAGGTTTTACCTTTTCTTGCTGTTTGAATGAAGAGTGATTGTTAGTAAAAAGCCGAGCTCATTGAGTTCGGCTTTTTTTGTTTCTTTGTGCTTGTTTGTAGGTAAAACAAAATCACCGTAAGGATATCATGAATCGCCCATCTTCGCTGCAAATAGAAATAAATTTTTTTTGTACTTTTGTTTGCGGTTTTTTGTTTTCGAAATTGCTAGCTTGTACGCACGTTTTTTATTCAGGAAACAAAGATGAAATCAATCATTGTTCTTGGCGTGGCGCTGCTGGCCAGTTTGCCCGTCAATGCGAGTGTTGAAGGGGAAAAGCAAGAGCTCGCGCTTATACAAGCTCACCTCGATAAGCTCGATTACCTTATCGCGCGTGCCGAACGTGAAGCGGATTATCGATCGCTTCGCCAATTTGAGTATGGCGCTTTAAAAAGTGATATCCGCCAAATTCAAGCGGGGATCGACGATTACCTCCATCCCGAGCGCGCAGTTCCTCGCCCTGTTACGCCTTTAGGTGGTGACTACGTTCAAAGGCCGATGCGATGAGCGTGGAAATCGATCCAGGGCGCTCACTTGATGCCTTTACGCATGGCGCCGGATATACCCCAAATTCGCTGGCGATTGTGCTTGGCTCTGTTGCGTTTGTCGGATTGCTCGCGTGGGTTATCTGGACAGCTTGGAGTGGCTTTAAAGGAATGCGTAACAAAAAAGTCACCAAAGAAGTGTTTCGGCGGATGATTTTTCGAGCGCTCTTTATTTTTCTCGTTCTTCAATTTTTACTTTTTTATGGAATAACCGCATGAACAACCCTCTTTTAACCAAATGGCTTGCCTTGTTCTTTCTCGCTATCGGCGCGAAAGCGCACGCCAAAATCCCTCAAAACCAAGATCCATCGCAAGGGCAGAGTGACAACATTCTTACCATGGTGCTCTATTTTGCCTACGACATCTTGCTGATTGGCGGCTCTATTTTTATCGCCTTTTGCGCCATCTATTTCATGGGGCACATGTGGGACATGTACAAGAAAACCCGTGAACGTCAGGCCACAAAGCAAGACCTACTTACCGATGGCGTCATTGGGGCTGTGTTGCTGCTGTTTTCCATTTGGGGTCTGAACTTTGGTTTGGGCATTTTGGAGAAATAGCACGATGAAAAGTGCCGCTTGTTTAAATGTGATGCCCCCTTTTTATAAAGGCCTTTCGCTGGGCGAGATTGGCGTACTCACTATCGTCAATACCTTGATTCTTGGCGTGATAGGGCTTTTTGTGGCCTTCATAACCGGATGGTGGATTGTGTTTGTGAGCGCTCTACTGCTGGGATTACTAAGCATGGCGATATTGCCCAAAGGCTTGATTGCACCGCTCACCCGTATCAAGGCGCGTCACTGCCAATATTATTTACAAAAACAATTCGATCGCCGAGTGAATACCGAGCGATACACCACACAAAGTCGCCGCTTTGCGACTCGACGAACTTAGGAGAAAAACAATGAGCACAGAGAACGTAGCGGGCAACGAAGCGCCAATCAATATTGAAATCAACCCAACCGATTCAGGGGCGATTTTACTCCATGGCTGGCTTCGTGCTTATGCCGAGTACGACGAGTTGTTCTTAAGCGAAGACAAAGACTACGGCGAAAACTATCGCGGTGACAGCGTGCGTCTTGAGCTTTATGAAGCCACCGATGGGCAGTGGGTTTATGTCCAAACCGTCCGAGGGGCCAACATTGCCGGTTACCGACCTCGTCAATGCGATGTGCAGATTTTTAGAAACCGCGACGTCTGTCAGCCTCATTTTCGTATGGGTCGTCGCTACGCGGCCGCACTGATGAAAAAAGCAGGCCTTTCTCATGTCCAATTCATCGGTCACGAGAAGGCGGCCGAGGAGGGGGATGATGAGTAATTTTCCCTTCAATACAGAGTTAATGGACTTTCAACCTGTGGTGCTAACGGCGGCGGATAACTGCGGCCGAGATTGGCACTTTGACGGCGCGCTTATGGGGCAAAGTCAAGACAGTCACTATGACTATTTTTTGTACCACACGCGCTCTAAGCACAAGTACTACATCATGGTTGGGGTGCGCATTGAAAAAGCAACGGGCATCACCGAGGCGGAAAACTGGGGAATGATTGACACCGATATGATGGCCAGCTTCATGAGTGAATATGCGCGTTTTGACATCTTCACTCAGTGCCAGTTTCCGGGTTACCACTACATCGGCGCGCCAATACATCGGGAGGCGGCATGAGTCACAGTCGTTTTCGCAGTGCGTTAGCGGGGCGAGATGCACACATACGCTCGCTTCGCGTAGCGCTGGTCAGTGTCAGCGCACTGGCCCTTTTTGCGCTTTGGGGATGGAACAAGGCTGGCGGTGAGTTAACCGTCCACAATCCACCGGATTTAAGCGCAGGCGCCTCGCGCGTTTGGTCTGAAATACCAAAACCCAACGTCTATGACTTTGCGGTGAGTATTTTTACCCAAGTCAACCGATGGGTCTCTGATGGCGGTGTGGACTACAAAGAGAATCTGCATCTTTATAGCTACTACTTCACGCCCCAATGTCGTCAGATTTTAAATCAAGACTATGAGCAAAAGCGCCAAAAAGGTGAGCTGTCGGGGCGTGAGCGCAGTTTGTCGCAAATCCCGGGCTACGGTTTTGAGGATTGGCGAGTTGAGAAGCACAGCCGCGATAACTGGACAGTGCAAGCGGACTTGCAGCTCAGTGAATACGTCGGCGGCGTGGAAGTGAAATCGAGCGCGATCCGCTGGCCGCTGAAAGTGGTGCGCTATGACGTTGACCGTAACAACAACCCATGGGGCTTGGCTATCGATTGCTTTGATGGTCCAGCACGTAACATCGAATTTAAGGAGTCCAAATAATGACGTTATCAAAAGCGTTAATGTGGAGCGCCGCTCTGCTGTGTGTCGCTCCCGTGCAAGCGATGGAGCGCGTGATGAATTGGGAAGGTACGCCGCTTCCTTTGACGATGACGCCTGGGAAGGAGTTGATTATCAACTTCGGTGAGGATGTGCGCATTGCCATACCGGCTCATCTCAATGGCGTATTAAGTACTGCCTCGCTCGGTGGTCGCGTCTACTTAAGTGCTAACCGTCACTTTGATGTGGCTCGTCTCCATGTTGAGCGTCTCTCTGATGGGATGCGCGTTCTATTGGATGTTCAAGCGGATGAGGCTTTTGCATCGATGCCTCTGGTTGAGGTGGTGCTACCCAAACAGATAGGCGCACCTGTGAGTGACACCGTCACGGATGTAGCTATGAGCGGTGGAACTGCCATCTCACAAAGCCAAGCATTGAAAATGGCGCCGCAAGCGCTGCTTATTCGCTATGCCATGCAAAGCCTCTATAGCCCTTCTCACGCCATCGAGCCGTTGCCTGGTGTGGCGCGAATGCCGATGGGGCTAACCAATAACATTCAAGCCAGCGCTTTCCCTTATTGGCCTGTCGAAGCTACCCCCATTGCAGCGTGGAAATTGGGCGAGGAGGTGGTCACCGCCATTGAAGTGAAAAACCTTGGCCAGCGCTTGCAAACACTCGACCCAAGAC
>NZ_AFWF01000096.1 GCF_000222605.1 Vibrio ichthyoenteri ATCC 700023 | reverse complement strand
AGAGACGATACTGGGTCTGTAGCTCAGGTGGTTAGAGCGTTCGCCTGATAAGCGAGAGGTCGGTGGTTCGAGTCCACTCAGACCCACCAATTCCCTTCCCAAGGAATTGGCACACAGTATCGACACCTGATGGGGCTATAGCTCAGCTGGGAGAGCGCCTGCCTTGCACGCAGGAGGTCTGCGGTTCGATCCCGCATAGCTCCACCATCTTTAAGCGCATTCGCAAGAGTGTTTTTAAAAATGGTTTTCATCAGAAAATCTA
>NZ_AFWF01000097.1 GCF_000222605.1 Vibrio ichthyoenteri ATCC 700023 | reverse complement strand
GCCCATTCCACTTTGTTGAATCGCCGGTAAACCGATTAACCTCTACCGCGACCGATCCGCATGCGAAAATACCGGAGTTCAAAGTGGCCGCGGTGCGCGTAGAAACGTTGCAGACAGAGATGGTTTAACTGGCCCCAAAGTATCCAATACCTTTAGTCACCAACAAAAGGCGAGAATATTAACGTAATTCTCGCCCTTTTCTTTATAAAACATCGCCTTGGACAATCCAATTAATCGTTCTGGTTGATATAATCCATTCATAACAACAAAAACCCAACCACCACTGCATTCAATGAAACACTCATGTCTATTTAAGTGGTTAAAATTATTTGCTACCGATTGCATGGAATGATTGATGACAACGCCTTATATACTGAATATCTCAAGTGAACCACATCGCCTTGAACTACAACTGCTTTCTCCTTTACCAAACGGACGTAATGAGTTGCATTGGCAACGTGATCTGGGTGAATTACAGCGTGAAAGTAATATCAGCCTAGCCGAATTTTATAACGATGATGAGTTTGTCGTCGCAACGACAACTGGACGGATTCATAAAGGTTCTATTCAGGGTGATTTGACTCTAGTGACCACTTTACCGGTAATGGGCATACACGGCGGCAAAGGTTGGCTAGATAAAACGAAACAAGAGTTCTGGTATGCCGCTGCAGCAAAAATAGATGATGAGCAGGGCGATCGATTGTATGGTTGGAACCTAAAAAATTGGCAACTTATTACGCAAGTTCAATTGCCAGAATACCTTGATATACAGCAACTGCATCGCCGTCGTGATGGCAGCTTTTTGTTCTATCAAAAATGCAGCGGCAAACTACACAAAAGAACCCAAGGATTTTGGGTTATTAACTCTGTCACTGGCGAGGCTAACCATCACCTCCTCGACTCTCTCCCTGCGGCGGGAATGTACCAAACTCGCAATATGCTTGCGCTCTGTCCTGAGCGCGATATTGCCCTGCTTCCTTTCTTCGACACACTGCCATGCAAAGAAAATAAGGGGGATCTCCAACTGGGTTTTCAGTTGCAACTGGTCGATTTAAACGACTTTAATACACTGTGGATTAAGACTGTTCGTTGGTTTGGCAATGACACTGAGCAGATACTGGATGATGAAGTACGTCAAACTCTCCAAGATTATTATGCTGACGAGGAAGTCGATGAAGATGACGTAGAGGATGCCCTTGAAGAATGGGTGGAAACGCTGAAAGGCATTCGCTTTAGTGATCAAGAGAATGCGTGCTGGTTGTGCTGGACTGATGGCACTTTACGTAAGCTTTATTTTAGTCATCGCCAACAAGATTATCAGTTGACCGGCATGTCTCCCCTAGTCATGCCGACGCAAGAAAGTGAGGAATCTGAACAACCAAATCCTCTCAATCAAGTGGCGTTTAACCAATATGATTATCACTTACAGCTGTTAAACCATCATCAATTGGCAGTCATCAACTGTGATATCAAGATTGTTGATATTGCTGAAGTTAAACCTAGCGATAACAAGCTGGCACAACAAACTGTCACCTATCAAAAAGCGAAACAAGCTGACGTAGAGATGAGTGATGCATTCAGAATGTCCTATACCCGTGATGGTATTAACGTCATTGAAATTGACTACCTCGCCTTGCCAGAGTGCGTGTTAGAGGGTCTCCAAGAAATGCGACAACGAACCGCTTGCTTAGAAGATCACGTCAAAGGTATTCGTCTTGAGTGGCTGATTGAAGATCAAGATGGTAGCCAGCGCTCAGAAGCTGATTTTTGCGCTATGGCGATAAAACTCTCAGGTGCGGCTAACATGATGGAGCAAATAGTTGAGAATTTCTGCGCTTATCCGTACGCATCCACATTAATAAGTAGTGAAAATAAAGCCGCGCTATCTGATATGGTTTTGAGTTTAGCGGCGCATAACATCCGCTATTTACCATTAGTGAACCGATATTTAAACATCATTGATGTTGCTCAGTTTGGCCGCTTCCATACTCAACATACACTTCCATTAATTGAACAGCTGTATGGGCATAGCCTACGACACAAGTTCAAATATCATAATTTTATCAAAAACTTACCTACCAACTTTCCTATTATCTAACCGATAAACAAGTAATCTGTAGGCCTAAAAGAACGCAACAAATGAATGCACTTAAGCAGTGCATTCATTTCAAGTTCAATTACATACGTTTGAGCATATTCAATGTAATCTTGGCTGAGTTATCGGCCGTCGCTTTTTTCAAATCGCTGTAAACCACTTCGGCTGAGCCATCCGCTTTATCGGAGATGGTACGAATGACCACATAAGGAACGTTAAACGCATCCGCCACCTGCCCCAACGCTGCGCCTTCCATCTCTACTGCCATGGCATTAAATTCTTTGTAGATACCGGTCACAACCTCTTTGTTAGCAATAAACTGGTCACCAGAAGCGATAATGCCTTGGTAAACACTCTCTTTGCCTAACACATCTACCGCTGCATCAAACGCATGTTTCTGTAGGTTTTTATCCGCGTAGAACAGACGGTCTTCATAATCTGGTAACTCGCCCTTAGGCTTGCCAAACATGGTTAAGTCTACATCGTGCTGCACAAGGCTAGTCGAAATCACCACATCAAGCGGATCAAGTTTTGGCTCGCTTGCGCCCGCAATCCCCGTGAAAATCAACTGCTCAACACCAAACGATTGAATAAGCAATGTGGTCGTCATCGCGGCATTCACTTTGCCCACGCCCGACTTTGTTACAATGACCTCTTTACCTTCGATTTCTCCGGTATAAAAAGTATGGCTACCAATCTGTTTTACTTGTTGATTTTCAATTTTTGGTAATAACGCTTCTACTTCTACATCCATCGCACCAACAATACCAATGGTTGATGCCGCTGAAGGCAATGCGTAAACAGCAAGCATTGCGGCCAATGATTTCTTAAACATACTGATCCTGAACATATAATACCCATCACCACACTGTGACGCGGCGCGGAGTATACCTTGGAAAACCGCAAAAGCAATCGTTTGCGCAAATAACCAGTCTCACTGAGTAAGAATTAATTACATATATCGCTCACCGACTTACATTGTCGGTCAAAATCAAACACAGCGAACTAAAATAAATCAAACCCACCATTCCTCATGATCAAAGTCTCAAACCCTACAAGCAATGCTGGAAAGCAGTATCGATATCCGCTAAATAAGCGATTAATTAAGCAATACGTAGAACACAGATTGCAATTAACTCATTGCTTTTAAACAATTACTTTCGAGATCTTATCGCAATCAAGTTATTGCCTACATCGCATCCAAGGATCTGCATGCATTTTTATCAAGCAATCATGACGACGGCCGCAGTGGCCAGTGTCTCTTTAACCAGCGTTAGCGCACAAGCCTCACAAAAGATCTCCTCTTTGATGATAGAAATTCGTCAACAAGATGGAATCAGCTTCTACTACAGTATCGCCAACGGCATGACACTAAACGGCGATATCACCATTGTTAGAGATAACCAAGGTTACACCGTAGGCCAATTTTCCCAAGGCGTGCCGAATGGCCTTTGGCAGGTATTTCTGCCAAATAACCAAAAACTGCTAGATGGGCAATATGTGCAAGGCCACCAAGATGGTCAATGGCAGTTGTTTGATAGCAGTGGCAACCTAAGTGAAAAGCAGCACTATCGTAACGGTGTACCGGATGGTTTGTGGGAGCAATACAATCACCAAGGAACAATCGATCAGACAACCCTCTATAAAAATGGGCAAAAGGAACAAGTATA
>NZ_AFWF01000098.1 GCF_000222605.1 Vibrio ichthyoenteri ATCC 700023 | reverse complement strand
ATCAGTCATCCAGATCTACTGCATACTATGGGCTACTTTTACAAAGCATCTTTCGCCAATAGCTGCATGTTCAGTGAACTCGTTTTCAAGCCCGCTCTGTCGAATCGGTACCGCATATAGGCAGAAATATCATCCTCATGCGAGGAGACAATCAACTGGCAATGCTTGAGTTCACAACGGAGTAAATCGGTTAAGGATGCAACGTTGATTTCATCCAGAGACTGCGACGGATCATCTATCAAGATAAGAGGTACCTTAGCATAGACCTTATTGAGTGAAAGAAAGAAGGCAAGGCCAAGAGCGCACACCTGACCGGAACTCATGGACATGACTGCGTCGTGTTCTGACTTCTCTGCAGTAAGAAATCTCAACTGCGTACCTTCGCGACTCTCGATAAATAGGCCCAAACCACGTTGGTAGTTTTGGATCAGTCGTCCACTGTAGATATGGAATATGAGCTCAATAGCCGAAATTGTCTGGTCTGTATACCTTTGCTCTGTCTCCTTCAGTGTGTCTCGGAGCCTTTTGATTTTACTTTGAGCTTTTTGCGCGGCTAAGGTTTCTTTTTCGATAAGTTTAAGGCCGGAAATACAGGTTTGGAGCCTAACATTTTGAGCCTCGTTAGCTTTAATCGATATATACTGCTCTTTATTCCTCAAGTCCTCAGCAGTGATTATGTAGAAATCCTGCAGGTCTTTGAAGGTGATGCGTATTGTGTCTCGCCAGTCCTCAGGCAGAGCTAAAGCATCCGATTCAACCTCTTTTTTATTTCTTAGAATCTCCTTTAGCTTTTCCAGTCGCTCCACCACTACATCATCAATTTTCGTAAATGAGTCAGTGAATTGAATGTTTTCGTTTTGCAACTTCTCCTGCAACTGAATTATAGCCGGGAGCTGAAGCCTAACTTTTGTAAGTGCTGCATAAAGATTTGGTTCAAATTTGGGTCTGATAACTTTCAGCCTACCTTGTACATGGATGTCGATGAGCTTCAGCTCTGCGTCCATGGCTGCGATAAGGTTAAGTAAATCTTTGCCGTCTTGAGATAGCGAATTAGAGATCTGCTTGCTTCTTGTTTCAATGGCATCCACCATTGATCTGTGAACCTCCCAATCAGCTCCACAAAGGGGGCACATCTGATCATCAGGATAAGACTTCTTATGCTCCTCAAGCAGCTGCCTTTTTAGGCGTTCCAATTCAGCAGCGACTTTCGCGTTGGCACTACTTTTTGCTCGTAGGCTATTTCGGGTTTCAATTTTTGACTCAAACGACTCAAGACGCCCTTCCCCCCAGTTTGGCAGTGATTGGGCTTCTTCGGCCTGGATCATCAAGGCTCCTCGCTTGATGATGGTCGCTGAGCGCTCCAATTCATCAATCCCCTTCTTGATTACTTCGAGTTCATCAAGTTTGCCAAGGTCTTTACCGAACTGTGCCAAGCTCCTCAGAGATTCTTCGTTACGTTGAATGTCGGCATCGATTGTCTCATTGTGAACTCTGGTTTTGATCGTGGCTTTGAGCGGTAAAAGGTCATTAATTCTACGAACTGATTCTAGGTATGCAGCATGGTCGACCGCTGAGTACGTTGGGAACAAGATCTCCTTGTCCCATCCGGGTTGGATATCAGTCGTTGAGAGCTTTTTGTACTCAACGATCCCAGTCTCTGCCTGTAATGTGCTTTGTAGGGTATCTATCTCATCTTTAAGTGATATAACTTTTGCCGCGCGTTCAGGATTGTTGATGTACCTTGTGAACTTATTATATATGGTATTGCAGTTTTCAATCTCAGCTTCAATATCACTGATATTAAAGAGATTTCCTAGTTTTTCCTTGCGTTCGTCTACCCGCGTATGTAACAGCCGGTTTTGTCCTTGTTCCAGATAGTTAAGGAAGGAGAAGTTTTCCCTAAAATTTCCCCCAAAAACTTCGTCAAGAAAGTTATCATCGCGCTGATTGGCTTTCGTGAAAGCAGATGATTCAAACTCTGGTAGCTCGTAAAGCTTGAAGTTTTCGTATTTGTCAGCACGATTGTATGCTGGTTTCTTGAACATCGCTGCTTGGCAATGTCTGGCTAAAACAAGCTTTTGACCATCATTAATAAATTCAATTTTAATCAATAGGTCATTTTCACCAGAGCGACTGTTCCAAAAGAGGTTGTCCGCATAGTCTCTCTTTTTCTTGGTTAATAATGTAGAGAACAGGTTTTGTATTCGATTGATTTGGCCAGTGAGCAGCAGTTCAATGGCGTCGAATATGCTGGTCTTGCCATAACCGTTTGGTCCATCAAGAGTTAGCAAGGACGACTCGCCAAGATCCAAGTAGATATGCTTGAATGCTTTGAAGCTAGAGACTTCAATCTTGGATATTTGCCAGTTCATTTTTAATCATTTCCTTAATTATTTCGTCGGCGTTTGCGTCTGTAACTTGCTGAATAGTCGAATACGTATCGTTCAGGCCGGCTTCTGCAACGGCCTCAGTTGCTTGCTGTCTCAAGGAGACAAGGTTTCCTTGGTGACTAGGTAGCTCCAAGAAAGGAAGCTTAATAAAGGTCTTCGCAGCGAAGCTGTATTGTGAAGCCACAAGAGGATTTTCTTTGTAATCAATAAATTCCTTTTTGTCAGCAATTATGGATACGAGTTTGTCGTAGGTAAAATCAGTGAGAGCACTTTCTTCAGCAATGCTGTAGTAGAGGACATATTTTTTATAAAAATGCGGGTCTTCCTCGATATCGAAGATTCCTTCTTCGTACTTTTTGAACTCAGCCAAAACGTCAAGGCGATAAATACAAATCAAGTCACAGTTTTTCTTGAAGCTTGGGTTTCTGAGAAATTCCTCAGGAGCAAGATGATTGATCTGGCTATTCAACTCGGCTGGTGTAATGAGTTCCTCAAGGTTATGTACGATGGCAAATCTAATGGCAGACCCAGAATCACGAATATAAAAAGTTGTGGTGTCCGATTCACGCTTACTCACAAAGCCATGAGCAACAAGTGCTTCATCAATGAGTTGCTTTATCATTCAGTCGACCCTCCGCGTCGTCTTTTGTCATTACGCTAATGCATAGCGACTTGGTAATGTTGCTTTCAAGCTTTTCAGTGGCCAACTTATCGTCGAAGTTATCTGAGTTCGTGAATTTTGTATCAAAGGTAAATGAGGCTTCTGCTTTGCTGGCAATTAGATGGTTGTACTCAAAAAGTAGTCTCAGTAGGTCACCGTTGTTTTTCATTTCATAGTTCATGTCTGACTCACAATCTTCACTTTCATCTACGTCAAGTGCTGTAGGTACGTAGAACCGATTTTCGCTGTCGAGGTAATGCGGAAGATGGTTGAATGTGGGCTCCACTGAAATAGCCTCTATGAGCTTGGTGTAGCGCCTGATATCACCCTTCTGAATGTCTTGAAACCGCTCGGATGGCTTCATCATCTGACATAAGTTTTTTAACTCATTGATATGTGTATCTCGTATGTGCTCGCACAGACGCCTAGCTCTTTCATAGTTGACATCACTCATTGTTGGTAACACCTGATCGAGTCGTTCTTCTAGGTAGGTTTGAAGCCTAGCCTTCAACTCAACGGCATAATAGTCGCGATTCTGATAGGGGTTTTCGGCTAGTAATTCCTCTAGGATATCTCTTGCTTGGATACGGCCCTCGTAAGCAGCTTTGTTTTCCGAGAAGCCGTCCACTTGATTTAGTTTGTGATTATGTATCGCCTTTGTGCTTATTTTTTCTGAGAGTAAGCAATAGTTAAAATTTATGAGATTATCACTGACCGTGATGGACTGTTTTTCACATATACTTTTTATCAGTGCTTTGGTCAGTCCCTCAATTTCACCTAGTCCACAATGAAAGTTGTCTCCATAGCGGTAGAATTTCACTATTTCTCCGCTAGTCCCTTTGTGATCATCGGTATTGTCTAGCTGTACGGATACGTGAAAGTAACGGGGCGTCCCTTTTATTTTGTCGTGTTCGAACAACGTGGATTGCTCCAGAGCCTTGGAGTAGCCACTACGATACTTACTAATCTTCGCTTTGACTTGATGGGCGGTTTGTAGCTTTCCATCTTTATAAATAGCGAAGTCGTCGCTACTATCTAGCTGAAGTTCGAAGTCCAAATCACCATCATGAATAAGCTTAAGCGAGTGATATAACGCAATTTTTCCTTGATAAACGAAGCCGCTCCACGAAGATATCGCGCTGGCTGGGTATTTTTCATCTTCTTGACTCACATGAACTCCTTGCTGCCAATGTGACGGAGTCATGTTACTGTATTTATAGAGTTTTCTGTACTCATTTGGTGAATGAATGCTCCACTTCCCAGCTTTTATCAAGAACATTGTTTGAATAGATACATTCTCAGTTGATACTTTCGGACTTTTTTGCCCCAACTCCGCTTATGGAAATTATGTAATTTAGATCATAAACTCTAGCCAATAATTGTCCAAAAAATTACCTCGCAGCCCAATAAGTAACAGCAGGCTCATCGATGTTATACGTGTGACAATTCGCCATTAGTGAC
>NZ_AFWF01000099.1 GCF_000222605.1 Vibrio ichthyoenteri ATCC 700023 | reverse complement strand
TAGTTTGACTTTTTCAAGCCCAGAATTTGCTTGGGTATAAAAACGCAGTGCTTTGTTTTTTATCGTGATTGTTAGCGTTTTTAAGTTAGGTAATTCGCCTAAAACCGACAAGTCAGAACTGCTTGAACGGCCTATGCTGAGTTCTGATAGGTGGCTGAGGGTATTTGGATTTACATTGGTGAAATCGGTGTCGACGACCTCGTCGGTTATCAAGCTCTCTAGCGCAGGGAATAAGGTAAAGAAATCACTATCGATGGTTCGCTGCTCAGCGATTTTAGCGACCTCACGGATTTTAATCGCTTTCACATTTGGAAAGGCTTTAGCCACTTCTGGCCAACTGACTATCTCGTCATCAGTATCAATGGTGAGTTTTTCAACGTCAGGATAAATATGCTGGAGTTTTTCTGCGATACCAAAAGAGAGTAGAACTTTGCTCATGAATGATTCCTTACTACGACATGAACGAGGATAATTGTGAATGGGCGCACGAAATTTGCGTGACTAAAATCGACACTACAACCAAGAGATAACGATTGGTTAAATAAAAATTAGCGCGATGTTAACGTAATATTTTTGTCATATGCCATTGTTTGACTAACCTCGAGATTATAGGGATAATTGCTGAAAAATGAAACAGTTATAAGAATTGCTTTGAATGCCTCTCTGACAAAAGCGAGCGTTTCTTTAATGCTCAGCGAACCTTTTTATGGCCATTATCTTGCTAGCTTACAAAAGCAGGTTATGGCGACTGGTGATACAAACTCCCCGAATTTGGCTCCAGTATTGGAGATCAAATTGCATGGCAGTTGTGATGTGGAACTCGTGTGCGATTTAGCTCATTGGCAAACACTGAATCCGCAGCAGCAAGTGGGTGCATTAAAGCATGAAGCGCTTCATCTCGTCTTAGGACATGTTTTTCAACGAGGGGGTTATGCAGATAAAGCACGTTTTGATCTCGCGGCGGATCTTGTCGTTAATCAATACCTACTCGCCGAGCAAATTCTTCCTCATGCGGTGACTCTTGAGTGCGTTAATCAGTATCTTGTAACTCAAGGGCAACCACCATTGGCTCCTTTGCGTGAAGTTCGCTATTACTATTTGGCGCTGATGTCATTACCGTTACAAAATGGTTTTACACAACAGCAACTTAGCCAAAGTCAGCACAACTCATGGGGTGAGGTTTACGAGCAAGCTCACGCTCAGCAGGGGTTGTTGGAGCAGCAGTTGAACGGTAAGTTAGAA
>NZ_AFWF01000100.1 GCF_000222605.1 Vibrio ichthyoenteri ATCC 700023 | reverse complement strand
AACCTATTCTCACACTCATCAAATTGTTGCCTTCGTTAAAGAGACATTTGGACTTGATTACACTGTGTCTGGCATGAACAAATGGCTTCACCACAATAGTTTTAGCTACAAGCAGCCAAAAGGCGTTCCACACAAGTTTGATGAGGCAAAACAACAAGCTTTCATAGATGCTTACGAAGCGCTAAAGGCAAGCTGTGGTAAGGATGAGTCGATAGTATTTATCGATGCAGTTCACCCAACATTATCCACCAAAATATCTCATGGCTGGATACGTACTGGTCAAGATAAAGTGATTGAAACAACTGGTAATCGTAGCCGATTAAACATTGTTGGTGCACTGAACCTGTCGGATATTGGTGCAACCATTATTCACGATTACGAGAGCATTAACAGTGAAACGATTGTTCGCTTTTTCTGCAAGCTTAGAGAGAGTTACCCATTAAATCATAAGCTCCATATCATCTTAGACGGTGCGGGATATCACCG